>NZ_JBDPJM010000029.1:0-222 GCF_039871805.1 Rheinheimera fenheensis
AAATGTTTTGTGTCGTACAGTGTGCTTTGCTACACAATCCTTCCGCTTGAGTTCGGAAGTATGCTTAGCTTGTTTTTTACTACTATCAGCTTGCCAAATTGTTAAAGAGCAGTTTGAGATTAAACTCAAATATAAACACTTTACGCTAAGCGCTTATATTTGAATTTTTAGAGCAGGTTTCTTAAACCAGAAGTGGTGGAGTTAAGCGGGATCGAACCGCTG
>NZ_JBDPJM010000021.1:0-1308 GCF_039871805.1 Rheinheimera fenheensis
CGTAAAACCGTTTGCTCTATCTCATGCAATCAATCATCTGGGTGAACACTTACAACGTCATTTAGCTATAGGTAAGGAGGTGATCCAACCGCAGGTTCCCCTACGGTTACCTTGTTACGACTTCACCCCAGTCATGAATCACAAAGTGGTAAGCGCCCTCCCGAAGGTTAAGCTACCTACTTCTTTTGCAACCCACTCCCATGGTGTGACGGGCGGTGTGTACAAGGCCCGGGAACGTATTCACCGCAACATTCTGATTTGCGATTACTAGCGATTCCGACTTCACGCAGTCGAGTTGCAGACTGCGATCCGGACTACGATACGCTTTAAGAGATCCGCTCACTGTCGCCAGCTTGCCTCCCTCTGTACGTACCATTGTAGCACGTGTGTAGCCCTACTCGTAAGGGCCATGATGACTTGACGTCGTCCCCACCTTCCTCCGGTTTATCACCGGCAGTCTCCCTAGAGTTCCCGACATTACTCGCTGGCAACTAAGGATAAGGGTTGCGCTCGTTGCGGGACTTAACCCAACATTTCACAACACGAGCTGACGACAGCCATGCAGCACCTGTCTTAGCGTTCCCGAAGGCACAACTGCATCTCTGCAATCTTCGCTAGATGTCAAGAGTAGGTAAGGTTCTTCGCGTTGCGTCGAATTAAACCACATGCTCCACCGCTTGTGCGGGCCCCCGTCAATTCATTTGAGTTTTAATCTTGCGACCGTACTCCCCAGGCGGTCTACTTAGTGCGTTAGCTGCGCTACTCACAGTACAAGACCACGAACAGCTAGTAGACATCGTTTACGGCGTGGACTACCAGGGTATCTAATCCTGTTTGCTCCCCACGCTTTCGCACCTGAGCGTCAGTATTGTGCCAGGGGGCCGCCTTCGCCACTGGTATTCCTCCAAATCTCTACGCATTTCACCGCTACACTTGGAATTCTACCCCCCTCTCACATACTCTAGCGTGCCAGTTTTGAATGCAATTCCCAGGTTGAGCCCGGGGCTTTCACATCCAACTTAACACACCGCCTACGTGCGCTTTACGCCCAGTAATTCCGATTAACGCTTGCACCCTCCGTATTACCGCGGCTGCTGGCACGGAGTTAGCCGGTGCTTCTTCTGCGAGTAACGTCAAAAAGTAGTACTATTAACACTACTCCCTTCCTCCTCGCTGAAAGTGCTTTACAACCCGAAGGCCTTCTTCACACACGCGGCATGGCTGGATCAGGCTTGCGCCCATTGTCCAATATTCCCCACTGCTGCCTCCCGTAGGAGTCTGGACCGTGTCTCAGTTCCAGTGTGGCTG
>NZ_JBDPJM010000022.1:0-1260 GCF_039871805.1 Rheinheimera fenheensis
CTGTTCTTACCCATAAAAAGTAGACACTCGGTTATGCGCATTTGCGCTCAAACTCAGCCGGGCTGACATAGCCAATCGCTGAGTGCCTACGAACACGGTTATAAAATATCTCTATGTACTCGAAGATACCTGACTTAGCCCGCTCAATCGAGTCGTAATTCTCGGCATAAATCAGTTCTACTTTAAGCCGGCTGAAGAAGGCTTCCATCGCCGCATTATCCCAGCAGTTGCCCTTACGGCTCATGCTGGGCACACAGCCGGCATTCATCAACACATCCTGATAAGTCGTCGAGCGATACTGCACGCCGCGGTCTGAATGCACTATCAGGCCCGCCTGCGGCTGCCGTCGTGCCAGTGCCATCTTCAGTGCCTGCGTAATCAGACGCTCAGTCATGCTGGTATCCAGTGACCACCCCACTATCGCTCTGGAGTATAAATCCATTACTGTAGCCAGATATAACCATTTGTCTTTCAGCCAGATATAGGTGATATCTGTGGTCCAGCGCTCGTTGGGTTTCTCAGCGTCAAAGCGTCTTTTTAGCAGGTTATCCGCCACATTTGTCATCGCTTCAGTGCGTGGGCTGTAGCGAAACGCCTTGCCGTTACGTGCCCGTATTCCTCTGGCTTTGAGGATGCTGGCAACAGTGTTCAGGCAACAGCTTACGCCCAGCGAATTAAGCTCTTTAACCAGTCTGGGCGCGCCGTAGCGCGCTTTGTAACGGGCGTAGCTATCCAGCACCTGTTGCTCAAGCTGCTCACGTTTAACGCAGCTGCGGCTGGGCTTACGGCCCCGCCAGCGGTAAAAGCCAGAGGCGGAGACTTCCAGCACCCGACACATCAACCTGACCGTATACTGCCCCACGTATTCGCTTATCAGGGCGTACTTTACTCCTGCTGCTTGGCAAAGTACGCAGCTGCCTTCTTTAGGAATTCGTTTTCCTTTTTCAGCGTGTCCAGCTCACGCTTTAACTGCCGGACTTTCTCACTTTCATCCTTGGAATAATCCACGCCATTGAGGCTATTAAACTGCTTATCAGACAACCGGTTAAACTGGGCACGCCAGTTGTAAATCTGATTGGGATGTATGCCCAATTCCTGGGCAACCGACGTCGCTGTTTTATCGGGTAAATCAGACAGTCTTACGGCTTCACGGCGGAACTCTTCTGAGTACGCCTGGGTTTTATGTCTGGCCATCTTGCACCTCAGTGTCAGGTACGATACCTAACTATAGAAGGTGTCTACTGATCATGGGTAACTCGG
>NZ_JBDPJM010000003.1:0-383222 GCF_039871805.1 Rheinheimera fenheensis
AGGGGCGGCTGGATTCGAACCAACGCATGGCGGGATCAAAACCCGCTGCCTTACCGCTTGGCTACGCCCCTGCAAAACGGGCGTGTCATGTCGTTTTCAAAACCACACAACCTATAAATTAATGGCAGGGGCGGCTGGATTCGAACCAACGCATGGCGGGATCAAAACCCGCTGCCTTACCGCTTGGCTACGCCCCTGCAAAAACTTGTGTGCATCCACTTTAAAAGTGGTGCGGAGAGAGAGACTCGAACTCTCACACCTCGCGGCGCTGGAACCTAAATCCAGTGCGTCTACCAATTCCGCCATCCCCGCATGCACAGGTAAAGTTAAAGTGGTGGCTACAGCGGGAATCGAACCTGCGACCCCAGCATTATGAGTGCTGTGCTCTAACCAGCTGAGCTATGTAGCCACGCTAACTTGACCTAAGCAAGTGGCGCGTATTATCCAGAACTGCCCCTATAGCGTCAACCGTTTTTTTGCGTTAAAAATTCAATGTTGGTTTGTTTGCCGATTTAATATGCAAAACGCTGGTTTCACAGGCAATAAAAAAGCCGTTGTCGCTAAACAACGGCTTTTTCTCAGCAAAAACTGCTTAAACGTTAAAACGAAAATGCATCACATCACCATCTTTTACGATGTAATCTTTACCTTCTAAACGCCATTTGCCGGCTTCTTTAGCACCGGCTTCGCCGTTGTACTGCACAAAGTCGTCGTAGCCAACCACTTCCGCGCGGATAAAGCCTTTTTCAAAGTCGGTGTGAATCACGCCGGCTGCCTGTGGTGCGGTGGCGCCAATAGCGACTGTCCAGGCGCGGACTTCTTTTACACCGGCAGTAAAGTAGGTGTGCAGGTTCAACAGTGAGTAACCGCCACGGATCACGCGGTTCAGGCCAGGCTCTTCCAGGCCCATATCCGCCATAAACTCGGCTTTCTCATCGTCGTCCAGCTCAGCAATTTCTGACTCAATAGCGGCGCATACCGGCACCACTATGGCACCTTCTTTATCAGCAATCGCCTGAACGATGTCTAAATAGGGGTTATTTTCAAAGCCGTCTTCCGTCACGTTAGCGATGTACATGGTTGGCTTGATGGTTAAGAAGTTCATATAGGCGATTAAGGCCTTTTCTTCTTTATCAAGCGGTAGCTGACGTAGCGTTAAACCTTGCTCTAAATGGGCTTTTACTTTTTCCAGTACCGCCATTTCGGCTTTGGCGTCCTTATCGCCGCCTTTGGCTTTTTTGCTCACACGTAAAATGGCACGCTCCGCACTGTCCATATCTGACAGCACTAATTCCATATTGATGGTGTCGATATCGTCGGCCGGGTCAATTTTTCCGGCAACGTGAATAATGTTGTCATCGTCAAAGCAGCGCACAACATGGCCAATAGCATCGGTTTCACGGATATTGGCCAAAAATTTATTGCCCAGGCCTTCGCCTTTGGATGCGCCTTTAACCAGACCCGCGATATCAACGAATTCCATGGTGGTGGGTAGCACGCGCTGCGGGTTCACAATAGCGGCTAATTTGTCTAAACGCAGATCCGGTACTGGCACTACGCCTGTATTGGGCTCGATAGTACAGAACGGAAAGTTAGCCGCTTCAATACCTGCCTTAGTTAACGCGTTAAACAGGGTGGATTTGCCTACGTTTGGTAAGCCAACGATGCCACATTTGAAACCCATAATTAGTATCCTTTACGTGCTGTAAAAAGTTGTACCGGCTGCTGTATCAGCTGGCTTTAAAACTGTGCAGACGGCTTTGCGCTTTGACCAGGCCATCACGGGCGAGAATGTCAAAGCAGCGTACTGCTTCATCAATACTTTGCGCTATCAGCTGTTGTTCACTGGCGGGCGCTTTGCCCAGCACATAGCCGGTAACCTGATCTTTATGGCCAGGGTGACCAATGCCTAAGCGCAGGCGGTAAAAGTTCTGGTTATTCCCCAGGCGCGAGATAATATCGCGCAGGCCATTATGGCCTGCATGGCCGCCACCAAGTTTAAATTTGGCTACGCCGGGTTCCAGCGCCATTTCGTCATGCGCTACCAGGATTTGCTCTGGCGATAGCTTGTAAAACTGTGCCATCGCCAGCACGGCTTTACCGCTTAAATTCATATAAGTAGAGGGAATAAGTAATTTGAATTCTTGCCCGGCACAGATAAATTTGCCGGTATAACCGAAAAATTTCGGTTCGTTTTTTAAGCTGGCATTAAAGGCGTGGGCCAGCTGCTGTACAAACCAGACGCCGGCATTGTGCCGGGTCTGGCTGTATTCCGGGCCAGGATTACCCAGGCCCACAATCAACTGAATGGCTGATTGAGTAGTGTCAGACATTACTCAGCGGCAGTTTCTTCAGCGTCAGCTGCTTTACCAGCTGGTTTGTTCACAGAAACAACAGCTAAGTCCTGACCTTTCGCTAATTGCACGAAAGTAACACCCTTAGGTGCTTTGATGTCAGATAAGTGCAGGTGAGCACCTACTTCAACGTCGCTCATGTCAACTTCGATAAACTCTGGTAAGTCTTTTGGCAGACAAGAGATTTCGATTTCGTTAGCTGCGTGTACTACTACGCCACCTTTTTTCACAGCGGCTTCTTCGTTAACGAAGTGTACTGGTACTGTAGTGTGCAGTTCCTGGCCCGCTTCAACGCGCTGGAAGTCAACGTGCATAACTTTTGGCTTGAACGGGTGACGCTGCATCGCTTTAACGATGGCTTTAACTTCTTCACCAGCAACGTTAATTGTCAGGATATGAGAGTAGAAAGCTTCGAAGCTCTGTGCTTTTAACAGCTTAGAGTGCTCTAAAGTGATAGATTGCGCTGGCTTGCTGCCACCGTAAATAATCGCTGGAACTTTGTCTTCGTGACGCAGGCGGCGGCTCGCACCTTTCCCTGAATCAGTACGGACTTCTGCATTTAATGTAAAGATTGCATCAGACATGATGTACTCCAAAAATTTAAGTATCCCAAGACTTGCGACCAGTCTCAGGCTGGATGCCCCGTTTTGCGGGCGCGACATATTACCACCAGAGCAGGGTGGCTGCAAACACTAAGGTTTAGCAAATAAAAAAAGGCGCCGCAGCGCCTTTTAAACTTATTTAGCCCTAGTCAAACATCGACGAGATAGACTCTTCGTTGCTGATGCGGCGGATACACTCGGCCAGCATCTCGCTTAAGGTCAGTTGACGCACTTTGCTTACTGCCTTCATTTCAGGTGTTAGCGGAATAGTGTCGGTGATAATCAGCTCGTCAATCACGGAGTTGGCAATGTTCTGTGGTGCATTGCCAGAGAATACCGGGTGGGTCGCGTAAGCAAATACGCGCTTGGCGCCTTGCTCTTTTAACGCTTCAGCCGCTTTACATAGGGTGCCGCCGGTATCAATCATGTCATCAACGATAATACAATCGCGATCTTTTACATCGCCGATAATGTGCATAACTTGTGACACGTTAGCTTTAGGACGGCGTTTATCGATAATGGCTAAATCAGCATCGTTTAACAGTTTGGCGATAGCGCGGGCACGCACTACACCGCCGATATCAGGCGATACGACAACCGGTGACTGCAGATCTTTTTTACGCATGTCTTCAAGCAATACCGGGCTGGCGAACACGTTATCTACCGGCACATCAAAGAAGCCCTGGATCTGCTCGGCATGCAGGTCAACGGTCAATACCCGGTCTACACCAACACTGGATAAAAAGTCGGCGACGACTTTAGCGGTAATAGGCACCCGGGCAGAGCGCACCCGACGGTCCTGACGGGCATAGCCAAAGTACGGCATAACGGCGGTGATACGACCGGCTGAGGCGCGGCGCAGGGCGTCGACCATGACGATCAGTTCCATCAGGTTATCGTTGGTTGGCGCGCAGGTAGACTGGATAATAAACACATCAGAACCACGCACGTTTTCATTAATCTGTACGCTCACTTCGCCGTCACTGAAGCGGCCGACTTCGGCATCTCCGAGTTTAATATACAGGCGGCTGGCGATTTTACTTGCGAGTTCTGGTATGGCGTTACCAGCGAAAACCTTCATGTCAGGCACGGTAGGATCCTCAGGGCAGTGGTGAGTCCGGTTTATCAATATGCCGCGTGTTCAACGCGGCCGTTACTTATTCGGTATCTGCCAACGCAGCCCATACAGGCGACTGGTTGACCCCCTTGGCAATAAAACCCTGGCAGTTGGCCGGTAATTGCATAAGGGCATGCTGAGCACTGGTCTGGTCCGGGAATGCGGCGAACACACTGGCGCCAGTACCCGTCATTTGACACGGGGCGTATTCTACCAACCACTGTAAGGTTATTGCAACATTCGGGTAGAGCCGCTCGACCAGTGGTTGGCAGTCATTACGCCATAGGCTCTGGTGCAGTTGCTCAATAGAAATAGGCGCTGAATTTCTAATTAAATCAGGGTGCTGGAATATGTCTGCCGTGCTGACATGGCACTCTGGTGTGACGACTAAATACACTTTTTCTGCCAGGTTAACCGGCTGCAGTTTTTCTCCGACACCTTCAGCAAAGGCAGTAAAACCACGCACAAACAGTGGTACATCGGCGCCTAATGTCAGGCCAAGCCCGGCTAGCGTGTCGACGCTTAAATTAAGCTGCCACAGCTTATTTAGCCCCAGCAAGGTGGTGGCTGCATCAGATGAGCCACCGCCTAAACCACCGCCCATCGGCAGGCGTTTATCCAGGTAAATATCGCAGCCAAACGTGCTGTTGCTGCACTGCTGTAGCAGTCGGGCAGCACGCAGTACTAAATTTTGCTCGTTTATCAGTTCGCTGTTATTGCAATGAAGCGTAATGTGATTGTCGTGGCGCAGGGTAAAGGTCAGCTCATCGCCGACATCCAGCAATTGAAACAGCGTTTGCAGGTTGTGATAGCCATCGGGCCGGCGGCCGGTAATATGCAAAAATAAATTCAGTTTGGCCACTGCCGGCAGTGTTAAGGTGTTCATTGCCAGCTCCGGATCACGATTTTTATTTCGCTGTCACTGCTTTGCAGCAGCAAACGTTGCGGCAGTGCCAGCGCGTCCGGGAAAAAGCGCTGATAACTAAGCTGCCAGACAATGCCGGTGCTGTCGGTGAGTTCAAAGGCGGTGACCCGGTCAAACTCATCGCGCACTATATTGCGGCCGCGTTTGCCGGGGAGGCCGCGCAAATACAGCGGCATATCATGAAGTGGCATCGACCAGCCCGCCAGTTGCCACAGCAAGGTACTGGTATCAGCTGCCTGATAGGTTTCGCCTTTCACGCTGATGCTACTGAGGTTGCCATCATCGGTCAGTTCAAACAGGCTAATACCTAAAAAGTTACTTAAGCGGGCATTAAAATGTTCGCGGCTATGCTGCTGCCAGCGCAAATTACCGCTAATAGACTCGGCTGGGCTTTTAATGCCAACGCTGGCTTGTAGCTCGAACTGCTGCATAGCAAGCAGTTGCTGCTCGCGCTCGGTAACGTTTAGCGGCGCTTGCGCCTGTTTTGTTGGCTGCAGCAGGCTACAACCGGTGACCAGCAGTAACAACAAACCGCTTAATAGCGGTCGCAAAAAGGCATACACCACACTAAAGTCCTTCACTGTGCTTTTCTTGGGTTGGGCTTTTTCGTACAATTCGCCCCCTGACAATTCTGATGATACAGGTGATGGCCATTTTCGCACTCGGCATTAATCATAAAACGGCACCGGTGGCCCTGCGCGAACAAGTTGCTTTTGCGCCTGAGCAGTTGCCTGAAGCCTTGCGCGAACTGACCACGCTAACCAGTATTTCGGACGCGGTAATTTTGTCTACCTGTAACCGCACCGAGCTGTATTTTAACGGCAGTGCTAGCCAAGCGGAACAGGTAATTGTCTGGTTAGCGCAATTTCATGCCGTAAATGCTGCCGAGTTGCAGCCGCATTTGTATTTACATCAGGACAATGCCGCCGCTGAGCATTTAATGCAGGTGGCTGCCGGGCTCGACTCTTTGGTGCTGGGCGAGCCGCAAATTTTAGGCCAGGTTAAGCAGGCCTATAACCAGGCACGTAATGCCGGCACGGTAAACCCACAGTTTGAACGCTTGTTTCAAAAAACCTTTGCCGTGGCCAAGCAGGTACGTACCGACACCGACATTGGCGCCAATGCAGTATCAGTGGCCTTTGCTGCGGTAAGTCTGGCGCGGCAGATTTTTGGTAACCTGAGTAAAGTAAAAGTGTTATTAATTGGCGCCGGTGAAACCATAGAGCTGGTGGCTAAACACTTAAAAGAGCAAGGCGCCGCGCAGCTAACCGTAGCCAACCGCACTTATGAGCGGGCCGTGTTACTTGCTGATCAGTTTGGCGCTTCGGCCATTACACTGGCGCAGGTGCCAACCCAGCTGGCTGATGCCGATGTGGTGATAAGCTCTACCGCCAGTACTTTACCCATTGTCGGCAAAGGCATGGTGGAGCAGGCGCTGAAGCAGCGCAAGCACAAGCCGATGTTTTTAGTCGATTTGGCCGTGCCGCGCGATATCGAGCAGCAGGTAGGTGAGCTGGAAGATGCCTATTTATACACCGTAGATGACTTACAGAGCATAGTGGCGCAGAATCTGAATAACCGCCAGCAGGCAGCCGAGCAAGCCCGGCAAATGATAGCCGTCGGCGTGGCCGAGTTTAGCCAGTGGCTCACCTTACAAGGTAATGTCGACTGGGTGCGCGATTATCGCCAGCGCTGTGAGGCGGTGCGCACTGAGCTTTTGGCCAAAGCAGTAAACCAGTTAGCGGCCGGCCAGGATGCCGAGAAAGTGCTGGCCGAATTTTCCACTAAGCTCAGTAACCGGCTTATGCACAGCCCAACCAAAGCCATTCGTCAGCTGGTGCAGGATGATGAATTACCCAAACAATCACTGATCAACACCTTGTTAGATCTGTAAACAGGCACATAAAACACCATGAAAGAATCGGTATACCGTAAGCTTGAGGGCCTTGCTGAGCGCTATGAAGAAGTGCAGGCGCTGCTAAGCGACGCCAGTGTGATTAGCGATCAGAGCAAATTTCGCGAGTTGTCCAAAGAATACAGCCAGTTGGAAGATATCAGCAAAGCCTTTGCCGATTACCAGCAGGCGCAGCAGGATTTAGCCTCGGCTGAAGAAATGCAAAAAGACAGCGACCCTGAGATGCGCGAAATGGCGCAGGAAGAATATAAGGCTGCCAGAGAGCGGATTGAGCAGCTGGATAAAGAGCTGCAAATTTTATTACTGCCTAAAGATCCGAATGACAACAATAACTGCTTTTTGGAAATTCGAGCCGGTGCCGGTGGTGATGAAGCGGCGATTTTTGCCGGTGATGTGTTTCGGATGTACAGCCGTTTTGCCGAAAAGCAGCGCTGGAAGCTGGAGGTGATTAGCGCCAGCGACGGCGAGCACGGTGGCTATAAAGAAATTATTGCCAGTGTGCAGGGCGAGGGCGCTTACGGTACGTTAAAGTTTGAATCGGGCGGGCACCGCGTGCAGCGCGTACCGGCTACCGAATCACAAGGGCGGGTCCATACCTCAGCCTGTACGGTGGCAATTATGCCGGAAATTCCAGAAAGTGAAGCAATAGAAATTAACCCGGCCGATTTAAAGGTCGACACTTACCGGGCTTCTGGTGCGGGTGGTCAGCACGTTAACCGTACCGATTCGGCTATTCGCATTACTCACTTACCTACCGGTATCGTTGTTGAGTGTCAGGACGAGCGCTCGCAGCATAAGAACCGTGCCCGCGCCATGAGTGTATTGCAATCACGTATTCAGGCGGCAGAAGATGAAAAACGTCGCTTAGCGGAAGAATCGACCCGCCGCTCACTGGTGGGCAGTGGCGACCGTTCAGAGCGTATTCGCACTTACAACTTCCCACAAGGCCGTTTAACTGATCATCGCATCAACCTGACCATTTACCGTTTAAATGAGGTAATGGAAGGCGATTTAGATCAGGTGCTGGAGCCGTTAAAACAAGAGCATCAGGCCGACTTACTGGCCGCGCTGGCAGACGAGAACCGCTAAGTGGCGCCAGGCCAAAGCCTTAGTCAATGGCAAAAGCAGGCACAGCAAAAGCTAAGTCTGGTGAGCCCAACGGCGGATATTGAGGCGCGGCTGTGTCTGTGTCATGTGCTAAAGGTGACTAACACCTATCTTTACAGCCACGCCCAGCGCCAGCTTACCGAAACTGAGCAGGCAGCGCTTAACCAGCTGTTAAGCGCCCGGCTTACCGGGCAGCCGCTGGCCTATTTATTTGGCTACTGGCATTTTTACGATTTAAAACTGCAGGTAAACCCCAGTACCCTGATCCCGCGGCCGGATACCGAGCTGTTGGTTGAGCAGGCACTGAGTCTGGCATTGCCAACCGATGCCAAAGTGCTGGATTTGGGCACCGGCACTGGTGCTATTGCGCTGGCGCTGGCAGCCAACCGGCCACAGTGGCAACTCACGGCTGTAGACTATATCGCCGGGGCAGTAGCGCTGGCGGAGCAAAACCGCCAGCAGCTAAATATCCCTAACGTGACGGTAGTGCAAAGCAACTGGTTTACCGCTGTCAACGGGCAACAGTTTGATCTTATTGTGTCCAACCCGCCGTATATTGACCCATCAGACCGCCATCTCAGTGCGCTGCGTTTTGAACCCATTACGGCACTGACCGCTGCGCAGCAGGGCCTTGCTGATTTACGCCAGATCATTGCTCAGGCACCGGCCTATTTAACTGCTGGTGGCTGGTTGTATCTGGAGCACGGTTATGATCAGGCAGACGCCGTGCGCGGCTTATTAACCGCTGCCGGTTTTAACCAGGTGCAATCACAGCGTGATTATGGCAACAACTGGCGCATTACCGGTGGCTGTTTAGCATTGTAATCGTTGCTTTTTCTTTGACCACGCTGCGTATCCGGCATATAACTAAGCAAGTAATCTTCATTTTATTAATCAGCTAAGGAATAAGCGGATGTCGGATGATTTTTTATTTGCAGAAGAGCCGGAGCAGGTTGAGTCTACAAACCACGGCAGCTGGAAAATCCTGATTGTCGATGACGAGCCCGAAGTGCATGCCGTAACCAAGCTGGCGCTGAGTGACTTTAGTTTTCAGGGCAAAAATCTGGCATTTTTCAGCGCTTATTCTGGTGCAGAAGCAAAGCAGCTGATTGCTGAGCACCCCGATGCCGCTATTATGCTGCTGGATGTGGTGATGGAAACTGACGATGCCGGTTTATTGGTAGCCAGTTACATTCGTGAGCAGCTGCATAATGAGCATGTGCGGATTATATTGCGCACCGGCCAGCCGGGGCAGGCACCCGAGCGTCAGGTTATTATCAATTACGACATTAACGACTATAAATCGAAAACCGAGCTTACGGCACAAAAGCTGTTTACCGTCATTATGTCCAGCTTGCGCTCTTACCGCGATATTCTGTCGCTGGAGCAAAGCCGGCTGGGCTTAGAAAAAATTATTAATGCATCGGCCGATTTATTTTCATCGCACTCCATGGAGCAGTTTATCGATGGCGTGCTACAGCAGCTCACGTCCATCATTGGGTGTGATGAGAACGCATTGTTGGTTAGCTCGTCTATGGTGGCGGGCAATATCAGTGGTGACGTGTCCGATCCGCATAAACTGGTGGTGTTTGCCGGTCAGGGCGAGTTTGAGCGGCAGGAAGGCAAGCCCGTGCAGGACGTGTTGGCGCCAGAGCTGCTTGATGCGTTTGAAGCGGCGTTAAGGTCGCGCGGTATAGTGTATCGTGACAATTATCTGGTAGCGTATTGCACCAGTAAATTTACCCATGGCTCACTGCTGTATATCTCGGGTTTACCGGGCGCTATCACTGCTAATCAGAAAAAGCTGATTGAGCTGTTTTCGCAAAATGTGCAAATTGCCTATGAGAATGTGCAGTTACAACATGAGATTGAAGACACCCAGCGCGAAATCGTCTATCGCTTAAGTGAGGCAGTAGAGCATCGCTCAATAGAAACCGGCAACCATGTTAAGCGGGTCGCTTTTATTTGTTATGAACTGGGTAAAGCCTACGGTTTACCGGAAGAAGAAGCCGAGCGTCTGATGTTTGCCGCACCTTTGCATGATGTTGGCAAGGTCGGCATACCGGATGGTATTTTAAACAAGCCGGCCAAGTTACAGGGGCAAGAGTGGGAAGTGATGAAAACCCACGCCAGTATTGGCTATGAAATTTTAAAAAATTCCAAACGCAGTATTATTCAGGCCGGCGCCGTTATTGCACAGGACCACCATGAAAAGTGGGATGGCACGGGCTACCCTGCCGGTAAAAAAGGCGACGACATTCATATATACGGTCGTATTGCGGCACTGGCTGATGTGTATGACGCGCTGCGTCACCGCCGCTGTTATAAATCAGCCTGGAGTTTAGAACAGGTAATGGCCCATATCGACAATGAATCTGGCAAGCAGTTTGACCCTAAGCTGGTAGAAATATTTAAGCAGCGGGTCGACAAACTGGAGGCAATACTGCAAAAATACCCGGACAGCGATGAGTAACCCGCAGCCAGCATTAGCTGGCTGTTTTATTAACCCAAAGGATAAATGCTATGTATATGGCTTATAAGCATATTCACTTGCTAATGGTGGTGCTGAGTGTCAGTTTTTTATTAATTCGATTTGCCATGAGTTTAAAACCGGCAGCTTTGCTGCAGCATAAATTTTTCAAAATAGCTCCACATGTGATAGACACCCTGCTGTTGTTAAGTGCTGTTATGCTAATGCTGACATTACAGCAATACCCCTTTGTAAACGCCTGGCTGACAGAAAAGTTTATTGCTGTATTGGCGTATATTGCACTGGCTGTAATGGCATTTCGTGGCCGCACTACCTTTATTCGCTGGTTATGTTTCTTAGGTGCACTTGGCTGGCTCGGGCTGGCACTGCGCGTAGCTATTTCGAAACAGCCAGTGTTTTTACCTTTAGCCTGATAACCCATTTTTGGATAGATCATGAACGCTCATACTATTACGGTAGCCGGTATTCCGGTAGCCAACCATTTACCCTTCGTGCTGTTTGGTGGCATGAATGTGCTTGAGTCACGCGATCTGGCAATGCGTATTGCCGAACACTATGTTGAAGTCACCGGCAAACTGGGTATTCCTTATGTGTTTAAAGCCTCGTTTGATAAAGCCAACCGCTCGTCTGTGCACTCGTATCGCGGCCCAGGCCTGGACGAAGGCTTAAAAATATTTGAAGAAATTAAACGCACCTTTAAGGTACCACTGATTACCGACGTGCATGAGCCGTATCAGGCTGCACCGGTGGCTGAAGTAGTAGATGTGATCCAACTGCCGGCGTTTTTAGCCCGCCAAACTGATTTAGTGGTGGCCATGGCAAAAACCGGTGCTGTTATTAACGTGAAGAAGCCGCAGTTTTTAGCACCACATGAAATGCGCCACATTATTACCAAGTTCAAAGAAGCCGGTAACGAACAAGTACTGTTGTGTGAGCGCGGCAGCTGCTTTGGCTATAACAATTTAGTGGTTGATATGCTGGGCATGGATGAAATGAAGCAGTACGGCCCGGTGATCTTTGATGCAACTCATGCGCTGCAAAAGCCGGGTGGGCGTGAAAGCTCTGCCGATGGTCGTCGTGCCCAAGCGGCGCAGCTGGCACGTTCGGGTATGGCACTGGGGTTAGCGGGTTTGTTTATTGAAGCGCATCCGGATCCGAATCAGGCCAAGTGCGATGGCCCCTGTGCTTTACCACTGGCGAAGTTAGAGCCTTATTTACAGCAAATGAAGGCGGTGGATGATTTAGTCAAAAGCTTCGCCACTTTGGATACTGCTGCCAACTAAACCTGCACAGGAGCCGCCTTTGGCGTGCTCCTGTCAGCTGTTGCTTAATTTGGCGCTGCTGCCACATCTTTTATGGTTACCCTGCCTTTCATGCGGGCTTCATACGGCTCCAGCATAGCCGCTACTTTAAAAGCTTGCTGGTTACGGGCAAAGTCGGTAAGAGCCTGACCATTGCAGACCACTTTAGCCACCGCGTTTTGCTTGCTAATACGGTAAGCTTTCAAGGTCTTATGCAACCCCAGCCGGTCATCGGCGGCGGTTTCACTGCATACTTCAACCAAAGCGTTATTGATATAGCGGTTTGGTAATTCATTGCCGGCAAGCGCCGGTACTGCCACACTGGCACTGGCCAGAGATACTGCGAATAGAAGGGCGGTTTTCATTGTGCTGTCCTCTGTCTGTTGGGTGAATATGGCATTTGCCATATTCACAGTGTGGCGTACTAAGCAGGGGTTTACCGCTGCCTTGGGACAGGCGGAAGAGGCCTTGTTATTAAGTGATAAGCCGGTGTTGGCGCGGGATAAACGGTGCCTGGTACATCGTGCGCAGTGTTAAGTGCTAAAACGTTATGTTCAATGCTGGGCCACATTGTCTAGTTTGTCCTGCCAGTTTAATTTGTAACGCCGGGATGCCGGCACTGTCTTGCCGTTGCTTAAGCAAAAGGTATAGTCATTATTATGTGGCTGTACTTTATGCACATGATGCAGGTTAATCAGTACCGAGCGATGTACCTGAACAAAGTGACCGGGCAAGCGTTGCAGCAGCTCTTTCATGGTTTCACGGATAATAAGGGTTTCGCTGAGGGTGTGAATACACATATAGTTGCCAGCAGCCTCTATCAGCAGTATGTCAACATCATCCAGCAGTAAGGTAGAGGCGCCGGTTTTAAAACTCAGCTTGTTGGGTGCTGCTGCCTGAGAAAGTGCTGCCGGCTTATCTAAAGCCGTGCGCGCATCCAGTAAGGTTTGCGCTAGGCGCTGACGCGACACCGGTTTGAGTAAATAGGCAAAAGCAAAATGTTCATAGGCAGCAAAAGCGAATTGCTCATAGGCGGTGACTAAAATAAACAGTGGTCTTGCCAGCGATGAGCTTTTTGCGGAGCGCTGCAGAATGTCGATGCCCTTTATGCCCGGCATCTGAATGTCGAGAAAAACGATATCCAGATCAGGCCCGCCTTGCAGATACTGCAAAGTGTCGTCACCGTTATCAAAACACTGCACGATCTGCAGGTTAGGGTACACCGCCAGTTTGGCTTTTAAGTTACTGATCGCCAGAGGTTCATCGTCGGCAATAATGACTTTAAGGCTGTTGTGCATCAAGGGCCTCCATAGCAATGGTTAACTGGCTGAAAAAATCATTGCCGTTAAGGCTCAGCGTCAGGCTGGCCTGATTTGCAAACAGCAGCTGTAGCCGTTCGGCCAGATTAATCAAGTTCGCCGGTTGTTGCGGTTCAGGCCAGCCGGCGTCGCTCGCTGCCCCCTGTTTTGCCAGTTGAACTCGCAGCTGTTTGGCATCAGCCTCAACGGTTATCTGCAGGCAAACCGGTGTAGCCACTTCGGCTACTGCATAATGAATGGCATTTTCGGCCAGTGGCTGTAATAGCAAAGGCGGAAATTGCAGCTGCAGCGGTGCTGTTAGCAACTGCCAGTGCAACGTTAAACGCTCACCAAAACGAATTTGCTGAATAGCCAGATAGGCTTGCAGAGCGTCCAATTCTTGTTGCAGTGGAGTAAATTCATCCTGCTGGTTTTTCAGGGTATGACGTAAATACACCGAAAGATGCTGAATTAATTGCTCGGCGGCCGCGCCGTTACGCTGAACAATCAACGCATTTAACGCATTTAAGGTGTTAAACATAAAATGTGGGTTGAGCTGATAGCGCAGCACCTTAAGCCTGGCCTGGCGCGCTTGCTGTGCCAGCCGCTGTTGCTGTTGCACACTGGCATAATGTAACTGGTTAGTTTTAATCAGCATAAACACTGCCAGCCAACCTGCCAATGGTAGCAATACTAACGAGAAGGCCATCAGGTACTTAAGTGGTGACGTTACCCCCAGCAACATATCGCTGGCGTGGTGCATAATCAGATATTGCCGCAATAGCACCATCGCCAGCCAAAGCGGTACAAGGTAGTAAAGCAAGCGGCGCAGCTGTGGCCACAGGGCCCGTTGCTGTTGCAGCTCTTGCTGGCCCAGCAGGCCTGTCAGGCAAAGATTTATTAGTGTGATCAGGCTGTAAATCCAAAGATAGGGCCAGGTGGCTTCGTTTTGTAGCGGCACTAACACGGCTAAATGGATAAATTTCACCAGCAGATAACTTAACCAGTACAGCAAGTGCCAATACCAAAACCGATAACGCGGGCTGTTGTGCATCTGCGCCATCCTTAGCACGCTTGCCAGGGCAGTTGAATACTCACCGTAAAGCCCTGTGGGCTTGCGCCAACCTCCAGCCGGGCCAGCTCGCCAAAGTGTTGCAATAGCCGGTTGCGGATATTAGTAAGCCCGACACCGCCGCCACTATGGTCGCTATTTAGCACCGAGCCCGGGCCATCATCGCTGACGGTTAATTGCAGGCAATCTTGTTGACGTTCACCACCTATGGTGATCGTTGCGCCCTGTTTACGGGTGGCTACCGCGTATTTAATGGCATTTTCCACCAGGGGTTGCAGCAATAACGCCGGAATACGCTGTTGTTTCAGGCTGTCGTCTATTTGCCAGTTTACCTTTAGTTTGTCGCCAAAACGGGTTTTTTGCAGTTGCAGATAAGCATTAATGGCCTGTAATTCGTCGGCCAGTTGCACCAGGCTGTCCGGCGCTTTACTAAGCGAGTAGCGTAAAAACGTCGCCAGTTGTTCTGACATGGTTTCAGCGTCATCGTAGCGCTCTGCTTCGAGCAGGGCACAGACAGAATTGAGTGCGTTAAAAGTAAAGTGTGGGTTAAGTTGATGGCTCAGAGCCTGCAATTCTAACTGCTGAACTTTTTGACTTAAGGCGTGGGTCTGGGCCAGCCGCTGCAGCTGCTGCTGATACACCAGTAAGGTGAGATAACAGGCCGCCCAGACGAAGAAAGCCAGCACAGAGGTATCGAGATTACCTATTAGCATGCGTAGATCGACAATCTCTTTATCCCACAGTAGCATCCAAAAGGCATTCTCTGCCGGGATATAGCAAGCCGCTAACAGCACGACACCAGGCAGTAATTGCCAGCTGCTAAAGGCTTGCTGCAACAAACGCTGATAAGTCCAGACAATTAGGCCCCCGGTAAGTAGCATGGCCACCAGCTCGCTGGCCGCCATCATCGGCAGATACCGCCACTCATAAGGTTTAGTGTGCAGTATGGCGTTGTGCCAGGAGCTTAGTACGCCAAGCGAAAAAATCGCCAGCCAGTAATACAGGTTAAAACGCAGTAACGCGCTCAGGCTGACAGGCGGCATAGGTGTCTCCGGCACAATGTGGTGCGCCAAGTATAGGCCAGCTGTTTGTCTTTGCGGGTATCGCAGGATAACCGGATGAAAATACGGGGCAAATCTTCATAAAACTGCCATTTTTATCGCCAGACTATCCGCTAAGCTGTCATGCGAATGTCATTTGATTTTTGCTGAGGTGAGGTTGCAACAGCAGGATGTTTTGCCGGAGCTGGCACAGCTTGAGCAGTTAATTGCTGGCGCACCAGCGGCGCTGCGTGTGACGGTATTAACGCAGGTGCCACATATGAGCGGCAAACTGCCGCTGTATGCTCTGGCGCTGGGTAACCCGGATCCAACGTTACCTGCAATGGTGCTAACAGGCGGTGTCCACGGACTGGAGCGTATTGGTACCCAGGTAGTATTAGCTTACCTGCAAACTTTATTACAGCGCCTGCCCTGGGATATTACGCTGCACCACGCCCTGCAACAGGGCTGTATTTACTTTCTGCCGTTGGTAAACCCAGCGGGCATGGCTAATGGCTGGCGCGCAAATGGCAACAGTGTCGATTTAATGCGCAATGCGCCAGTTGAGTGCAGCGAAGGTGCCGCCTGGCTAGTGGGTGGCCAGCGCATTAGCCGCTTACTGCCGTGGCATCGCGGCCGGCAGGATAGAATGGAGCTGGAGAGTCAGGCGCTGGTCGATTTTATCCAAGGTGAGTTATTTGGCCGGCCGTTTTCACTGGCGCTGGATTGTCACTCGGGCTTTGGCCGCACTGATAGGATCTGGTTTCCTTATGCCAAAAGCCGGCAGCAACCCATCGCACATTTAGCTGAAATGGCACAGCTACGGCAGTTGTTTTTGCAGACCTATCCGCATCAGAATTATATTTTTGAGCCGCAGTCACAGCATTACCTGTGTCATGGCGACTTGTGGGACTATTTGTATGATTTATCGGCGCAGCATAATACCATGCTACTGCCACTGACGTTGGAAATGGGCTCGTGGAACTGGGTGCGGAAAAACCCGTTTCAGCTACTTTCTAGCCTGGGAATGTTTCATCCGGTTAAACCGCATCGGGTTAAACGGGTGCTTCGCAGCCACTTGATCCTAATTAACTTTTTAATTAACGCCACGCTGTCGTACCGCAACTGGCTGCCACTTAGCCAGCCAGAAGTGTTACTGCAAGAGGCGAAGACCCTATGGTATTAAATCCTGCGGTATTAGCCCAACACACACCGGTGTTGCTGCTGCGTGGCTTAAGCCGGGAGCAGCGCCATTGGGGGCGGCTGCGGCCTGTATTGTCATCAGCGCTGCCAAATCCGCTATTAAGCTTTGACTATGCTGGCTGTGGCGAGCTGTACCAACAGCATTCCGCGGCGGATATTGCGCTGCTGCGCCAGTCTGTGCGCCAGCAACTGCAACAATCACCAGCTTTTAATGGTAGGGTGCATCTGGTGGCACTGTCGTTAGGTGGCATGCTGGCGTTGGACTGGGCAATACAGTACCCGCAAGAGATCGCGTCTGTCGTGCTGATTAACAGCAGCGCCAGGCCGCTGTCACCGTTTTATCAGCGTTTACGTTGGCGCAATTACCCGGCGCTACTGGCCTTGCCTTGGCTGAGCTTGCCACTGCGTGAACAGCTGATCTTGCAGCTCACTAGCCGAAAAGCGCGGCAAGATCCGCAGTTGGTAAAGTGTTGGATTGGGTATCAGCAGCAACGCCCGGTAAGCCGGGCCAATATGTTACGCCAGTTGTGGGGAGCCGCGCGGTTTCGGCTATCAGCAGCACCTGTTTGTCCGTCTTTGGTGTTAAGTAGTGCGGCAGATAGCTTAGTTAACCCAGGCTGCTCGTTAGCTTTAGCCAGTTATCTATGCGCAGAGCATCAGCAGCACAGTTGGGCCGGGCATGACATTGCACTGGACGACCCAGACTGGTTAGCGAGCCAAATTGCTGGTTTTATTCAGCGTCAAGTTTAAGGTGCGGTTTGCCGGCAACATAAGCCTGACGAAACAGTAAAAAATACTGTGCCAGCGCTTGTGCAGCCGCCGTATCCTTAGCCAACTTTAGCACTTCGATGGCGACCTCTGCAGTGCATAACTGATGCAAATGCGCTGCTTCGCGTAGCAAGTAAGAAGAGCCTTGCTCGCTTTGAATGCCCAGCACGGGCAGCTTTTCAAGATAAGTACTTTTAAACATTTTTTTTGCTTCGCGCCAGGTGCCGTCCAGCATAACAAACAGCGGCGTTTTCCCGTGTTGTACCGCACTAAGCTCAAGCGGGCTGTTAATACAGCGCTCTGGCTCGGCATATTGTGTAGGAAACACTACTATAGGGGCGTAACGGGGATCACTTAATACCGCTAGCATGGCCGGATCGGGCCGGGTTCTGTCCCAGACAAAAGCATAATTGTCGCTAATCACATCGGCGATGATACGGCCTGTGTTACTGGGTTTGTAGCACTCACCGGTATACATAATAAAGCAAAACGCACTGTGGCTTTTTACTTGTGGTCTTGCAGCGCAAATACATTCGACTTTGGGTAATAGGCAGCTATCGCAACGCTTTACCTTACTGCCCCGGGCGTTAAACACCCGGGTGGCTTTGGCCAGTTCAGTGGCGCGCAGCTGTAACACGGCATTGTGGTGGGAGGGCTTACACACTGTAGGGGGCAAAGTGCTGTCTGACATAGTGAACATCTGCTGCAGGCGGCCAAAAGGCGGCTATTGTAACGGCTTTTATGCTAGACTGCGCGCTGATTTTTCGCCAGGAAACGTCTGTGTCTATTGCCCGTCAAGCCTCTGAAATAACCCTGCCGGCGCCGGATAAGCGCTGGCCAACGGTATATGCGTTTTTGTGCAGTCATTTTGCCCGCATTAGCGCCGATATTTGGCGTGAGCGGGTTTTAGCGGGCAAAGTACATTGGTTTAATGGCGAAGCTATTACGCTGCAAACGCCCTTTCTGCCGGGTAAGCGGCTGTGTTATTACCGCGAGGTCGCCATTGAGCCGGCCATCCCGTTTAGTCATCAGATCCTGTATCAGGATCAGCATATCCTAGTGGCCGATAAACCGCATTTTTTGCCGGTAACGCCGGGGGGTGAGTACGTGAATGAGTGCTTACTGGCACGCTTAAAACGTGATACCGGCATTGACGATATGGTACCGGTGCACCGGCTGGATCGCGATACAGCTGGTCTGGTGTTGTTTTCTATCAATGCGAAAAGCCGGGCGGCCTATTATCAGCTGTTTCAGCAGGCGCAAATCACTAAGCTTTATCAGGCCGTAGCCCCATTAAATGCACAGGCTCAGCACTGTGCGTTACCGAAAAAATGGCATGTAGCCAACAGGATTGAAAAAAGCCAACCGCGGTTTATTAATGCCATAGTGCCGGGGCCGGTTAATGCTGTATCTGATATTCGCCTGATGGCACGGCATGAAAACCTGGGTTTGTTTGCGCTGACACCACACAGCGGCAAAACCCATCAGCTGCGACTACATATGTTTAGCCTGGGCATGCCGATATTGCATGACAACTATTACCCCGAGCTTAAACCAAAGCAGGCCGCTGATTTTAATAAACCTTTGCAATTATTAGCTCAGCAACTGTGTTTTACTGATCCGTTAAGCCACACCGAACGTGTGTTTCATAGCAATCGATGTTTAAGTTTGCCAATCACCTAGCACATATTCCGTGTTGACTAAGCCTTAACTCAGGACAGAAAACCTGAGGTTATTCAGTCGACCAGCGAAAACTCAACTATGCTAACTAAGACGCAGGTTAGCCCTGCGTCATGCCCGAAGTTCAGTTATCTTAGGATGAGTAAATTTATGAGCAGCCTGAAGAATTTGTCGGTTAAATTACAAATCGCTTTACCTATTATTTTATTATCAGTCTTGATTGCGGTAGTTGGTGTTAAGAGCCTCATCACGGTCAATGGCGTTATCGCACAAACTGATATTGCCATTAATAGTCTAACACCAGCCACTACGGCGGTATTAAACGCCGACAGGGATCTGTATCAGGCTGAATTGGCAATGCGCGAATACGTGCTGTTAAGCGAACAAGGTAGGCCAGTAGCCGACGCCCAAAAAGACTTTGCCGACAATGTTCAGCAAGCGCTAGACCGGATGAAAAAGGCGGCAGCGCTGGTGCGCGTACATGATGTGAGCGCTATGACTGACAGTGAGTTTAGTAGGGTGTTTGATACTTGGCACAATCTGGCCAAACAAGCCATGCAGTACGCGCAGCAGAGCAACACTCAGCAAGCCCGGTCATTAATTGAAGGCAGTGAGAGTAAGGCGTTCTCAACCTTACGTGATGAATATAACGGCTTGGGCGAGCGCATTGATCAACGTGCGGAATTGCTGGGCAAAGAACTAACCGACTATGTTAACCAACAAAAAACACTGACGATATTGCTGATGTTGATTGCAGTCGCTATTGCGATTGTCACTGTCGTATTTAGCCCCAGCCTGATTGTTAAGCCGCTTAACCAGCTAAAAACCATGGTCAGTGAGCTGGCCAGCGTGGGGGGCGATTTGACCCGCCGCTTGCCAGTGAGCGGCAGCAATGAAATTGGCGATGTTGCGCTTAAAACCAATGAGTTTATCAGCACATTACAAAAAATGATTGGCGAAGTGCAGCAGCAGCTGAGTGAGCTGGAACAGGCCGCAGCTAATATCGCGCAAAAGACCGAGCTCACCAGCAATAAAGCCGGCGAGCAAACCTCACACATTGAACAGGTACTCACTGCTATTCATCAGATGCAGCACGCGGTACAGGAAATTGCCAGTAATGCGTCACTCACCAATAATGCTACCGAAGATGCTAACAAGGCAGCTGATAGCTCGGGTAAGGTGATCCGCCAGTCGATGCAGCAGATCAATGTGCTGGCCAAAGATATCTCGCAAGTCGTCAAAGCCATTAGCGATCTTGAAGTAGAAAGCCGCAATATTGTCTCGGTGCTGGAGGTAATAGGCGGTATTGCCGAGCAAACGAACTTGCTGGCACTTAATGCGGCGATAGAAGCGGCGCGCGCTGGAGATGCCGGCAGGGGCTTTGCCGTGGTAGCCGATGAGGTGCGTACACTGGCATCGCGCACCCAGCAATCGACCAAAGATATTCATGACATGATTAACCGCCTGCAGCAGGGCGTAAGTCAGGCTGTTTCGGCAATGGATAACGCTAAAAACCAAGTAGCAGAAACCGAGCAGCATGCTTCTTCGGCCAGCAGCTATCTGGATAACATCGTCTCTGGTATTGCCAATATTAATGACATGGCGACCCAGATAGCGGCCGCGACCGAGCAGCAATCTACGGTGGCTGAGCATGTCAACCAAACCGTCAATGGTATTAGCCAAAATGCCAATGAATTATCGGACTTAGCCCGTGATACGGGCAATGACGGTGTGCGGGTGCGTAAACTGGTGCAGCAGGTAAGTGCTCAGGTGGGGCGTTTTAAGGTTTAGCGTCATGAGGTTGCGTAGCGCTGTAGTAACTTGTCTAATTGGTTGGCAAAGGCCTGCCGGTCGCTTTGGTTAAGTGGTGGAGGCCCACCGGTGTGCACGCCGCTGGAGCGCAGCGTATCCATAAAGTCGCGCATGGTCAGCTTCTGTTTAATGGTATCGGTACTGTAGAGCTCGCCGCGCGGGTTAAGGGCAAAAGCGCCTTTGGCCAGAACATCCGCTGCCAGCGGGATGTCGGCAGTAATTACCAAATCCCCAGCCTGGCAGCGGCGCACAATTTCGTTATCCGCCTCGTCAAAGCCGCTCGATACGGTAATAGCCGAGATAATCTTTGACGGTGGCACGCGGATCAGCTGATTAGCTACCAGCAGGGTACTGATCTGTTTGCGCTCGGCGGCACGAAAAATGATGTCTTTGATCACCACCGGGCAGGCATCGGCGTCAACGTATATTTTCATGGTTTAGTGCTCTCATGCTGATAGTGGTGATAAAAACGAATGTCATCCGGGTAAGGAAAGATATCTTCCACTACACCGTCGCGGATGTTTTGTTGCTTTTGCCGCCAGTAAGCGGCGTCAAGCAATTCTGGGTGTTTACTAAACAGCAGTTGGCGAATGTCGCTTTGTGGCGTAACAAAGGTGGCCATTTGCTCGGGGAAGACATCACCTGGCGCTGCACAGACAGTGCCTTCGGCAAACATAGCGTCTTCGTAGTTTTCTGTTTTCGGGAAGCTTCTGAAGTTCACATCTAACAAATACTGTACTTCGTCGTAGTCGTAAAACACCACTCTTTTATGGCGCGTAACACCAAAGTTTTTCAGCAGCATATCGCCGGGGAAAATATTGGCGGCAATCATTTGTTTAATCGCATGACCATAATCGTCCATGATCTGGGCTTTTTCTTCGAAAGACACTTGTTCAAGATATAAATTCAGCGGGATCATGCGTCGTTCAATATACAGATGCTTTATCACCACTAAGTCATCTTCGAAACTGAGTGAGCCGCCGATGGCCTGCTGCAGCTCTTCCAGCAGCTCGGCCGAAAAACGGTTCTTTGGCAGCGCGACGTAAGAATATTCCAACGTATCAGCCATACGGCCAACCCGGTCGTGCTTTTTAACCAGCAGATAGCGCGCTTTTACCGTGTCGCGGCCAAATTCTTTGCTGGGAGCAAATTTATCGCGGATCACTTTAAATACATATGGAAAGGAAGGTAGGGTAAACACCATCATCACCATACCTCGTGTGCCGGGGGCGGCGACAAACTGGTCGTTACTTTTATCCAGGTGGCTTAAAAGCTCGCGGTAAAACTCGGTTTTGCCCTGTTTATGCAAACCAATGCTGGCATAGAGCTCTGCCAGGGTTTTATGCGGCAGCAGCTCGCGTAAAAAATGTACCAGTGATGAAGGCACCTGAGTTGCCACCATAAAATAGGCACGGGAAAAGCCAAAAATAATCGTCATTTGCTTGGCGTCGGTCACCAGGGTATCAATAAATAAGCCTGCCCCTTCGCGGTGCAAAATCGGAATAATAAACGGCTGCTGGCCATCTGGTGTGACAGCGCGGCCGACAATATAAGCAGCCTTATTGCGATAGAACACTGACTTTAAAATATCAAAGCGAATTTGATACACCGGATGGCGGCCATGGCTGGACTGCGCCATAAAGCTTTTTACGATTAAGCGGATATCGCGGTCCAGGTTGATAAAAGGCGTAATAAAGCCAAAGCCGGAGACAATATTACGAATTGTCTGTTTTAGGCCATCCTGCGCCGGAAAGAAACTGTCATAAACGGATGCAATGGGTGCGGGTAAATGCTGTTTACTTAAGGTCGATTCGACAAAAATATTCTGATTATGGAAATACTTACGCTCAAACAGCTGACAAAACACTGAGTTATAGAAGGTCTCGGCCAGTTCAGCTTGCGGGTGAAACGCCAGAAACGCCATGTAATGCTGCTTAACCTGCTGCCACAGGGCTTCATTTAAACACTGGGTAGGCAGCGCACTGGCCAGATGCGCAATCGCTTCGGTGACACGTTGATCATAAAACGAAATACGATCAGAGCTGTCTTGCTGAAAGGCACGCCAGTCGGCCAGTTCAAAACGTTGCTTGGCTTTGGCCGTTATCGTCTGAAATATACTAAAGTGACGGCGAAACCCTTTTAAAATAATTTCAGCGATTTGTTGTGCTTGCTGCATAAAGACAACGATTGGGTTGAGATGGGTCTATGCTAGCAGCAGAACTCTGGTGACAAAAGCCGGTTTTACTGCCTTTACTGCTTGTAGGCGCAAAGTTCGATGATTTTTTGCGGTTTTTCAGCAAAAATTTTTTACTGAACTATGTTTAGCAAAAGGTGTCGCGAACTTTTGGCATCATAACAAGGAGCTTGTATGCGTAGAGCAATATTAGGCAGTTTACCCGGTATACTGTTGTTGTTGTCGCTGACAGTGAGTGCGGACGTCAATATCTCTGGCTTTGCTACTGTTGCCGGTGGCCGGGTGCTAAGTGGTGACGGTGTTGAGGAGTTTGGTTTACCCCCGACCTTTTTAGCCAATTACCCCCAGGTCGGCGTGTATGAGGAAGAATGGTCTTTTAAACCCGATAGCCGTATTGGTTTGCAGGTTTCAGCCGATTTA
Organism: Rheinheimera fenheensis; assembly: GCF_039871805.1. Classification (NCBI taxonomy): domain Bacteria; kingdom Pseudomonadati; phylum Pseudomonadota; class Gammaproteobacteria; order Chromatiales; family Chromatiaceae; genus Rheinheimera; species Rheinheimera fenheensis. Next base: position 23,300 of record NZ_JBDPJM010000003.1, read on the forward strand.
ACGGAAGGCTTATCAGTAACCGGGCAGGTAGTCGCGCGCGGTGCAGACGATTTTGATGCCCGTTTTGAATGGGCGTATCTGTCGTATCAGCTCAACGATACCTGGACCTTGCAAGCAGGTAAAAAACGTTTGCCACTTTACTACTACTCAGACTTTTTTGATGTTGGCTATGCCTATTTATGGATGCGACCGCCGGCTGATAACTACACCTGGCAGATCTTTAATTACACCGGCATTAACGCCCTGTTTAACACTCAGTTAGGCAGTTGGGACGTCAGCGGTAATCTGTATACTGGGCGTGAAGATGACAAAGAAAACAAATTGTTGTCGCAATTTTTTGGTACTAACCCAGTGCGGGAGATTTGGAAAGATATTGTTGGTGGCGTCGTTAGTTTTAACAGAGACTGGCTGGATATCCGCCTGACCTATATGACCTACATTAACGAGCGTTATCGCACAATCAATGGCGTTGTCGAGCGCGTAGACTGGGATGGTGAGCTGGAGCGGCGCGGCAAATTTGCCGGTATCTCGGTTAATATTGACTATAACAATCTGGTGTTATTAACAGAGTTAAATCAGTTAGATCTGGATGGTGGTAAGTTTGATACCTACATGGTGTCACTTGGTTACCGCCTGAATAATATTACACCTTATATCTCCTACGCCGATTTTGACAGTGACGGTGAAATACACAATACCACCAGCATAGGTCTTCGGTACGACTTTCACAGCTCAGCTGCCTTTAAGCTGCAGTACGATGATGTCGAAGACAACGGTGTTGATGGCCTGATGGTAGCAGGTGACAGTAAATCTGTTACCTTTGGTGTCGATTTGGTGTTCTAGGAGGCAGAATGAAAACGTTACTGATCGTTAGCTGTTTTTTACTGCCGCTGAGTGTGAGTGCGGCCATTTCCGTCGTGGTGCATCCATCGAATCAAACCAGTTTAACAAAAGAAGATTTAACCCGCTTATACACCGGCAAGCTAAGTTCGTTTACAGATGGCTCCTCAGCTGTGCCGGTAAACCTGGCTGATTCCGTCCCGCTGCGCTCACAGTTTGATCAAAAGGCGCTAGGCCGCTCGTCAAGCCAGGTGAAGGCATTTTGGTCTAAGCTGGTATTTACCGGCAAAGGCACTCCGCCAAAGGAGGTGGCATCTGACAGCGAGGTCCTGGCACTGGTTGCCAATAACCCGAATATTATTGGTTATGTCAGTGCCGATGCGGTCTCAGATAATGTCAAAGTGGTACTAACGCTGGAATAAGTAAAACTGCTAATTGCAGCCTAAAAAAACAGGCCGGCTATGCCGGCCTGTTTCTATGCAACTACCGGCTGTAAGCTTAAACCGTAGTCAAACACAATTGCCAGCACCAATACTAACGAAGAGGCCAGCATTAACTTGATCATCAGTGGCAGACAAAAGCGGAACCAGTGGCCATAAGGAATACCTGCTATACCAATAATGCCCATCAGCACCGCATTGGTCGGTACGATCATATTTGAAAAACCATCACCAAACTGATAAGCCAGCACTGCCACCTGGCGTGGAATTTCCAGCAAGTCTGCTAATGGCACCATCAGCGGCATAGTGACATAGGCCTGGCCGCTGCCAGAGGGGATAAAGAAATTAAGCAGGGTTTGAATCAGCAACATGCCCACTGCAGCGGCTTCTGCGCCAACATAAGACAGTGGCAAGGACAAGCCATGCACCAGGCTGTGTAGGATCTGGCCATCTTCCATCACCAGCGAAATGCCGCGCGCGATACCAATTAACATCGCTGTGGTGGTCAGCTCCATAGCGCCATCAATAAATTTTTGTGCGGCAGTATCGGCGGATACTTTACCGATAACAGCGCTGAAAAGCCCCCAGCCAATAAAACAGGCGCTTAGCTCGTATAAGTACCAGCCGTGCACTTTAATGCCATAAGCAACTAAACCAATAGTGGCAACGAAACTGGCCAGGATCAGCTTGTGGTTAAGCGCCAAGGCCGGGTAGTTCACCTGTGCTTTATCACCCAGCGGACAGGGCAGGTCTGCTACCATCGAGTTGTCAGGGTTGGCATGCACTTTTTTCGCATAGCTCCACACATGATGAAAGCCAATAAGTACAAAAGGCACAAAAATGGCAAAACGCAGCCAATTGCCAGACATCGGCGGTAAATCAGCAATTTGCTGGGCTATTAATACAGTAAAGGGGTTAAAGGCCGATACGCCATAACCAATACCATAACCGGCCACTGTCATACCAACAGCCGTCATTGCATCCAGCCGCATAGCTTTACACAGTGCCACCAAAATTAGCACAAAAGGAATATACTCGCCTGCGGTGCCGATAAAGCTGGACGCCATGGCAAAACAAAACACCACCATAAAGATCAGCATCTGTGGTTTGCTGTTGTAGCGCTCTAACAGGCGTCCAATCAGTGCGTCAACGGTGCCGGTAGCGCGGGCGATAGATAACACGCCGCCTAAAATCATCACGAAGAAAATCACGTCCTGCGCACTAGCAAAGGCGCGAGGAATTGCGGTAAGCAGCTGCCAAGGGCTTAAATATTGACGGTTTTCAACCAGCTCGAAGGTACCGGGTACCACAGCACTGCGGCCATTGGCCAGGGTTTGAGTCTCAAAAAAGCCCTGGGGTACTATCCAGGTGGCGATCATCGCCAGCACCATCATGCTAAAAAGTAACGTCAGGGTGTGAGGCACCCGCAGCCATTTCGTCATAACACTATCATTCCACTAGGTTGTTGTTACCGGTGACGCCGGTGTTGTTTAGGCGCGACAGTCTACCCCAGCTGTTGCAGCAGGACAAATTAGTGCAACTATGCTGCTTGTTGAAAAATATCTCTGCCCGGGGAGCTTCCTTGCCGTGCAGCGCTGCTGCTAAAATAACCACCACTACCGCGCTTCGTCTTGTAATGCTTTATTAGCTTGTTGTGGAGTCTTTATGCGTTTGCTGTTTGCGTTGTTGTCTACCCTCTGGTTATCTGCGCTACAGGCCTCGCCGGTGGTATTGGTGGATGGTTTTGAGCAGGAAACCGATTACTGGCGCCAACTGGGGGACTGCAAAGCTTTACTGGGCATACCTCGCTCTGGCGAGCTGTCGCTGCGCTGTCAGGCGGGCAGCAGTGTATTGTTTAGCAAACAGGCGCTCAGTGAAATGGGCGTATTAGAGCTGTGGGCCCGGCCGGACAGCATGGCTACTTCCTATCGTATTCAGGTGCTGGTAGCTGATCAGCCATCGTTAAATGCGTTATGGCAGCCTGTCGCTTTGATTGAGCACAATGGTGGCGATACCAGTTATCAGGCCCACCGCGTATCTATTGATGAACCTGCTAAGCGTTACTTGCGGCTGGATATTGAGGCGGTAAACGGTGCGGTAGATATTGACGATCTGCAGGTAGAACGCATTTTACTGGCCACGGCGCTGCAAAAAAATGAGCAGCGTATTGTCAGTGGTATTTTAGATAAGCTGCGGGCAGATCAGAATATCGCGCTGCAGGCTGAGTCGTTTCGCACCCTGGGCGCTAACTATGCTGCGCAGCTGGATATACAGCGCCAGTACCTCGAGTACGCCAATGCGCTGCACTCGGGTATCGCGCTGGCGCTTGCCGGCTCAGAGCGCAATAAAATGTCTAACCCGATGGCTTATGCCAGCTTTCGCAGCATCATTAATGACACCAAACGGGTTACCACGCCACTGCAGCAGGCACGGCTAAATTCTATGCTTAAGCCGTTTGGTGATTTGGTGACTGCGACGCTGAATGTGGTCAGCGCCGGCACCTATTCTGCCTTTGCCGAACCCTTTAAATCGTTTCTGGCGTCCAGTTTTGACAAGTCTAACTACAGTGATGCCGGCCTTAGCCGCAGCGATCGGAAGTTTGCCGAGCAAAACGGCTTGAAAATTTATCAGGACGCTGAGCGCTTTTTAGCCGAGCTGGAAAAAGAGTTGTCTCAGGTTGCTGCGCTGGATAATGACTTGTTGCAGATCCAAAAGAGCATTGATGTGTTTCGTCGTGCGTTGGATAAACAGCTACGCGACACCTTACAGCATGCCAGCCTGGCACGTTCGCAGGAAACCATCAGCCGTGCCCTGAGTAAAGATGAGCAGGTGCGCGAGGCGCTAAAAGCGGAAGTGGCTGGCAATATCCGCCTTAAAGCCAACAGCTATCTGGATGAGGGCAATAACACTGAGCTGGTGCGTTTTGTGCTGAAAACCTCCGAGCAGCTGGAGCAAACCCAAAGCTACAAAGACCAATTTAATCAAATTGCTTCTGCCATGCTAACGTACTACGACAAGTTTGAGCGCTCAGTAAATAGCAACCAGAATCCTTTCACGGAGCCGGCAGATAAGCAGATCTGGGAAAACCATGCACAAAAAGCCCGCAATTATCTGCAGCAATCGAAGGAGTCTTTCAACAAAGCTTACTTGTAATAACCATTCTATTGTTCAGCTTAGGCTCAGGCTGTGGCTTATAAAGTTAGCGGGTACTCTCAAATAAAGGTGATACAGGAGACTGTTATGAGTGCCGTAAAACAAAGCCATCAGCAACAGCATTATTTTTACCCGCAGCAAAAAACGGTGGATTTAACCGCGCAGGAACGTCAGGCCCTGAGCCTGGTATGGGCAGATGAGCGCCGCAGCCAAACCGCTGTTGTGGCAGAGCGGCGTGATGTCGCGCACTGTGCGGTACTGGGCTACAACTAAGCTGTTAAGTGTGCAGTTCAAAGAGCTCTGGCTGCATAAACGGGATCATCGCCAGAATAATAGCCTGCTGATACACGCCGGCGCGTGTCAGTAAATGGTTGGTTAGCATCGCAATAGCGCCACCTTGTTGTTTCACGTTTTGCTGAGCAAACATTCGGTCCATCACATCGCCCAGCTCTTCGCCCTGTTGCAATGCCATAAGTGCAGCGGGCGGCAGCGGCACACTGGCACTGCGGCTTTTGCTAAGCTTGCCCTGATGGGTAATGGCCACCCAGGCAAAGCTGCTATCGCCATCTAAGCCTGCTTCGAGCGCCACATAGTAATCTGCACCGGGTACAGCAGCTGCAACTGCTTGTAGCCGGTTTAGTGCGCCACGTAAGGTTTCGTCGCTGTCCATTGGCTGCGCTGCCACGCCTGACTCGCAGGCCAACCCATCATACTCAATCGCCTGACCGGCAAAGATCTGCTCAAAAGCGGCACTGACCGCACGAATTTTCGCTGGGTTGGCTGAAGCGACTATTACCTTCATCATGTTTCCTCTTGCTATGTTGGCGCCTAGCATAGCGACAATTGCTTTCAAGCTAAAGCTCACCCTTGCCGGGCGCGGGGTGGCTGATTAAAATCGCGCCGTTAATCCTTAAGCTAGGCAGAGGTAGTAATGCATAATAAAAATGTTCTGACGAATGCGTTAGCCGCAGTGTTAAGTGTCATCGGTTGGTATTGGCAGCAGCCGGTGTTGTTGAGTGTTGGTCTATTTGCGCTCTCAGGTGCACTGACCAATGCCTTAGCCGTGCACATGTTATTTGAAAAAGTACCGCTGTTATATGGTTCTGGTGTCATCCCGGCGCGATTCGAGCAGTTTAAAAGCGGCATTTATCAACTGGTAATGACGCAATTTTTCAGCAGTGACAATATTGACCGTTTTATTGCCGGCAAACAGCAAAGTCATAGCCAGGCGTTTGATTTTACTCCGGTAATTGAAAAATCCAACCTGTCGCCAACCTTTGACTCGCTACTTAAAGTGGTGGAGCAGTCGTCTTTGGGCGGCATGTTATCGATGTTTGGCGGCAGCGCGGCGCTGATGCCGTTAAAAGAGCCTTTTATAGCCCGGCTAAAAACGGCGCTGGTGGAGGTGTCGCAGTCTGATGAGTTTAATCAGCTGCTGCTGGCGCAGCTGGACAAGCCAGAGCAGTTGGCAAGCTTGCGCCAACAGGTGGATAGCATAGTGCAGCAGCGACTGGATGAGCTGACGCCGGCGCTGGTAAAAGACATTATCCAGCAAATGATCCGCCAACACTTGGGCTGGCTGGTGGTGTGGGGCGGCGTGTTTGGCGGCCTGATTGGTTTACTGGCTGGGCTGTTGCAATAAAATTAACTGCCGTTGCTGTCTGACCAGTTAGCAAAAACCGGCAGGCCTGTGGCTGGGCGGCTTTCGCTGCCCGGCCGTTTTTTTAACCAGATTTTGGTTTTGCCGGCATTTTGCGGTAAAGTAGCGCCCGATTTTTTGGGGGTATCTATGCGTGGGTTGCTGCTATTAGTTTGCTGTTGGTTGTTGCCGCTACATGCCGCGGTAGATGTTGAGAAAACCATGAAGAACATGGGGTTTGAGTTTAAGCAGGCGATAGAAAGTACCGACAGTGCTACGCTTGTCACGCACCTTAACGAGCTGATTAGGCTGACCCAGCAGGCGCAACAAGCATCCTTCCCGGCTGATAAGGCCGATCAGTTTCAGCAAGGTTTAACAGAGGTATTAGCCGAGCTTGAAAAAGCGCAGCATGCTGCCAGCGAGGGGGATCTGCAGCAGGCGCAGCAGCACTTGCGCCAGGTAGATACGCTGCGTAAACACTACCATAAACTGCGTAAGGTGAGCTTCTGGCAGTTACTCTTTGGCTAGATCAATAAAGCCACCTGGCGGTGGCTTTAGCGGTAGCGATTCGGGCTATAAAACCATTGTTATGCTAAACCTACATACACGTTTTGAACGTCGTCATCAGCGTCTATCGCATCCAAGAAGGCTTCGACTTCAGCGCGCTGCGCATCCTCCAGTGTAACCGGGTTATTTGCACGATAAACCAGCTTGGCAGTTAACACTTTATAGCCAAATTCTGGCAACGCTTTGGCTACGGCATCTAAATCGGTGGCCTCGGTTAAAAACACCACTTCATTGTCTTCGCCTTGTTCAAAGTCTTGTGCACCCGCCTCAATAGCCGCCAGTTCCATATCGGCATCGGCGCTTTCTGGCTCGGCTTCAATTTGCCCCAGATGTTTAAAGTCCCAGGAGACCGCACCAGAGGTAGCTAACTGGCCTTTACGGAACAACTGACGAATACTCATGGCGCTGCGGTTTTTATTGTCGGTCAAACATTCAACAATCACCGGCACCTGGTGTGGTGCAAAGCCTTCGTAAACCACGGTTTCATAGTTAGCCGGGCCATCCAGTAAGCCAGCACCTTTTTTAATGGCGCGCTCCAACGTATCTTTGGGCATAGAGGCTTTTTTCGCCGCTTCAATGGCAGAGCGCAGTTTCGCGTTCATATCCGGATCAGCACCATTACGGGCTGCAACGGCTATTTCTTTTGCTAATTTGGTAAAAATACGGCCTTTAGCGTTGGCTGCATCCATTTTGTGTTTGGCTTTCCACTGTGCGCCCATGCTTGCGCTCCTGTAATCTTGGCTATCAAATCGAACAGGGCGCTAGTCTAGCTAATAGCAGGCTTTTAACGCAATAACAGCCTGGAGAAAACTGTGCTGTGAGCTGCTAGCGGTAAATATCATTTTTTTGTCAGCGTAATTTTTCCCGCTGCGCTGGCAATGTCGGAATAGCCATCCTAGTATGGCTAAGACGGTAAACCAGTTTAAGAGGTGAGAAATGTCAGTAAGCAATATCGGTGGTAATAGCGCTGCACAAGCACAGTTTTACGCACAGGAGAAAGCCAGTACAGTAAGTGCCCGGCAGGATGCGCCCCGCGCAGAGGCGACGCAAAGCCCGGCCGCCGGCGATTCGGTACAAATTAGTGAGCGTGCCAGAGCCTTATTGCAGCGTGATAGTGTAGTTTCGACCCGAGGGAATGGCGAGGGGATTGAGCCGCCAAAGACGACTGGTAATGGAGAAGGGATCGAGCCACCAAAAACTCTGGGCAATGGCGAAGGGATAGAGCCACCAAAAGTGTAATCTTAGGTCACCTAAAGAGTAAGTTATGGCTTGGAATACAATAGAAGCAGTGCTGTTTGAGTTGGGGAAATGGGTTTTTGTTGCCTATTTTTTGATGTTTTTGTTGTCAGTAATGTTAGAGCGTAAAGTGTCATCCTTAGTGATTACGCTGATGGTATTGGCTTTGGCTAATGGTGCCATGACGGCGAGCACACCCATGCTGTATAACATTGCCAGCCAGACGGGCTTATTTTACAAGTTTATTTGGTATATGGCTTTTGTCTGTGTTGATGGTATTGCAATTTACTTGCTGTATAAGTTTCATCGCTTACTCAAACAAAATGTTGGTAGTGTGGCGCAGTTAGTCGGCTCATGTTTTTTCTTGCTGGCCAGTATTCAAAGCCTGAGGTTTTTTGACCGTTACGTGACCGATACGGAGTTACTTCAACCGTTTTATCAATACGGCATTCCAATTATTAATGTCGCGTTAGTACCCATTATTCTGATGATGTGGGCATTACAGCAGCGTAATGAAAACAACAGTACTCAGGTGGTAACAGAATGACATGGTTATACTTTCTCATCTTAGCTGCGCTCAATCTTGCCGCCTGGTTTTTTTTCAAGAAGTTACTGTTGCTGCGCTCTATCAGCCAGATCCAGGCTGAGGTTGAGTTGGAAATGCACAGCCGCGCGCATCAGTTACTGGTGAGACGGGATCAGTTGGAAGTTGGGCTGGTTAAAGAAACCGCTGAGGCTGATGAGCAGTGGAAAGGCGACTTAGCCGAGTATATGGAAGAGTACGAGCAAGAAGCCCTGCTACGTGCAAAGCGGCGGTTAAATGGGGTTTAACCGCATTAATAGCTAAGCTTAAACAGTAGCTCCGCTAAGTCAGGCTGCCAGAGATCTTGCTGTTGTACCCGATTGTTTTTCAGCAACACACCTTCTGCAAGCAACAGCTGGCGCTGCAAATTGGCGGTGTCAGAGCCCGGCGCAAAGGCCAGGCTACGATCACTACGCAGTACCCTAAACCAGGGCACGGCTAACTGCTCTGGGGCATAACCTAAGGCTTTACCCACCAAACGTGCCCGGCCAGGTAATCCCGCTAAATCGGCAATTTGACCATAACTGGCTACCTTACCTGCAGGGATCTGCAGTACAGTTTGCCAGATCCGCTGATAGTGTTGCTTTGACATAAGCTTGTTTGCTCTGTTGTGTGAGTGCCGTTAAATAGCATGACGTGCTACCACCGTTTTGCCAATAGGGGCAATGGATAACAGCGCCAGTTTAAGGTGCGCTATACCAAACGGAATACCGATAATACTGATAAAACACAGTAGTGCGTGTGCCAGATGCCCCAGCGCCAGCCAGATACCGAACAACACAAACCAGATAATATTACCTAAGGTGCCCAGTGTGCCTGTACCAATATCGTCATAGCGGTTGATATGACGGCGGTTTACTGCATCCTGACCAAAAGGCCAGAATGCCATCTCACCAATAACAAAACAGCTGCGGCCGAACGGAATGCCAATAATGCTGATAAAACACAGCAAGCCGGCCAGCCACCACAGCAAGCCCATGACAAAACCACCCAACACGAACCAGAGTATATTAAACAACACACGCAGTATGCTCACTATCACTATTCCTTTTTACGTTAGTTGCCAGGAATAAAGCAGCTGTTGTGCCAGCTTTATTTCTCTGAAAAACAGTGTGTTAGGTGTATTGGTTGGTAAAGCTTTAAGCATTTTGACTAATAAATGGTAAATTCAGCCAGTTGGAGAGGAGTAACAAAGTTGCAGTTAACCCATATAAACGCCGTGGTATTTGATTTAGATGGCACTCTGGTCGACTCGGCACTGGATTTCGCCGCTATTTGCGATGACATTGGCTGGCCGCGCGGCACACCGCTGTTAGAGCAACTAGCCTTGACGCAGGATATAGCAGAGCACAACCGAGCTACTGAGATTATCCGCCGGCATGAGCTACAGGGCGCGCTCGATGCTCGTTGGATGCCAGGGGCCGAGCGCTGTTTACAGCAGCTTGCAGAATCAGGTTTGAAGCTTGCTCTGCTGACCCGCAATATGCGTGAGGCGACGTTTTTAACCATAAAGCGGCTGGGCATTCCGATTAACCAGGTGCTGACGCGTGAAGACTGTGCTGCCAAACCTGATCCCGAAGGCTTACTGCGTTTTTCCGCCAGTCTGCAGGTACCGCTGCAGCAAATGATTTATGTCGGTGATTATATTTTCGATTTACAAACTGCGGCGAATGCCGGTGTGGCGTCATGCCTGTATCTGAACCAGACTAACCAGCAGTTTGCCAGCCAGGCAGATTGGTGTTTTGCGCATTTTAATGACTTGGCACAGGCGCTAAGGCGCTGAAAGGGTGCCGGCTTTTGCAATTAGTTCAATTAATAAGCTAGGATGCAAACAACAGCATGCACAACGTGAGTTAACAGCAGGGGACACGGCAGGTGCTACAGAGACTAAAAGACGATTTTTATCTGGCCATGTTGATGCTGGTTGGCGCTATGATCGTGCTGTGTGTCACGCCTTATGCAATATACCGGCTATATACCGGCAATTACATAGTGGGTATTGCAGACTTAGTGATGGTGCTTTGTGCCGTGCTCGCCAGCCGGCATGCCTGGCGCACCGGCGATACGGTCAAACCCGGTTTATTTATGGCTATCGTATTTTGTATTGGCGCCTTATTGGTGTGCGTCAATCTCGGTGTAGATGGCCTGTTTTGGGTGTATCCGTTTTTGGTGTTTATCTTTTTTCTGGTGTCACCGCTTAGGGCCTTTACTCTGTTGCTGCTGATGCTGTCAACGCTGTTTATTATTGGTAACACCAATCCCGGCCTGGTATTTGCCAGCAGGTTCCAGATGATGGCATTTTTTGTTACCACCTCCATTACCAGTTTGTTTTCGTTTATTTTTGCTTACCGGGCGCAAATACAGCGGCGGGAATTAAAACGACTGGCAACGACTGACAGCTTAACCGGCGCGTCGAACCGGCGGACATTAAATGAACAGTTGGTATTGGCGATAGACGAGCATGCCAGGCGGAACCGGCAGTATGGCTTAATTTTGCTTGATCTGGACCATTTCAAACAAATTAACGACAAGTTTGGCCACAAAACCGGCGATAAAATATTAATAGAGCTGGTGCCGGTGCTGCAGTCCATGCTACGCCAGCATGATCCGGTGTTTCGTTTCGGAGGTGAAGAGTTTGTGGTAATCGTCGCCGACATTAATGCTGCCGCTCTGGAAAAGTTAGCGGAAAAGCTGCGTCAGGGCGTAGCAGAAAAAATGTTTCTACCTGATAACAGCCACATTACCACCTCTGTAGGTATTGCTATGCTGCAAAGTGGCGAAGACTGGGAAGCCTGGTTACACCGCGCCGATATGGCGTTATACCAGGCTAAACATCAGGGGCGTAATCGGGTGGTGGTAGGGTAGTGTTAACGACATTGCTGCTCACCTTGTAAGTAAGGGATCAGCAGTGGCGCCATACTATTCATCACCTGCAGCGGTAAAGCCGAGGTGAAGCTAAAACGCTCTGCATCAGCATCGGGCACATAGGCGGTGAGGACACCAAAGTGCTGGTAGCCCAGATAGAAAGCGAAAGTAGCGGTACGGTTTAGCGCTTTAGAGCTAATCTGCTGGCCGCGGGCATTAAGTTGCACCAGGCGGTTGTCGCCAGTGCCGGTTTTACCACCAATAGCAATCTGTGCTGTGGCATAGGCCGGCTGCAGGCGTCTGGCGGTGCCGTCTGTGGCAACTTGCAGCAGTGCCGTGCGCACCGCAGCGGCCACCTCTGGCTCCAGCACTTGTTGCGCCGGCGGTAGCGGCCGCGCAAAATGTGTTTCATAAGGTGTATCGGCAGCAAAAGTCAGTTTATCAATGCGGATAGTCGGCTGCTTTTTACCGTCATTCAGTATGATGCCTATCAGTTCTGCCAGTGCAGCAGGCCTGTCACCAGAGCTACCCAGCGCGGTAGCCAGTGACGGTACCAGATAATCAAACGGATACCCAAGTCTCTGCCAGCGCTGATGTAAGTCCCAGAAGGCTTCAATTTCTAACATCGTGCGGATACGGTTATCGCGCGCACTGCGAAAACGGGTTTTAAACAGCCATTGATACACTTCTTGTCGGGTAGCGCGGCTGTCATCGATCGCCTGCTGCAATGAAGTGTCAGTAGCCTGCTGCAGATAGGCTAACAGCCAAAGCTCCAGCGGGTGGCTGCGTGACAAATACGCTCTGTCTGGCAGGTTAAACGCTGTACCCTGATATTTATCGAACAGCTTTTGCCACTCGCTTTCAGTGACGGCACCATTAAACTGTTGTTGCAGCACGCTGGCGAACTGTGCGGGTGTCGCGTTAGGCGCAATATACAAATAGGCTGCTGCCAGACGCTCGGGCGTTTGCCGGCTGCTACTCAGATAAAGCTGCAATCGCTGTTCACTGTCTAAATCTTTATACTTTTGCCAAAAACGACGTAAGAAGGTGGTGCCTTCACGGTCAGCAAAGCGGCGCAGGTATTGTTCACGCCGCGGATTATCATCATCTTTTAGCAGTTGATAACTGCTGTTTTCACCGTGATAAATGCTGTAGTTCACCATGTCCTGCAACAAACGCACAAAAGGCAGGTTGATAGACTGTTGTAATGCTTCGGCAATAGTGGGGTTTAATTTGTCTTCTTCTTTACGAAAGTTGTTGAAGGTATGCAGACCGCCGCCGGTGAAAAAGCTCTCTTTGGGGTCGGCGCTGTAGCGCCGCGCTAAAGCTGCTTGTAGCATGGTGTCCAGCTTCACCCCTGGCTGCTCGCTAATGTAACTCACCGCCCATTGTGTCAGGTTGTCCTGCGGTGCCAGCTCAACAAACTGCAGCGCTTGCGGTGTTTCTTCAGCATACAATCTGTGAAGCTCAGCCACGATTTGCAGATAGCTCACCAATACCCGTAGCTTGGCGGTAGAGCCAAGCTCCAGCTTACTGGCATCGTTCATATCAAACGGCTGATCCGTATTATCGGTTTGTACCCGCACTTTATTGCCGTTCTGCGTGCTTTGATACAGCGTAAAACTGTAACGTACCTGTGTTTGTTGCCCCGGCGCTAATAACCGTTCAGCAAACAAACCGGCTTGCTCGGCGCTGTCGTACTGGCGGAGTTTATGTAAGTGCTGGCTAATACCACGCTGCAGCGCCGTATTTATGGTTGTGCCGCTGATCAAGTCCAGCCGGTCCAGCTGATACATATTCTGGCTTAATAACTGACCAAGACGGTTACGCACCATGGTAGTCGCTTTAAAATCCTGGCCTGGTTGAGCTGGCAGCGCGGCTTTGCCATTAAAGCTGAGTTTTTGTGTTAATGCCTTGGCAGCGAGCTGAGGTGGTACTACACCCTGTTGCTGCATCAGACTGATGTAGCGATTACTCAGGTTGTCTAAATCGTTACGGCCCTGTATCAGATAGTATGAGGGCCGACGCTGCGCCACTATCAGTGCTACTACCTGTTTGAGTGCCAAACCTTGCTCATCGGTATAAGGTGCACCTTGTTTTAATAACCTATTTACCTGCTGTGGGGGCGCACCAAACCAGGCGTATAAACCTTCGCCCATGCCATGTACTTCGCCGTAACTTGCAGTAGCCGCCAGCGGCACGGTGTTCATATAGTCCAGCACAATGCGCTGGCGGGCTTCCCAGGTGTCTACACCCTGCTGATAGGCGCGCACGCTGGCTGACACCAGCTGGCGGAACTTTTCTGTCATATTTGACGTTAAGCCCTGTGGGCTATGGCGGTATTTTTCCAGCTGTGTTGCCAGGGTACTGCCGCCAGCCGCTGCGGCAGGAATACCAACCGCACGCTGCAACTGCGACCATACGGCTGCGCCCAGGCGCGGTAAATTCAGTACTGGGTTAGCATGCGGGTGCTCGGGTGTCAGCAAACTTCTGTCTTCAACAAACAGCAGGCTTTGAATGATTAAGGGCGCAACATCAGTTAACCGGCTAAATTGCATCGCAGGTGCTTGATGCTGGTACAGCAGATCGCCGGCACAGCCCTGAATGACCAGCCCAGCATGCTGTTTTTCTGTATAGGGTGGATAAAAACCGTACTGGGCGTAGCGCATCAGGCTGTCGGAAAACTGGCTTTGTGAGCTAATGTGAAAACCGGTATCGGCTAAGGTTTGCTGCCACTGCGTCAGTTGATTGTAACCAAATCGCTGGTCAAACGGGCCTTTCGCCGGATATTGAATTTGACTGGCTTTACCTTCAGCCACTTCATAATGCAGCTTACCGGCTAGCCAGTGCCATAGCTGTGACTGATAAAAATGGTTACGGCTTTCCTGATAAACTGCAACGGCCAGCAAGGCCACTGCCAATAACAGCAGCCAAGGCGTTAAGCGTAATGGGGGTTGTGGCGGTGGCACATAAGGTGCCTCGCGCACGTTGTCAAACTTCATGCGGTTTAATAGCGGTGGCGCATTCAGCGTCGGCTCTTGCCGCGGTTTTTCACCATTGCGGGCACTCATAGGTGCTGTTTAGTCTCCATATTTTTCAGTGTTAAGGCTATTTGCCCGTGTGGCACGATGCTTGTCTGCGCTGACATGCCAACCCTGCAGGTTGTCTTTAATTAGCTGACAAAGGGCGCTGATGTGTGCAGGCTCAGCATTAAGTGCGCTGATGTATTCATAACGTGCTCCACCGGCATGCAAGAAGTACTCTTTGTTTTCCTCACCAATTTCCTCAATCGTTTCCAGGCAATCAGCTGAAAAACCGGGGCAAAATACCTGTACGCTTTTTATCCCCTGTGTGGGCAGCGCTTTTAAGGTTTCATCGGTGTAAGGTTTTAACCATTCTTCGCGGCCAAAGCGCGATTGAAAGGTGGTCAGATACTCCTCTTTACCAAGCCCCAGCTGCTCGGCAATCAAGCGTGATGTTTTATAGCATTCGCAGTGGTAAGGGTCGCCATTGAGCAAATAACGCTTAGGTATGCCGTGATAAGATAATATCAGCTTGTCGGCGCGGCCGTGCTGTTGCCAGTGCTGCCGAATTTTATCCGCTGCTGCGGCAATAAATGGCGGGTAATCCGGGTAGTGCGAAACAAAGCGTAAATCGGGTAACCAGCGGCGACGCATAAAGTTACGGGCGAGTTCATCAAAACTGGACGCCGAGGTTGACGCTGAATATTGTGGATACAGCGGCAATACTAAAAGCTTGCGCACGCCCTGCGCCAACATCTTATCAACTACGCTATCAAAGCTAGGGTTGCCATAGCGCATGGCAAAGTTTACTACCACATCGGTTACACCGTCTTGCTCAAGCTTAGCGGCTATCGCATCACGCTGTGCCTGGGTATGGAATAATAGTGGCGAGCCTTGCTCGGTAAACACGGTGGTATAAGCTTTGGCAGAGCGGCGTGGCCGAAACTGCAAAATGATGCCATTAAGAATGAGCCACCACAGCAGACGCGGCACTTCTACCACTCTGGGGTCAGACAAAAACTGCTTTAAATAGCGTTTAAGTGCCTTGGGTGTTGGCGCATCTGGCGTGCCAAGGTTAGTGATCAGAATACCGATTTTGTCGGCCTGTTTATGGTCGTAATCCCGGGTATTGATATAGCGCATAACGGAAAGGCTGCTCTTTGATTAACGAAACTGTGCTTACGCCAAAAAGGCCTTAACAGTTTACTAGATTTAAAAGCCTGCTCCGATCTTAGCAGCTTCTGCTACGTAGAAGTAAGCTGATGATAAAATTTATCTTGTTGCCCGCTTCGTCAGGCGATAGCCTAAAGTTCGGATAATAAAATTGTATTAACAAGGAGCACCGGCATGACATCTCGGCGCTGGTACCCACTGGGGTATTTGCTGGCGGCAGTGATACTGACCACACTGCTAACCAGCCTGGCCCAAAGTGGTTTCAATCTGGTGGCGATAGCAAGCCTCATAGCAGGTTTAGCTATTGGCGATATCCTGTTTACGCTAGGGTTTGATTTACGTCATTTTACGCTGACCTATGCGCCTATTGCGCTGGTCAATTTGCTGAGTGTGGCGTTGCTGCTAAAGCTGGTACCGTTTCTTGCCCGGCCCTGGCTGGCAGCCCTTCTTAGCGCTTTAGTGCTGTATTTTATGCTGCAGCTGATTAATAGCCTGGCACCTATGCCCACGTTAATTGCGGCTAACCGCACGTTATCAGGCACCGTTGTGATGTTGTTGTGTAGCGCTGCGGGTATGAGCTGTTATCTGTGGCTGCTAAAACGGAGGCAAGCTAATGCGTAGATTTAGTGTGTTGTTATTCTGTTTGGGCCTTTTACCAGCGGTAATAGCGCAGCCGTATCAACTGCAGGTGCTGGCCGACAAACTGCAGTATCCGTGGTCGCTGGCGTTTTTGCCCGATGGCGATATGCTGCTGACAGAACGGGGCGGTGTGTTAAAACGGCTGTCAGCGCAGGGTGAAGAGCGCTTTAGTATGCAGCCAGATTTGCCTGAACTGCTCAAAGCATCCCAAGCCGGCCTGCAGGAAGTGACTCTAACGCCGGATTTTGCCACCAGTCAGCGCATTATTTTAAGTTATGCCTGCGGTACCTTGCAGGCAAACAATACCTGTTTGGCCAGTGCCGAGCTTACCGATACTGGGGTAAAGAATATCCAGCGCATTTTTCAGGCAAAGCCGTTAAAAGCCGGCGCAGCGCACTTCGGCGGGCGTATAGTCTGGTTGGCCGATAACAGCCTGGTGCTCACCCTGGGCGATGGCTTTGACTACCGGGAACAGGCACAAAACCCGGCTAATCATCTGGGCAAACTGGTACGCGTAAACGCCGACGGCACTGTGCCAACCGATAACCCTTTTGTCGCTAAACAAGGTTATGCACCAGAGCTTTATAGCCTGGGGCATCGTAATGTGCAGGGCATTTTTTACGATGCGGTAACGCAGACACTCTACAGTCATGAACATGGCCCGCGTGGCGGTGATGAGCTGAATATTATTTATGCTGGCGCCAATTATGGCTGGCCGGTTGCCACTGAAGGCATAGACTACACCGGCGCGCGTATTTCGCCTTTTACCCGTTACAACGGCATGCAGCCACCAGTGTGGGGTTGGAGCCCTTCTATTGCGCCAGCTGGCATGACGTTGTATCGCGGCAGTTTGTTCAGCGCCTGGCAGGGCAATATTTTTGTTGCTGCGCTGGCGGGCAAAAGTGTGCGCCGGCTGGTGCTGGAAAACCAAAAAGTTGTGCAGGAGCAAACCCTGTTTAGCGAACTAAACCAGCGTATTCGCGATGTGCGTACCGGGCCGGATGGCGCGTTATACCTGCTAACCGACAGCCAGGACGGCCAGCTGATTAGGGTGTTACCGGCAGACTAAACTGCCGGTATTGCTTTAGCTCGTTGTGAAGAAGCGTAGTGGCAATGAAACTTAGTGATGGTGATGGCCACCTTCGCCATGGGCATGGCCATGAGCGATTTCTTCTTCCGTCGCTGCACGTACCGCTAATACTTCGATGGCAAACTGCAGGGTTTTACCGGCCAGCGGATGGTTGGTATCTACTTCCGCTTTAAACATGCCCACTTTGACAATAGTCACCTGGCGCTGACCGTGCTCGGTTTGCACCACAGCTGTCATGCCCGGTTGCCATTTTTTTGCGCCCAGCAGGTGTTTTACCTGGATACTCTGAATAGCGCTCTCATCCCGCTCACCATAGGCTTGCTCTGGTGTTAGCGTAATATCCAGTTTATCGCCAGCGCCTTTACCCTCTAGTGCCTGCTCCAGTGCCGGCAACATTTGCTGATGACCATGCAGATACAGTAGCGGGTGGCTGCCGTGAGATGATTCAATCTGATTGCCCGTGCTGGCATCGCTAAGGGTGTAATGAAACTGCACTACACTGTTGTTACTAATTTGCATAAAAAGAGTTCCGCTGCAAGAAAAGCCGTTATTATCCGGTTGTCACAGTAGAAAATCGACAGCTTTTTTCATTTGTTCCCAAAGTGGCAGTTGGCGCTGGCGTATTTGCTCACTACACTGCAAACAGGCAGTATTATTTTTAGGCGATATTAATGAGAGCATGTCTGGCCACACTGCTTACGCTATTCGGGCTGTTAGCACCGCCTGCTCTGACACAAACCCAGTTTGTGGTCGGCACTGAAGATCTGAATTTTTACCCGCACTATGATTTTACTTCGGCAGACAGCACCGGCTTTGCCAATGAGGTGCTGCAGTTGTTTGCCCAACGTTATGGCTACCAGCTAAGCTTTCAGCCGTTGCCGGTTAAGCGTTTGTACCATGAACTGGATAATCTGGTTGATTTTATTTACCCGGACAATCCGAACTGGGCGAAATATCAGGGCTCGCAGGCCAGC
The DNA here is from genome assembly GCF_039871805.1 of Rheinheimera fenheensis. Taxonomy (NCBI): domain Bacteria; kingdom Pseudomonadati; phylum Pseudomonadota; class Gammaproteobacteria; order Chromatiales; family Chromatiaceae; genus Rheinheimera; species Rheinheimera fenheensis. Next base: position 41,522 of record NZ_JBDPJM010000003.1, read on the forward strand.
CGTATTTTTAGTGAACCGCTTATTTACAATCTGGGCACTACGCTGGTGTTGCCGGCCGATAAAGAGATCACACTGGAGCGGTTTCGCACCCTGGCAGTGATCCATGGTTTTACGCCTACTGCCTGGTTAGCGTTACATGGTCAGTACCGGTTTAAATTATATGAAGTGCCTAACGCGGCATCGGCAGTGAATTTAGTACTGCGTGGTCAGCTTGATGGCGCTGATATGGAATATAACGTAGCACAGCATATTTTGCGCCAGCAACAACAGGAGGGAGCCTTAGTGGTGGCGCAGAACCTGCCGATGACGCAGGTAGCGTTTCATTTATCCACGATCCGCCACCCACAGGTATTACAGCAGTTTAACCAGTTCTTACTCAGCCATCAGGCCGAAATAACGGCGTTAAAACACAAATATCAGCTGACAGATAGCCTGCCACACTAGCAGGCTACTTATACGACGTTTTAGCTTGGCAGCTTAAGTTGCCGCCTTCATACCAATGACGAACTGTGTTAAATGCGCCAGTAATTCAGCAGGCTGCTGCTGATGCTGCTCAATCAGTTTCACAATGGCCGAGCCGGAAATCGCCCCGGCAGCGCCACTTTGTATGGCATCTTTGACATGTGACGGCGTTGAAATACCAAAACCCAGCAGTGGTGGCGCAGGGTTGTAGCTGCGGATACGGCTTATCAGCTCGCTGGTGGGCATAGCCGCAGCGGTTTCTGTACCGGTAACACCAGCGCGGCTTAACAGATAAGTGTAACCGCGGCCATAAGAGGCGATTTCGCGCAGGTCGTCATCATCAACATTTGGCGGCACAATGTAAATTGGCGCGACATCGTGTTTAATGGCGCTTTGGCGGAACAGTTTGCTCTCGTGCAGCGGCACATCGGCAATCAGCACCGAGTCAACACCGGCCGCTGCGGCCTGGGCATAAAAATTATCGATACCACGTGCCATCACTAAATTAGAATACAGCAGCAAACCAATAGGAATAGTGGCGTGGTACTGGCGAATTTTCGCAATAATATCAAAACTGATGGCTGGCTTAGTACCGGCGGCCAGCGCGCGGATATTGGCACCTTGTATGGTTGGGCCATCGGCGATAGGGTCTGAGAAAGCAATACCTAACTCCAGCGCATCGGCGCCGGCGTCAATCAGTGTTTTAATGATGTCGAACGACAGCTCAGGGTTGGGGTCGCCGATAGTGACAAAAGGCACAAAGGCACCACGGCCTTCGCGGCTTAAGCGGTCAAACATTTGCTGGTAGCGTTTCATAACTGGCCTCCTGCTAATACGCTGTGCACATGGGCTAAATCTTTATCGCCACGGCCGGATAAATTCACCAGTAACACTGTAGGTTCGGTGGCTTGCCCGGCCAGTTTGAGCGCATACGCCAGCGCATGTGAGCTCTCCAGCGCCGGTATAATGCCTTCGCTTTTTGCCAGTTGCTGAAACGCCGCTAAGGCTTCATCATCGTTAATCGCGACATACTCGGCGCGGCCGCTTTGCTGCAAATGGGTATGTTGCGGGCCAACAGCCGGGTAGTCCAAACCGGCAGAAATGGAATACGACTCTTCAATCTGACCGTCAGTGGTTTGCATAATAGCGGTGTAAGCACCGTGCAAAATGCCATAGCTGCCGGTTGATAAGGCTGCACCGTGCTGGTGAGTATCAATGCCTTTACCGCCGGGCTCAACGCCAATCAGTTTAACGCCCTCTTCAGCAATAAAATCGGCAAACATACCAATGGCATTGGAGCCGCCGCCAACACAGGCGATAACCGCATCGGGTAATTTACCCTCGGCTTTTAGGATTTGTTGCTTGGCCTCTTCGCCAATCATCTTTTGAAAATCCCGCACTATGGTCGGGAACGGGTGCGGGCCAGCCGCGGTGCCAAGCATGTAGTGCGTCGTGTCGTAGGTGGCAGACCAGTCACGCATCGCCTCGTTTACCGCATCTTTTAAGGTGCCGCTGCCGCTGGTAACCGGAATAACGGTAGCGCCCATTAGCTTCATGCGAAACACATTCGGTTGCTGGCGCTCAATATCTTTGGCGCCCATATAAATGCGGCACTTTAAGCCCAGCAAAGCACAGGCCAGCGCCGTTGCCACGCCATGCTGGCCGGCACCGGTCTCGGCGATGACTTCTTTTTTACCCATACGCCTGGTTAACAGTGCCTGGCCTAATACCTGGTTGGTTTTATGCGCGCCGCCGTGCAGTAAGTCTTCACGTTTCAGGTAGATTTTTACTAATGGATTAGGCGAAATATTGCGGCACAGCGTTAACGGCGTTGGCCGGCCGGCATACTCGGTTAACAGCTGTTGAAACTCGGCATGAAAGGCCGGATCTTCCAGTGCGTCAACATAGGCTTGCTCCAGCTGTTTAAGCGCTGGTACCAGCAGCTGTGGCACAAACATGCCGCCATACTGGCCAAAATAAGGATTAAGTTTTAGCTCACTCATGGTGAAACTCCCGCAATTGTGTGAAAGCTGACCGGATCTTCGCCGCATCTTTAATGCCTGGCGCGCTTTCCAGCCCTGAATTAAAATCGAGCCCGCGAACAGGCAATCTTGCCGCTGCCAGGCAGTTATCACTGTTTAAACCGCCTGCCAGCATAATAGGTTTACTGGCGCTATGTTCTGCCAGCAGCTGCCAGTTAAAGCTAAGGCCGCTGCCGCCATGTTGTGTTGGATGATAAGCATCGAGCAAGATACGATCGGCCAGAGTTGTAAATGCAGGCAGCTCGTCTTTTACCCGATACGCTTTCCAGATCTGGCAGTCTGCTGGTAGCAGGGGTTTTAGTGCACTGATATAACCATCATCCTCGTCACCATGTAGTTGCACGGCACTAAGGTTTAAGCCATGCGCCAAGCTGGCAACGTCAGCCGGCTCTGCATTAACAAATACACCCACATAATTAAGCGGAGCGCTTTGCTGAACCTGTTGCGCCTGCTCAGGCGTAACGAAACGAGGCGAAGGTGGATAGAAAATCAGCCCTCCGTAATACGCGCCGCCGGCATAGGCTGCAGCAGCATCTTGCGGCCGTGTTAAACCACAGATTTTATGCTCGCCCAGCACCAGTTTGCGCGTAGCGTTGGCTAAGTTAGCTTCGGCCATCAGCGAGCTGCCCACCAAAAAGGCATCGGCGACCCTGGCCAAATGCCGCACCTGTTGGTTGGTATAAATGCCTGACTCTGATACCACAGTTCTGCTTTGCGGGATCAGTTTAGCCAGCGCAAAGCTGGTGTCTAAATTGGTGCTGAGATCGCGCAGATTGCGATTATTAATGCCGATAAGCTCAGCATTAAGGGCAACGGCGCGCAGTGTTTCCTCCTCGTTACTCACCTCTGTAAGTACCGTCATATTAAGCTTTGCCGCGGTAGCGGCGAGCTCGCCGTATTCATTATCGTCCAGTACCGACAGCATCAGCAGTACCGCATCGGCACCGCAGTGGCGGCCTAAGTAAATTTGATAGCTGTCGATAATAAAATCTTTATGCAGCAAAGGCTTGTCGACCAAGCCGCGCATGGTGCGCAGATACTCGTACTTACCCTGAAAGAACTTTTCATCGGTCAGTACTGAAATACAATCAGCATATTGGCCGTATACCTGAGCCAGCTCATGCAAATTAAACTCGGCGCGGATAAGACCTTTGGAAGGCGAGGCCTTTTTACATTCTAAAATAAAGCGCGGCCCGGGTTGTTTTAGCGCCGCGAGAAAATCGCGCTCAGTAGGTTTCACTGCATTGATAAAACCAGCTAGCGGCTGTTGTTGCTTTAATAGAGCAACCTCTTCGCGCTTATGCGCGACGATTTTCGCCAGTACATTCGGCATCGGCTCAGCCATGCGTCACCTCCTGCTGGCTGCAATGTTTAAAGCGCGTTAGCGTATCAAAGGCTTTGGCACTGCTTAGAAGCTCCAGCACGGCGCGGGTGTTTAGCTTTAAGTCATCGCCTAAACCGGCAATTTTTAGCATGGCTGCCACGTTTATGGCCACTGCAGCCTTGTGCGCCTGTTGCCCTTCACCCTGTAAAATAGCCAGGGTCGCAGCGGCGTTTTCAGCAGGCTCACCGCCAGAGAGCGCGCTTAATGGCATTTGCGCTACACCAAAATCATCCGGTGTCAGGCTAAATTCGTTTAGCTCGCCGTCTTTTAACTCACAAACATAGGTATTGCCATGTAATGCCACTTCATCACAGCCGCTGCCGTGTACTACCCAGGCGCGCTTTACGCCCAGTTGCTTTAATGCCTGCGCCATCACACGGCATAACTTAGGATCGTAAACGCCCAGCAACTGATAATCCGGAGCTGCCGGGTTAACCAGCGGGCCTAACAGGTTAAACAAGGTACGGCTTTTAAGTGCGTTACGTACCGGCATCGCATGTTTAATGCCGGCATGATACAGCGGCGCAAATAAAAAACTGCAGCCGGTTTTTTCCAGGGCTGCCGACGCCTGTTCTGGCGACATCTGAATATTAATGCCCAGCTGCTCGAGTAAATCGGCCGAGCCAGAACGTGATGACACACTGCGGTTGCCGTGTTTTACTACCTTAAGCCCCATGGCCGCGCCAACTATGGCGGCGGTGGAGGAAATGTTAATGGTATTACTGCCATCGCCTCCGGTGCCGCAGCAGTCAATGCTGTTGATGCCGGGTTGGGGAAATGCTTTGGCCGCGGCGCGCAGCGCACTGGCGGCGCCGGCAATTTCATCGGCGGTTTCACCACGCATTTTAAGCGCCACCAACAGCGCAGTCAGGTGTACCGGCTCTACCGCGCCTTGTACTACCGCGCTAAAAAACTGCTCGGCTTGGCTAAAACTCAGCGGTTGGCCGGTTAGGCTATGTTGTACTGTGGCTAAAATCGGTTCTGTCATCGTCAGTCTCGCAATAAATAATCAATACTGTTTTTTAGCAACGGCTTACCCAAAGTGGTCAAAATGGACTCGGGGTGAAACTGAAAGCCCAGCATGCGTTTCTCTTCGTTTATCACTGCCATCGGAATATGCCGGTCACTGGCCAACAGCGTTAGGGCATTGGGCATTTCGGTTGCCATAAGCGAGTGATAGCGTGCTACCAAAAAGGGGTTAGGTAAACCGTTAAACAACGCATGCGGTTGCAAGCTTATTGCTGCGGTCTTGCCATGTACGGTTTCACCGGCGCGGCCGACCACACCGCCAAAATGTTCAACAATGGCCTGATGCCCCAGGCAAATGCCTAAAACCGGAAACTTTGCTTCACACAGTTTAAGTAGCGTTGGCATACAACCGGCTTCAGACGGGCTGCCAGGGCCAGGTGACAACACCAGTAATACAGGCGAGGTTTCGCTGCACATTTGCTGGTAGATATAGTCTGCCGGCACGGTGTTGCGATACAGTTTCAGCTGATAACCCAGCTGGGCAAATTCATCCACCAGGTTGTAGGTAAACGAGTCAATATTATCGAGCAAGTAAATGACTGCCATCTGTTACTCCTTAGCCTTGGACGAACTGTGCGCTGATACAATAGCGCTGATAACCGCCTGGGCTTTACTGCGGGTTTCATCGGCTTCTGCCTGGGCGTTGGAGTCAAACACCACACCGGCACCCGCCTGGATATAAGCAGTGTTGTTAGCGACATAGGCTGAGCGGATGACAATACAGCTGTCAAAATCACCATTACCTGCCAGGTAGCCAACGGCACCGCCATAACTGCCGCGGCGCTTACCCTCAACACCGCGGATAAGCTCGGCGGCTTTGACTTTGGGCGCGCCTACCAAGGTGCCCATATTCATACAAGCCTGGTAGGCATGCAGTGCGTCCAGCTCGGGTTTAAGGGTACCAACGACACGTGACACTAAGTGCATCACGTAAGAGTAACGGTCTACTTTTAGCAGCTCTTTGACATAACGGCTGCCCGGCACGCTGATACGCGCCACATCGTTACGTGCTAAATCGACCAACATTAAATGCTCGGCCTTTTCTTTTTCATCCTGCCTCAATTCCAGCTCAATGCGGCTGTCTAAATCGCGGTCTATGCTGCCATCACTTTTAAAGCCACGCCGCCGGGTGCCGGCAATAGGGTAAATTTCTACCTGGCGGCTTTTTGCATCAAACTTCAGCGCCGACTCTGGCGAGGCGCCAAACAAGCTAAAAGAAGCGTCTTTTAAATAGAACATATAGGGGCTGGGATTTTGCTGCTTTAGGCGCTGATATGCGGCCAAAGGATTAGGGCAGGGCAGCGTAAAGCAACGCGACGGCACCACCTGAAACACGTCACCAGCGACAATATGTTGTTTAAGCTTTTCAATCTGGGTGACAAAGTCGGCATCGCTGATATCAACCTGTACCTGAGCGTCAATCGGCGTAACGGCTTCGGCGGTGGCTGCCGGTGTTTGCAGTAACTGTTTTAATTGTTCCAAACGTTTGCCGATGGCAAAACAGTTCGCCGGCGCCTGCTCGCCGCAAAATACATTGCCGACAATACGGCTTTGCTGGCGCTGATGGTCTACCACCAGTAGGGTTTCGGCTAAATAGAATACGTAATCCGGACACTGGTTTTCAGCACTGGGTACCTCTGGCAACTGCTCGACACAGGCCACCATGTCATAGCCGATAACACCGCCCAAAAACACCGCAAAAGGTTCATCGCTCTGACAGCTCAGGCTTTGTTGTAAAGTACGCAGCACACTAAAAGGGTTGGCAGCCTGTAACCTGGCATTTTCTTCCAGTAATAGCGCAGGCCGCTGATAGCGCACGCTAAGTTTTTGTTGGCTTAACGTTACCTCAGCCTCAACACTCAGCTTTTCTGCCATACAGGATAGTAACTGGGCACCATTGCTGCTTACTGCCTGAATTGCCACGCTCTGATCATTACATTCAATACGCAGCGCGGCATCAATCAGCAGCAGGCTTTTTAAGTTATCTTTGCTGTCGATTTCGGCTGATTCCAGCAATAACGAGTAGGGGCTCTGCGCTGTCAGTGCCTGATAACAGGCCAGTGCATCGCTGTGGTAAGGCAGCGGCATGGCAATGCTGGCTACCTCGCCCGGCGTCTCGGTGATATGACTAAAAATCATGCTATTCCCTTGTTATTCCATCATTTTCTTTGTATTGCCGGTTCGCACAATTTTGCAGGCACATAAAAAAAGCCCGCTTCTTGTGGAAACGGGCCTTGGTAAATAAAGCGAATACAACGCCTACACACGCCCGTTGGGAATGTGCCACCACCAGTTAGTCAGGTTCAGGGTTGTGATAAATTGCATTAGCTTTAGTTACCTCGTGTTATCTGCGCTACATAAAACCGCAAAACAGTACTGTGCGTCAAGTGGTTATTTGTTATAACACAGAATTAAAAACGTATAAGCGGCCGGATGGCCGCGGTAATAACAGCATTTTTAGCTGCTGGTTTTTTCTAATTGCTGAATTTTGCGCCAAATTTCTTCGCTCTCTGCAGTTAAATCAGCATACAAGCGCATATCGCCATTACGCTGGGCATGCATCGCTTGCTCCAACTTCTGATCATAAGCTTTGCGCAGTTTTTTAACCGGGTCGGATTTTAACCAGCTAAACATAAGTGTACCTACTTGGTTTTTTTGATATTGGCTTTACGCTGTAACAGCGTTTCAGGTTCAGTTTATTTTGTGATAACCCACTGCTGTGCGACAATAGCGGCCTTAATTTGAGGTGCGAATGAAGATTGATTTACACAGCCATACCTATTGCTCAGACGGTGTATTATCGCCGGCCGATTTAGTAACGCGGGCAGTGGAGAAAGGCGTGGATGTGCTGGCGATTACTGACCATGACACCGTAGCCGGCTTAGCTGACGCAAGACAAGCTATTAGTGATCAGCAATTACCGCTTAAGCTGATTAACGGCGTGGAGATATCGACCAGCTGGCAGCAGCTGGAAATTCATATTGTGGGTTTAAATATTAAGCCTGATTGCCCACAATTCTTAGCCAGGCTGGATACCCAACGTCAGGCACGCGTGGCGCGGGCAGAAGAGATGGCGCGGCGGTTAGAGAAAAACCAGATCCCTGATGTGTTGCCGGCCGTGCTTCAGCTTGCCAATGGCGCTGCACTGACCCGCACCCATTTTGCCCGGCATTTAGTCAGTATCGGCAAAGCCAGCACTATGGATGGCGTATTTAAAAAGTATTTAGGTCGCGGCAAAATTGGTTATGTGCCGAATAACTGGGTTGAGATGAGCGAAGCCATTGCATGGATCCACGATGCCGGTGGTGTCGCCGTGCTGGCGCACCCACTTAAATACAAACTGACGACCAAATGGGTAAAACGCTTAGCTGAGCAATTCGCTGCAGCCGGTGGCGATGCGATAGAGATTATCTCGCCGCAGCAAACACCAGTGCAAAAACGCGAGCTGTGGGCGCTGTGTCAACTACATGGCTTAACCGCGTCGGTCGGGTCGGACTTTCATCAGGCGACAACTTGGAATGATATCGGAAAAAACCTATATTTAACCGACGATGTCACCCCGGTTTGGGCTAACTGGCCGCTACACACTAGCGTGTAACGTCAGCCGTTGCCATTACAACTAAAAGAAGCATAACAATGAGCCAATTTTTTCATATTCACCCGGAAACTCCACAGCAGCGCTTATTAAAGCAAGCAGTGCAAATTATTCAGCAAGGTGGCGTGGTAATACTGCCCACCGACAGTGGCTATGCGCTGGGCTGCCATGTAGGTGACAAAGGCGCCATGGAGCGGATATTGCAAATCCGCCAGGTCAGTGGTGAGCACCATTTTACGTTGATGTGCCGTGATTTATCTGAGCTTTCGGCCTATGCCAAGGTAGAAAATACCGCCTTTCGTTTAATTAAAAACAATACGCCGGGCGCTTATACTTTTATTTTGCGAGGCACTAAAGAGCTGCCGAAACGGCTGTTAAACGACAAGAAAAAAACGATTGGTCTGCGTATCCCAGAGCATAAAATAGCGCTGGCGCTGCTGGCCGAGCTTGGTGAGCCACTATTAACCACCAGTTTGATTTTACCGGGCGAAGAGTTTGCTGAAAGCGATCCGGAAGAAATGCGCGCCCGCCTGGAAAAGCAGGTCGATTTAATTATGCACGGTGGCGTGATTGGTGAGGCGCCGACTACGGTGGTCGACCTATCTGAAGATGAGCCGGTGATTGTTCGTGAAGGCCGTGGCGATACGGCGCCATTTCGCTAATAAGGCCACCGAGCTTGAACGATACCGCGCTTGATGGCGTGCCCGACAGCTTAACAGTACAGCAACCGCTGCCACTTGCCTTTGTGCGCGGCGAAGCGGTGCTGGAGCGGCCGGAAGATTTATATATTCCGCCCGATGCACTGGAAATACTGCTGGATGCCTTTGAGGGGCCGTTGGATTTTTTGCTGTATCTCATTCGCAAGCATAAGTTTGATATTGTTGATTTGCCGGTAAACGAAATAACCCTGCAATATATGGAATATATCGACTTAATGCAGGGGCTGAATTTTGAGCTGGCGGCTGAATATCTGGTGATGGCTGCTATGCTGGCCGAGATTAAATCGCGCTTACTGTTACCAAGGCACGGCCACAGCGAAGAGGAAGAGGCCGACCCGCGGGCCGAGCTTATCCGTCGCCTGCAGGACTATGAAGTGTTTAAGCAGGCCGCGACAGAGCTGGATAGCCTGCCACGTGATGAACGCGATCATTTTACCGCCAAGGCTACACTGGCAGAAAACTTTGCCCCGCTGCTGATTCTGCCGGATGTCGAACTCAGTGAGTTAACGCTGGCGTTAAAAGATATTGTTAAACGGGCGAAAGACTTTCAGCATCATCATATCAAACGCGAGCATTTATCTACCCGCGAGCGCATGAGCCGTATTTTGGACTTATTAAGCGCACATCAGGGGTATCTGGCATTTTCCGCCTGTTTTGATGTCACTGAAGGCCGTGAGGGCGTGGTAGTGACCTTTTTAGCCATGCTCGAGCTGACCAAAGAAAAGCTGGTAGAGATTATTCAGGTTGAGGCCTACGGCCAAATTCATGTCAAATTAAAGGACGCTGAGGCATAATGGCGGGCAAAATAAATGACGTGCAGTTAATGCAGCTGGTAGAAGCGGCCATTTTTGCTGCTGATAAGCCGCTGAGCACTGAGGATTTGCAAAGCACAGTGCTGGATGGCTTAAACGTCAGCAAAAAACGTTTAAGCGACACCTTAGCGCGGCTGATGCAAGATTACGCCGGGCGCGGCATTACTTTAACGGAAACAGCCTCGGGTTATCGCTTTATTACCCGGCCGGAGCTGAGCGATTATTTAGCTCGGCTATGGCCTGAACGCTCGCCGCGCTATTCGCGTGCGGTGCTGGAAACCCTGGCACTGATTGCCTACCGTCAGCCGATAACCCGCGGCGAAATAGAAGATATCCGTGGTGTGTCGGTGAGCAGCCAGATTATGCGCACTTTGCTTGACCGCGGCTGGGTTAAAGTCGTGGGGCATAAAGAAGTACCGGGCCGGCCCGGCCTATACGCGACCACCAAAGAATTTTTAGATTATTTTGGTTTAAAACATTTAAACCAGTTACCCCCCTTGCCGGAATTTCAGGCTATTAGCCTGGATCTGGCCGACACCGTCGTGACGACAGGAGAATTGCACTAATGAGTGATAAAGCTGGCAGTGAAAAACTGCAAAAAGTATTAGCCCGCGCAGGTTTAGGCTCGCGCCGCGAAATGGAAGACTGGATTAGCGGTGGCCGCGTTACGGTAGACGGCAAACCGGCGACATTGGGCGATCGTGTAAGCCCGACCCAGCAAGTGCGGGTAGATGGCCACCCGGTACAAATTGCCAGTGAAGAGCAGCAAATTTGCCGCGTACTGGCCTACCACAAGCCGGAAGGCGAAATATGCTCGCGCACCGATCCGGAAGGTCGGCCGACGGTATTCTCCCGCCTGCCCAACATTAAAGGCGCACGCTGGATAGCCATTGGCCGGCTGGATATTAACACCTCAGGCTTGCTGCTGTTTACCACTGACGGTGAGCTGGCTAACCGTTTAATGCACCCCAAGTTTGAAGTCGAGCGCGAATACGCCGTGCGGGTATTTGGCGAGATCAACGATGCGATGATCCAGCGCCTGCGCACCGGTGTTGAATTGGAAGACGGCAAAGCCAACTTCAAAAAAATCAAAGCGCTGCCGGGTGAGGGCATTAACCGTTGGTTCCATGTGGTGCTAACCGAAGGCCGCAACCGCGAAGTACGCCGTATGTGGGAGTCGCAGGGCGCTGTGGTCAGCCGCCTTATCCGTGTGCGCTACGGTGACTTACTGCTACCCAAACATTTACCGGCCGGTGGTTATGCGGAATATCCGCTGGATGAGGTGAATTACCTGCGTAAGTTAGTCAGCTTAGCGCCGGAAGTGGCAACCTTAGTCAAACCAGAAGACCGCGACGAGCGCCGCCGCCGTATGGCCAGCATGAAACGCGCAGTACGTAAGCACGATATCGCTGCTAAAACACCGGCACGTACACCAAAAGAGCGTAAGCCACTGGAAGATAAGCCGGTTAGGCCAGAAGGCAAGAAGCCAACAAGTCGCAAAACCCCGGCCACACCCAAAGGCCGGCCGCAGCGCCAGCCTACCGGCAAAAAGTCCAGCCGCGAAGGCAGGGGTTAATCAGCATAAACAAAGGCGCATATAGCGCCTTTGTTGTCTCCCACACTAAAAAGAAGTGCCAATACATCCCACTGAACGCGTTACTTTTTGCAATACCTTGTGCATAATGTGATGCCATTTTGTTTACAACTCTGCTTCCTTTAGCCAGTGATAGCTGTTTTGTTCTATTAGCAAGGAATGTTTCCCAATTGAAATCTCAATATAAGTATTTAATCGCTATTTTTGTTGTTTTGTTAATAAGCGGGGCTTGGTGGGTAGTACAGTTATCCCCGTTATCGGATGGTGCTAAATGTGCGACTAATGCTTATTTGGTTAGCCATTTTCACTATTCCAAAAATCGAAATGAAAAGATTGAGATTGATGAAATTCCCGCGGAATTATCGCCAAAGTTAAAAACGTTTCTTACCAAAGCACGCAACTTACCTATAGATGCAGGTGATTGGCAGGTGAAGTCGGCTTTTCCATCATCGCCTGAAGTTTCAGATATGTTCAGTTTAAGGTCTTTTAAAGTTAGCGATGACGATGCACTTTATTCAATAAGTAAATATGATGGTTGTATTGCGAGTATTGATTTGGTTACTAAGAAAGGTGAAGAATTAGTCTCTGTAATTCAAAGTAACCAGATACCATCTTCAACCAAAGCTGGAAGCGGCCAGCCAGCTAATAGTTGCCAGTTCAGTGAAGGGACAGGGCAATTATTTCAATATTACAGAAATGGTAAGTACAGTGATAAAGCGAAGTATGTCTCTTCGATACCACGAGAAGTGTCACAGCTATTCAAAGAATTTCAAAAGTTTAATTATCGTCGAGAGAATTTGTACAACGCTATTGGTACTCCTGAGCGACAAGGAAGCATGTTGAGTTGGAAAATAAGTAACGAAAATATCGGGTTTGTAGAGGCTTTGCTTGATGTTCAAGGTAATTGTGAAAGAACTTTGACTGTAAAGTGGGACGACTCACAGGGTGAACATAAGATTGTTAAGGATAGTTTTTATAAAAAACATTAAGCGGGAGTGTCATTCTTATAGCTGTCGAACACGCTACGAAGGCAGGGTTGGGTAGTGTTAATTTATGACAAGATAGAGTTATGAAAAAAAGTAATATATTTCGCCCTAATAGCAATAGCAGGTTAACTTTTCGCAATGGCTGGCGACGTTTATCAAAAGCCAAAAAAGCAATTTCTTTGCTGTTTTTACTGCTATGGTGTGTGATGTGTGTTGTTGCAAGCCTGAGTTATGACCGCAGTTACTTACTAATTTTGCTGGTATCTGGCTTATCGCTGTTTATCTCCTATGTGACACAAACAGCAAAACCAACGGAGCAAAACGATAGCCTGCTGGCGGCGTTAGCGGTAAATAATGGTCAGTTATCTATTGCAGGCGAAACCTTACCGGCTAATGTTACTAAACTGGTGCTGGGTAAAGACCCTGACCGCGGGATTGCGTTTATTCAGCTAGCCTGGAATAACGGCGATGAGTGGCAATTTGCTATTGAGGAATACCAAGCGGTGGCTCAGTATCTGGCACAAAACCTACCGCAGCTAAATGTGGTACATGAATAGCTAACGTACCTTGCTTTTACGTACCATTTTGTACAAAAGCTCTGGCGATAAGCGCGATACCAGTGCGCCTAAACGTTCTTTTAATCCGCCAACAACAATATAGCTCTTACCTTCCAGCAACGCTTTTACCGCTTTTTCGGCAAAGGTATCTGCGCTCATGGCATTGGCTTGGGCGTCATCCATGCTACCAAGCGCAGTGCCATCACCGGTTAAGGCGTTAAGTGATACATCGGTTTTAACAAAGCCGGGGAATATCGTCGCCACCGTTAAGCCCTGCTCAAAGAGTTCAGCACGTAAGCTATTGGCCCATAAATGCAGTGCCGCCTTGGCAGCGGAATAAGCCCCTCGGTATTGGGTGCCGACTAAGCCGGCGACTGACGAGACAAACACCACTTTGCCGCCACCGTCTGACAGCAGCAGTGGCAGAGCGTGCTTGGTCAGATTTACCTGGGCAAAGTAATCGACATCGAATAAACGCCGCTCTGTTTCCAGGCTGGTGTCCTGTATCAGTGCGCGTTGGCTGATACCGGCATTATTAATCAGCCAGTCCAGACCACCTATTTGCTGCCTGATGGCGCCAATTGCCGCTGCGATAGCGGCATTGTCGGTAATATCCAGCGGTAACAGCAGATGCTGGTGACTATTGGCTAAGCTGGCGCGCACCCGCTCAAGCTCAGTGTGCCGTCTGGCACTTAATACCAGCCGAGCGCCGTCGGCAGCCAGCTCGCGCGCTAAGGCTTCACCAATGCCGCCTGAAGCGCCGGTGATCCAGATAACCTTATTTTTTACACTTAACATTTGCTGCCTACTCCAACCTAATTGATTGGGCTGACATTATGTAAAAATGCCGCTGCTGTAAAGCATGGGGGTATGACCTGGCGTGATAAATTAGGGTGTTATCTGGGTAAAATGCTCAGGTAACGCTTGCCATAACAGGCTGTCAGAAAGTGGCGTCGCGGCGGGCAGTAAGGGGTTTTTTAATATCAGCACTTGCCGTGGCGAGGCCAGCAGGCGCTGCAAAGTTTGACCATACTGTGCCTGGAACAGCTGCTCAAAACTGCCATCGGCAAGCATTTGCCTTAAGCCATATTCGATTGCCTGTGCCAGCTGTTGGTCATCAGGGCTGACAAAGAAATATTGTGCAGTGGGGTAATACAGCATGATATTCGGTGTTATGTGTAACTGCTTTGCCACGGTAGCCAATTCTTGCTCAATCTCTATAACGGCTCTGGGCATAGCATCGGCGCGGCCTTTTTCTACCATGGTAAACATGGCATAGAAATCATCTGCGGCATGCACCCGAAATTCGTTTGCTTTTAGAATTTGCGTATCCGGCCAGTCGTGTCCTTGAACCAGTAACAATCTGTTATTTTTAGCGTCTAACTGCAACGGTTGGGCAGTTTGGGTGAGTAATAGCCGCCAGCCCAGTAAACCCCGGTTTAGTGGAATGCGGATGGGCGTTAAAAACTGCTCGCGCTCTATGCTGGTCATGCTCCAGCTTACATCAATAACGCCGCTGTCTTGGCTTAATTCACGCAGTGCACGGCTTTGGCTGATAAATTCTGCGGCAGGCTGTAGCTGAAACTGTTCGGACGAATAGCCTAATGCCTGAGTGAGCAGTTGCACATAGTAGTTTTCGACTGGGTTTTGGTGTGCATTAGGTAGCGCATATACCACAGTACGTATTTGCGCTAGTGCCAGCGTTGGCAAGAGAATAATTAAGTAAAGCACAGATCGGAGCAGCGGTTTCATAATGCAGTCGCGCTAAAGTAAACCCAGAGTTAACTATAGCGCACAGAATTAGGCCGTCCTGCTATTTTGCCGCTGAACTGACCCGATATTTACGCTTATAAAAGCCAGTAAGCATTAATAAGACAGTAGTACCAATGACAGGTGCCGCCAGCCAGCTGACCAATTGCCAGTTACCCGGCAATATCTCAGCCAGCATACGCCGGCCACCGGCGGCGAAAAACGCTGTATATACGGCAATGCCACTGCCCACCATGGAGCCAAAATGTTCGATAATCCAGGCGCGGGGGCTAACCGCTTTTTTGTATATATACAGGCTAATTGTGGTGGCGGTAACCAAGCTGACCACAGCGAAAATGATCAGTAGTGGCATGCCGATACTGATGCCCTTGTAGGCAACGAACCCGGCTAACGGGAACATTAAAAATACCGGTCCCTGATAGTACCAGCGGCGCAACAGGCTGCGGTCAGCTTTAGCTTTTAATACGCCAATGGCGTGGCGTACGCTGACCCAGGTAAGCAAGCTAAGTAGCAGTAAAAACTGTGAGAATGGCACGCGCCAGATCAGCATGCGATTAATCTGCTCGGTGCTAAGTTGTTGCCCTGCCGTGTAAATGCCGATGGGGTCAATAAGCCCTATAGTGCACAACACTATGCCAGAGCCAGCTACTGTCAGCATCAGATAATAAAACAGCTTACCAGCTTGAATATGCAAAGCGCCGCCTTTACGGGCAATAATAGGCAGCCAGTAAACAACAAGGGCAATGGCGCCTAAAACGATGTGTAAATACAGTAAAGCGGTATGGAGCATTAACATGTTGAACCTCCTGGGTTGATAGCCGCAGCTTACGCTTATGGAGGTTGGCGCACAGGTGCCAGAAGTCAGGATTTTACACTATGACTTTTGGCCTATTGCAGTTGGTGTAAAGCTGCGCATAATGCGTGCATGAAGAGAAAATTTGATTTTGCCACCCTGGCCGGTGTACTGACCTGGTTACTGGTATACGGCATCAGTATCTTTATCCTGCAGCGCGTTCAACCCGATGTGGATCAGTGGTGGATACACCTGCTGTTTCTGCTGTACGGTGGTTTATTTTTAGCGCTTACGCGTGAGCATAGCGTGTTTGCTCTGACAGGACGTTTTGGCCCTGCGCTGCTGACATTGCAACTGGCTGTTTCGTTTATATTGTTATGGCTGTTGCCTGAGCGGAATTTTGAGTTTTTAGCCATTTTAACGGTGATTTGGGCTGCGATGCTGCCTTTTGTGATGCGCACCGCGTTGGCTATGTTGCTGGTGGTACTGGTGGTGGCATGCTGGCATTGGTTGGTGGCATGGCAAACCGGCAATTCTGTTTGGATCACAGCACTACTGTACGGCAGTTTTCATCTATTTGCAGTATTAGTGCAAAGCACTAGCCGCGATGCTGAAGCGGCCAGAGACGAGTTGGAACAAAAACATCAGCAATTGTTAGCCACCCAACAATTATTGCAAGCAGCCTCTCGCCAGAGTGAACGTACTCGTATTGCGCGTAATTTGCATGATTTAGTGGGGCATCATTTAACCGCGTTAACCATACAATTGCAGGTGGCCGGCCATTTAAGCAGTGGTGAGGCTAAAACCCATGTGGATAAATGCCATCAGCTGGCCAAATTATTGCTGGCCGATGTGCGTGAAGCGGTAAGCACTATGCGCCAGTATGCGGATGTCAGCTTGTTGGATGCAGTGCAGCCTTTAGCGGCACTGATACCTGAACAGCTTAAGGTGAGGCTGCAGATCCCGGCTGATATTATGTTGCATGATTTACAGCAGGCCCAGCATGTGCTTTGTATTGTGCAGGAAGCGATTAGCAATAGCTTAAAACATAGCGGCGCCAGTGAGATGCAAATTACCGCCTGCATCAGTGACGGGAATTTACAGCTGACGTTAAGTGATAATGGCAAAGTAAAGCCGCAATGGCGGCCTGGCAATGGCATAACCGGTATGCAGGAGCGTGCAGCAGAATGCGGCGGCAGTTTAACCGTGAATACAGTACAGCAACGGCTTGAGCTAAGCCTCAGCCTGCCGTATCAGGAGAGTGATAATGCATAAGGTATTGCTGGTAGATGACCAGAAGCTGATTCGCGATGGTATTAAAAGTTTACTGGGGCTGTCTGGCAAAGTAGCGGTGGTGGCGGAATGTGCCGATGGCAGCACTGTGGTAGATGCTTGCCACCAGCAGCAGCCTGAGGTGATTTTGCTGGATTTATCGATGCCGGTAATGAATGGCGTGCAAACTTTAGCCGCCTTACAGCAGGCGGGGATCAGCACGCCGGTGCTTATCCTGACTACTTTTGATGAGCATGAGCTGGTGCTAAAAAGCATTTCACTGGGCGCGCGCGGCTTTTTACTCAAAGATGTGTCGCTTGAAACCTTAGTTGAGGCAATAAGCACGCTTGCTGGCGGAGGTAGCTGGTTTGCGCCCAATATTACCGAACGTTTATTGGGCAGTGTGCGCGCTGGCAGCAGCGACTTTACTATGCCAGCGCAGCTGGAGCCGTTAACCGACAAAGAGCTGCAAATTTTGCAGTTGATGGCGGCCGGTTACAGCAATAAGGAGATTGCCAATGCGCTGTATAAAGCCGAAGGCACGGTAAAAAACCAGTGCTCGGCTATTTTAGCCAAGCTTGGGGTGCGTGACCGCACCCGGGCTGTGCT
The DNA here is from genome assembly GCF_039871805.1 of Rheinheimera fenheensis. Lineage (NCBI taxonomy): Bacteria > Pseudomonadati > Pseudomonadota > Gammaproteobacteria > Chromatiales > Chromatiaceae > Rheinheimera > Rheinheimera fenheensis. The sequence continues at coordinate 59,146 of NZ_JBDPJM010000003.1, forward strand.
TTTGGCATTAGAGCTTGGGCTAATTAGCTAGCGGTTGTAACCATTAGGGTTGGCCTGCTGCCAGCGCCAGCTATCGCGCACCATATCTTCCAGTGTCTTTTCAGCCTGCCAGCCCAGCAACCTTTTGGCTTTGGACGGCTCGGCATAACAGCTGGCAATATCACCGGGACGGCGCGGTGCTATGGTATAAGGCACTGCCACGCCATTAACCCGGCTAAAGGTATTGACCATATCCAATACACTGTAACCGGTGCCGGTGCCTAAATTAATTGCCTCAATGCCGCTATGCTGTTGCAAATACTGCAAAGCTTTAACATGGCCACGGGCTAAATCAACCACATGAATATAGTCACGCACGCCAGTACCATCGTGGGTGGGATAGTCGTCACCAAATACACTGAGGCTTGCGCGTTTTCCCACCGCCACCTGCGAGATAAATGGCATCAGGTTATTCGGGATACCACTTGGGTCTTCACCAATAAGGCCGCTGTGATGGGCGCCAACCGGGTTAAAGTAGCGTAGCAAGATGATGCCCCAGTCTGGTTCAGCCTGCACCAAATCTTCAAGGATATGCTCTATCATCAGCTTGCTTTGGCCGTACGGGTTAGTGGCAGAACGTGGTGCTGTCTCGGGGATTGGCACCTGTTTGGCGTCGCCGTAGACGGTAGCCGATGAGCTAAACACCAGCTTTTTAACAGCATAGTCGCGCATTACCCGACATAGCGTTACCGTACCCGCGACATTATTGTCATAGTAATGCAGTGGTATTTGTGTTGACTCACCAACCGCTTTTAGCCCGGCAAAATGCACTACAGCGCTGATGTGGTATTTGCTGAATAACTGACGCAGTGCCGCTTCATCACGAATATCGCCTTGAATGCTTATAATTTGTTTGCTGGTTAACTGTTGTACCCGGTTAAGGGCTTCATCCGAGCTATTGCTAAAGTTATCAAAGCTAATCACTGAAAAGCCGGCGTTTAATAGCTCCAGTGCCGTATGGCTGCCAATATAACCGGCGCCACCGGTGAGTAAAATATAAGTCATGTGACTGTCCTTGTGTCAGTAGTGCTATGGCAGCACTTTTTTAAACGGTTTTACCGTTGAACGTGCATATACACCGGCAGCCAGATAAGGGTCGGCATCAGCCCAGGCCTGTGCCTCAGCTAAACTGGCAAACTCCGCCACAACTAAAGAGCCGGTAAATCCTGCCGCGCCAGGGTCCTGGCTGTCAATCGCCGGCAGCGGGCCGGCCAGCAGCAAACGGCCTTCACTCTTCAGCTGCTCTAAACGTGTCAAATGTGCCGGGCGGGTCGCCAGGCGCTTTTCTAAACTGTTTGCCACATCTTCAGAGTAAATCATATAAAACATAAGTTAATCCTTCACGAGCCTTCGTTATGCGGCGCACGATAGCAGATCCTAAGCGTGCTTCCAACGCTGTTAAACGCATCGGAGCAGTACAGCACTAGGATTTAGCGTAACAGCCTGTTAGCATGCAGGGCGCTTACAAAAAAATGAGCACAGCTCAATTATTCTAATAAGAAAAGATTCAGGGAGTCCGCGTAGTAATGAAACGTGAACAATTTAGCTCCAGCCTGGGCTTTGTACTGGCCGCCGCCGGTTCAGCCGTAGGTATCGGTAATCTGGTCGCCTTTCCGGTGATGGCCAGTAAAAATGGCGGTGCCGCCTTTTTAATCATGTATGCTTTTTTTGTGTTTTTTATCTGCCTGCCGGTCATGTTGGCTGAAATGAGCCTGGGCCGTCATACCCGGCAAAACCCGCTGGGGGCTTACACTGAAATCGGTCAAAACCGCGCCTGGCGCACGGTAGGTTGGCTATCAGTGCTGACGCCTTTTATGATAGGGGTGTTTTATCTGGTGATTACGGTATGGATTTTTGGTTATCTGGCCAAATCGGTAATGGGGCAGTTGACTGACCTAGCCGCGCCGGACAGCTTTGGCAGCTTTATTAACAGTAACGAGCTGTTTATTTATATGGCCATCGTTATTGGCTTAACCTTCGCTATTTTACAGGGCGGGGTAAAGCAGGGCATTGAAAAAGCGGCACGGGTGCTAATGCCAATGCTGTTTATTATGCTGATTGCGTTGGTGATTTATGTGTTTACCCTGGATAACGCCATGCTGGGCGTGAAGTTTTTCCTGGTGCCCGAGTTTGATAAGTTAACCGGTAAGGTATTGAACGGTGCTTTGGCTCAGGCGTTTTTCTCACTGTCGCTGGCGATGGGCATTTTAATTACTTATGGCTCTTATATTCAGAAAAACAATGACATAGTGCATGCCGGTAAAATGGTGGCGGGGTTGTCATTACTGGTAGCTGCCTGCTCTGGCTTGCTGATATTACCGGCAGTGTTTTCGTTTAACCCGGATATTCAGTTAAGTGAGCTGTCTGAGTCCAGCATTGGCATGATTTTTATGTTCTTGCCAAAAATCTTCCTGGCATTGCAGGCCGATATTGGCTATTTCGGCGCCTCTTTTATTGCCAGCTTCTTTTTTCTGTTAGTGTTTTTTGCGGCATTAACCTCACTGGTGTCTATTATTGAGGTGCCAGTAGCCAGTTTAATGGACGGTAAAGGCGTGTCACGGCGTAAGGCGCTCTACACCCTGGGTGCAGTGATGATAACGCTGGCAGTGGTATGCGCTTTGTCGTTTGGCCGGGTAGAGCTATTTAGCAGTTTAACCAGTTATGGCTTAAATGCCGAAGGCCAGCCGATTGTAAAATCGTTTTTCGATTTGGTGTATGACATCTTCTACGAAACCATACTGCCGTTAAATGGATTGTTACTGTGCTTATTTGTGATTTATCGCTGGAAAAAACATAACTTCGACGCTGAGATAAGCCAGGGTAACACTACCTTTGCCGGCTCACTACTGCAAAAGTATGTCAATTTCTCGCTCGGTACCTTTATTCCACTGATCCTGGCAGTAATTTTTGTAAATACCGTATCGACCATTTTCTTCGGTAAAAACCTGCTGTTTTAAGCGCGAAGTGACACATAAAAAAGGGCAGATTTTTCTGCCCTTTTTTACTGTCATCAGTGAGATGCTAACCGGTATTACTTTGCCAGTTTCAGCTGCATGGCAGCTACCACAGACGGAATATCCAGCATCTCTTTTTCGCCTGTGCGGCGGTTTTTGTACTCTACCTGCTGGTTATCCAGGTTACGCTCGCCAATAACGATGCTGTGTGGAATACCCATCAGCTCCATATCGGCAAACATTACGCCGGGCCGCTCTTTGCGATCATCAAACAGCACGTCAAAGCCAGCAGCGGTCAGCTCGTTGTAAAGACGCACCGTAGCTTCTTCAATGCGTACTGACTTGTGCATATTCATTGGAATAAGCGCAATTTGAAACGGGGCTATGGCGTCGGGCCAGATAATACCGAACTCATCGTGATTCTGCTCAATGGCCGCCGCGATAATGCGCGATACACCCACACCATAGCAGCCCATGGTCATGATCTGGTGTTTGCCTTCTTCGTTTAACACACCGGCTTTTAATGCCTGTGAGTATTTATCGCCCAGCTGGAAGATGTGGCCTACTTCAATACCGCGTTTAATCACCAGCTTACCGTTACCGCATGGGCTTGGGTCACCTTCGACGATATTACGCAAATCAGCCACGCTGTAATTTTGGCTGTCGCGATCCCAGTTAACGCCGGTTAAATGGAAGCCATCTTTGTTGGCACCGCAGCTAAAATCAGCCAGGTGTGCAGCGCTACGATCAACAATTACCGGCAGTGGCATGCCTACCGGGCCAAGAGAGCCAGGGCCGGCACCAATAGCGGCGCAAATTTCTTCTTCGCTGGCAAAGACCAGCGGGCTTTGCACCTGAGGTAGTTTCTCGGCTTTGATTTCGTTTAATTCATGATCGCCACGCAGCACTAAGGCCACCAGTGGCTGGGTTTTGTCGTTGTCACCTTTTACGCCATACACAATCAGGGTTTTACTGACTTGTTTGATGTCCTGACCTAACACGGCTGCAACTTCAGCAACGGTTTTGGCATTAGGGGTCGCTACTTCAGTCAGTGCCTGGCTGGCCGCTGGCCGTTCACCGGCTGGCGCAATGGCTTCGGCCATTTCAATATTGGCGGCATAATCGCTGCTATCAGAGAAGGCGATAGCATCTTCGCCTGATGCGGCAAGCACGTGGAACTCGTGTGACATACTGCCACCGATGGCGCCGGTGTCGGCCAGTACCGGACGATAATCCAGCCCCAGGCGGGTAAAGATGTTGCAGTAAGCCTGAAACATGGCGTCATAGGTTTGCTGCAAGCTGTCCTGGCTTAGGTGAAACGAGTAAGCATCTTTCATTAAGAACTCGCGCGCGCGCATCACGCCAAAACGTGGCCGGCGCTCGTCACGGAACTTGGTCTGAATTTGATATAAATTCAGTGGCAGCTGTTTGTAGCTGGTAATTTCACGCCGTACTAAGTCGGTGATTACTTCTTCGTGGGTTGGCCCCAGCACGAAGTCGCGCGTGTGGCGGTCTTTAAAACGCAGCAATTCGGCGTCCATTTTTTCCCAACGGCCAGATTCTTGCCAAAGCTCAGCAGGTTGTACCATCGGCATCAGCACTTCAATGGCGCCCGCTTTGTTCATTTCTTCCCGCACGATTTGCTCAACTTTGCGTAGCACCCGCACGCCGGTAGGCAGGTAGGTGTACATGCCCGAGGCAACGCGACGGATCATGCCGGCGCGCAGCATAAGCTTATGACTGATAACTTCGGCATCGGCCGGGGTTTCTTTTACGGTAGATAGTAAGTACTGACTGCTGCGCATCGTATTCTCGTATGTCGTGCTAAAAAATTGCCGCCATTCTAGCAAGGCGGCAGGGGCAATTCTATTGGAGTTTTATCGGGTGATGGATAAGCCGGGGGCTAACTTGCTGGCCGCTTTGCATGCCACCTACCGAGTAAATCTGGCCGTCTATTTCAATCAACGAGCGTAAATCCATCACCGGCGTAGTATCTAAGGCTTTTAGCCAACGCTGTTCAGCGACAGAAAATACCCATACTTTGCTGTCAGGTTCAGACGGCTGGCCGTTATAGCCTATGCCGTTATAGTTGTACGGGTTAGTGCTGCCACCGATAAACACCAACATGTCTTTGCCGTCTATTTGGGTGTTAATAGCAGCCATGCGATAACGCGCTGTGCCGGTGGGGTGTGCTATCAGGCGCCAGTCTATTTTATTGGCGTTATCACCTACGGTGCCCAGATAGCAGGCAGGTTCGCTCTGGTAGCTGGGCTTTTTATCGCTGTAATAATTCAGTGCTACACCATCACACAATAGCATAGTATTGCCTGCCATCGCGCCGGCCAGGCCAAACACCGGCTTGCCCGGAAATGGCGTGGCCTGCGACCAGCGCTGGGTAAAGTTATCAAATTGCTGTACTAAATTGACATTACCGTGATCGCTCCAGCCGCTTACCAGATAGATGTAGCGGTTTTGGTACGTCAGGGAAACGGCGTCATCGACCGGTACAGGAATATCGTTCAGTCGGGTATAGCGGCGGGTGATAGGGTCAAGACGGTAACTGTCAGTGGCGGTTTGCTCACTGCCATCAGCATTCACACTAAAACCACCAAACACAAAAAAATTATTATTTAGTGCAACAGCACTGGCTGCAATGCGGCCATTTACGCGCTGTTGGCTGGGTACTGGTGGCAGATTTTGCCAGCCAAACTCGCCAAGGGTATGCATAAACACCTTATTGTGAATGTCGCTGTGCTGTTTGCCAGGGCCCATACCCATAAAGCTGACAATATAGGTTTTGCCTCTAATGCTGGTACTTGCTACGGCATTATTACTTACCGGCTCAGGTAAGTCAGGTAAGGTGCTGGCCGATAGGGCAACACAGGTTGCTGCAGCGGTCAGCTTAAGGCTTAAGCTGATGAATTTCAGTAACATGGTTATGCTCTCCGGTTACGGTCCACTTAATGTTGTATTGGTACAAGCTCATGCCATAGCTTTGCTCGCCATCGCGTTGCTTTTTGTACGAGGGCCTGGGATCTTGTTTTAATACTTTCTCGATAAATACTTGTAAATCGGGGTATTGGTTTTGCTGGCGGCAAAAATCGCTGGCCTGCTCGGAAAAACTTACTGTCATCGCTGTTTCTGGTGCGCTGTCGGCGAAGCCGCCTGCCGCCTCAGGTAAAGCATCAGAGTAGGGCAGGTAAGGCTTGATATCAATAACCGGCGTGCCATGTAGCAAATCTATGCCGCTTAGCTTCAAGCACAACTTACCATTTTTACGTTCGACGCCTTCCAGCTTTACCACGGACAAACCAACCGGGTTGGGTCTGAACGTAGCGCGGGTGGCAAATACACCTTTGCGGGCATTACCGCCTAAACGTGGTGGCCGTACCATTGGCGACCAACCTTTGTCGGCAGTTTCATGAAATACAAACAGCAGCCACAGATGGCTGAAGCTGTCGATACCGCGCAAAATGGCGTCATCATCATAACCTGGCTCTAGCTCCAGGTAGCCAATGGCTTCCGGAATCAGACCAGGCTGGCGCGGAATAGCAAATTTTTGTTTGTACGGCGATTGGATATAGCCGACCACATTAAACTGAAACGACGCCATAGGCTCCTGTTATGCGCTGTTAAGTAACACTGCGGTATTATGCGGTTTTTTGCCAAAACAACAAGTTAAGCCAAAGACGTCTAAATGTCTTTGACGCTGAAGCTAAAGATGCGGTAAAACATCAACCTTGCACTCAATGACAGATAACCGCTATGGAACGTAAGATTTTATTAACGGAATGCCCAGACTCCAAAGGCCTGATCGCGCAAATCACCAATATTTGCTATAAGCATCAGCTGAATATTATTCGCAATACCGAATATGTTGACCCGGTAAGCGGCCGCTTTTACATGCGCACCGAACTAGAAGGCGTATTTAATGATGCGACCTTACTGTTTGATTTAGACCGGGCCTTGCCTGCAGGCTCTGAGCGCAGTTTGGTTAGCCAGCGTGCTAAGCGGGTGGTTATTTTAGTAACCAAAGAAGCGCATTGCTTGGGCGATATTTTAATAAAGGTATTCGACGGTTCGCTGGCGCTGGATATTGCCGCCGTGGTGGGTAATTACCCAGAGCTAGCGCAACTAGCAGCTCGTTTTGATTTACCTTATCACTTTGTCAGCCACCAGGGGTTAAGCCGTACTGAGCATGAAGCGGCGCTGCTGGAGGTGATTAGGCCCTATCAACCGGAATATCTGGTGCTGGCTAAGTTTATGCGTATTTTAACACCGGCGTTTGTTGCGCAGTTTCCGGAAAAAATTATCAACATTCATCACAGCTTTTTACCTGCTTTTATTGGCGCAAACCCCTATCAGCAAGCGTTTGAGCGCGGCGTGAAAATTATTGGTGCTACCGCCCATTTTGTGAATGATGATTTAGACGAAGGCCCGATTATTCAGCAGATGGTGGCGCCGGTTGATCACAACTTTAGCGCGGAAGATATGGCCCGTGCCGGCCGTGATGTGGAAAAAGCAGCATTGAGTAAAGCCCTGCAGCTGGTGGTAGAAGATCGGGTGTTTGTGCATGGTAATAAAACGGTGATTCTGTAACGGCGGGTTTTACTTTGCCGCCGTTATCTTTAATACTTTGCAAAACAGCAAGGTGAGATAACGCAATGAAATTTTTTTTGTTAAGCCTGTTACTACTTAGTGGCTTAGTCGGTGCCAATGAAACCCTGCCACTACATACTAAACTGGAGCCCTTTCGACCTTATCTGAACCAGCACTGGCAGGGCGATTTAACCCAGCCGGGTAAAATCGAGAAAGTTATTGATCGATCACTGTGGAGCCGGGCACTGAACGGCCAGGCCATTAAAACCGTGCACTCGATCAATAACGGCGAATATGGTGGCGAGTCGTTTATTTTCTGGGATGAGAAAAAGCAAAGCCTGGCGTATTACTATTTCACTACAGCCGGTTTTTATACTCACGGCACTATGGAGTTCAATGTGCAAAGTGGTGAAATTGTGGCGCTGGAAAACGTTGAAAACAACCAAAATGGCATTACGCAAGTGAAGTCATTCAGTCGCATCTTGCCGGATGGCACTTTACAGACAAAATCCAGCTATCTGCAAAATGGCAACTGGGTTGAGGGGCACAGTGCCACCTACCAGCCGGTGGCGGCGCAGCCCATTCGTTTTAAGTAATTATTTTTCAATAAATTCAGCAAGATCGACGGTGTAAATATCGTCGATTTTATCATTGCAGGAATGGCTGACGCGCAAGTCCTTCACACGGCCGTTGCGTAAACTGTATACCCAACCGTGGACCGTCAGCTCTTGACCGCGTTCCCAGGCTTCCTGTACAAAACTGGTGTGGCACAAATTACGTACCTGCTCCATGACATTTAGCTCTATCAGCCGGTTTAACCGCTCGTTTTCATCGCTTAGGCTATCCACTTTATCACGGTGCATCACGTAGACATCTTTGACATTTCGCAGCCAGTTATCAACAAAGCCGACGCGCTGCTTGGTCATCGCCGCTTTCACCCCACCACAGCCATAATGGCCGACCACCAGAATGTGTTTCACCTTTAAGATATCAATCGCGTACTGTAATACTGACAGGCAGTTCATGTCAGAGTGCACGACCAAATTGGCGACATTACGGTGCACGAACAGTTCGCCGGGTAGTAAACCGACAATTTCATTTGCCGGTACACGGCTGTCAGAGCAGCCAATCCACAGATATTCTGGCGCCTGCTGTTCAGATAACTGCTTAAAGAAACCAGGTTGCTCTTGCTCTATCCGATCCGCCCAGTTTTTGTTGTTAACAAACAGCTGTTTAAAATCTGGCATAACTTTACCCTGTCTGGAAAATCGCGTCACAATAGCCGATTCTACTCGGTTAATGAGCACCGACCAGCAAAAAAAGTCTGTATCAGGTTTTTCTCGGGGTAGATATGCATCTGCCTGCTGACGAGCGGGGCTGTCTGTGGCTATACTGAGCAGCAACAGAGTTAAACGGACAATTATTGAAAGGAGTCAGTATGATACCAGTCATTCTAAGTGGCGGATCGGGCACCCGGCTGTGGCCACTGTCCAGAGCAAAAAAACCCAAGCAGTTTCTGCCGCTGCTTAACGATAAAAGCATGCTGCAAAACACCTTACTACGGGTAAAAGGCATTTCCGGGCTTGGTGCGCCACTTATTATCTGCAACGAAGATCACCGCTTTATGGTGGCAGAGCAACTGCGTGAGTTGGCCATCACAAACCCTGCCATAGTGTTAGAGCCAGAAGGGCGCAATACGGCGCCTGCCATAGCGGTGGCAGCGCTTAAAGCTATGCAACAAGGCGATGACCCGTTATTGCTGGTATTGGCGGCTGATCATGCGATTAAAGATGTGCCAGCGTTTCATCAGGCAGTAGAGCTGGCCGTGCCTGCAGCTAATCAAGGCAAGTTAGTGACTTTTGGCATAGTGCCTACCAGCGCTCACACGGGGTACGGTTATATTCGCCGTGATGCGAAGCGTGATCCAACCTTGCCAGCCGGAGTAAGCAGCGTGGCCCGGTTTTATGAAAAGCCTGATGCAACAACTGCGCGCCAGTTTGTCGACAGCGGCGAGTATTACTGGAACAGTGGCATGTTTTTGTTTAAAGCCAGTCGTTTACTGGCTGAATTACACCAGTTTGCACCAGATATCGTAGCAGCCGCTGAACAGGCACTGGCTAAAGCCAGCACTGATCTGGATTTTATCCGGCTGGACAAGGCGGCGTTTAGTGCCAGCCCATCCGATTCTATTGATTACGCGGTAATGGAAAAGTCTGCTAATACCGTGATGGTGCCGCTGGATGCCGGCTGGAGCGATGTCGGCAGTTGGGATGCATTGTGGCAGGTGATGGCAAAAGATGAGCAGGGTAATGCCTGTCGCGGCGACGTGCTACTGGAGCAATGCCATAACAGCTATGTGTACGCTGAACAGCGTTTAGTGACGGCAATAGGACTGGATGATGTGGTGGTGGTGGAAACCAAAGATGCGGTATTAGTAGCGCATAAAAGCCAGTTGCAAGGCGTAAAAAATATTGTTGCCAAGCTGCAAAGTTATGGCCGTTCTGAAGTGGATCTACACCGGGAGGTGTTCCGGCCCTGGGGTAAGTATGACTCGGTCGATAGTGGTGAACGTTATCAGGTAAAACATATCACGGTAAAACCGGGCGCCAAATTGTCGGTGCAAATGCATCATCACAGAGCTGAGCACTGGGTGGTGGTGAGTGGCTCGGCGCTGGTGCGCAACGGTGATAAGGAGTTTCTAGTCACTGAGAATGAGTCAACCTTTATCCCGGTTGGCACCATTCATTCGCTGGAAAACCCGGGCAAAATTCCGTTGGAGCTGATTGAAGTGCAGTCTGGCAGCTATTTGGGTGAAGACGACATTATTCGCTTTGAGGATAAGTATGGCCGCAATTGATAATCTGCTGCGCTGCTTTAAAGCCTATGATATCCGCGGCAAACTCGATGAAGAGCTCACCGAGCAGCTGGCCTGGTGCATTGGCCGTGCTTTTGCCAAAGTGGTTAAGCCGCGCAGTGTGGCACTAGGTGCGGATGTGCGTGCCACCTCCGAACCATTAAAAAACGCGCTGGCATTGGGGTTGTTAAGCGAAGGGGTCAATGTAATAGATCTTGGCATGACAGGCACTGAAGAGGTGTATTTCGCTGCACAGCATCTGGATATTGACGGCGCTATTGAGGTCACCGCCAGCCATAACCCAATTGATTACAACGGTATGAAACTGGTGCGTGACAACGCCCGACCTATTAGCGGCGATAGCGGTTTGTTGGACATTAAACAGCAAACAGCATTGTTATTAAGCGAGCCCTTTCCGGCGCTTCAGTTTAATGATTTTGTCGCCAGCACCCGTACTAGTGATCATTTGAGCTGGCAGGGCGCTAGTTGGCAGCGTCAGTCGCTGTTGCCGGCTTACGTTGAGACGCTGCTGAGCTTTATTGAGCGTGCAAACCTTAAGCCATTAACCCTAGTGGTTAACGCTGGTAATGGTGCTGCCGGTCATGTCGTAGATGCTATTGAAGCGCAGTTTGACAAGGCAGGGGTGCCAGTAACGTTTATTAAAGTGCATCATCAGCCTGATGCGACATTTCCAAATGGTATTCCTAATCCGCTGTTGCCAGAGAATCGTGCTGCGACTGCGGCGGCGGTTGTGGCACATCAGGCCGATTTTGGTATCGCCTGGGACGGTGATTTTGACCGCTGTTTCTTATTTGACGAAAAAGGCTGTTTTATCGAGGGCTATTATATTGTTGGCCTGTTGTGTGCGGCCTTTTTAACAAAACATCCCGGACAAAAGATTATTCACGACCCGAGATTATATTGGAACACCCAAGCGGTAGCGCAGCAGCACAACGGCATGGCGATAATGAGCAAAACTGGCCATGCCTTTATTAAAGAGCGTATGCGCAGTGAAGATGCGCTGTACGGCGGTGAAATGAGTGCCCACCATTATTTTCGTGACTTTGCTTATTGCGATAGTGGCATGATCCCCTGGTTGCTGGTGGCTGAACTGGTGTCATTGAGTGGGCAGCCATTATCAGCATTAGTGGCACAAATGATTAAAAATTTCCCGTCATCCGGCGAGTTGAATTTTCATATCGAAGTACCCAAAGTTGTGATAACTAGAGTGCAGCAGTATTATCAAAATAAAGCGCTTGAAACCGATTTTACTGATGGTCTTAGTATGAGTTTTGCCGACTGGCGGTTTAATTTGCGAAGTTCTAATACAGAAAACGTACTGAGATTAAATGTCGAATCACGTAGTAATGTCCAGTTAATGGAACAAAAAACGGCTGAAATTATTTCAATCTTAACCAAGGCTGAATGAATGATATTGTTTTTTAGATTTAGCTATTGTTCTGCGCTTTATTTCAGGAGCTAAATTGCTTATCCTTTTATGCACTTAATTAGAGGAGATGGCAATGTCGATTTTATTAGATAAGCGTGAACTGAAAAAAGCCGCCAAAGAGTTAACTTTGGTAAAGCTAACCGACGTCATTGAGACGTTGAACAACGTGCTGGCTGAGCGGCAAAAGGAAGTTGAGCTTATCAGCCAGTTAGAGCAGTTGGCTAAATCACAAGGGTTTACTCTGGAGCAGTTAGGCTACAAGTTAAGTAATGATGTGGCTGTTAGTGATGCGCCGGTAAGCGCAGCAAAATCGGATAAGCGTCCAACTAAACCAAAATTTAAAACCATCAACAAAGAAAGCCAGTATTTTTATGTCGAAGCAGGCCAGTTACAACTTCTGCGTACCCATACCATGAAAAAGGGCTTACAAGAACGTGGCATTGAAGTAGTGCCAGTCAGTAAAGTAGATAAAAAGTATGCCAAGCAAATCGACAGTTTGATTGCTGAAGCCACTGCGCAAGCAACGGAAAATTTTAATGCAAAAGTGGATGCCTGGAATGAATGGGCCGCAGCGAATGGCGAAGAAATTCTAAGCAAAAAATAATCAGGCTAGTGAAACCTCTTCGATAATAAGAAAAACCCGGCGCAATGCCGGGTTTTTGCTTATTTGACCTGTGCATCCATTGACTGGCCATTGACAGCAATACTGTCATCACTCATCAGGTACAGATAGAGCCACATTAAGTCGGCTGGGGTTTTTAGCAGGTTAACATCTTCACCCGGATACGCACGGCTGCGCATTTTTGTGCGGGTAGCGCCGGGGTTAATACAGTTACAACGAATATTGCTGTTGTCATATTCATCGGCAATTATCTGCATTAAGCCTTCTGTGGCAAATTTAGATACGGCATAAGGTCCCCAGAAAGCGCGGCCTTTGCGGCCCACACCCGATGAGGTAAACACTACTGACGCATGCGGTGCTTTTTTCAATACCGGCAGCAAGGCCTGTGTCATCAACATGGCTGATGTCACATTCACCTGCATAATGTCCTGCCAGGTAGGTAAGTCGATATGTTCAAACGGGCTTAACACGCCGAGCATGCCGGCATTGTGCAATACACCATCTAATTTACTGAACTCGGTCTGAATGGTTGCTGCCATATCGCGATAATGTTGTGCGGTAGCGCCTTTTAAATCCAGCGGAATAATGGCCGGCTCTTTACCTCCTGATGCGATAATTTCATCATACACGGCAGTAAGTTTATTAACCGTTTTGCCAAGCAGGATAACGCTGGCACCATGCCGGGCGAAGCTTAATGCGGCTTCCTTACCGATACCATCACCAGCGCCGGTGACCAGTATGACTTTATCGTTAAGGGCATCCTTAGCTGCTTGATAATTTTGCATAAAATTTTACCTGTTGCTGCAAAAACGGCGCAAGCATACGCCCAAACGACTCAGTTTGCACCTTTCTTCGTGGAATCTGTATTTTTCAGCTAGCGATTTCTTTTGGTTTGAGTTAACTTTAACTGGTCGTAGCTGTTACAGCTATATTGGCAACAGGTTTCTAATAAGCAAGGTAAACAACTGCTTTGCAAATAAAAAATAAAAGTCAGGATAGGGGAGATACTATGAACAAGCTAGCTCTTAGCATAGCTGTCGCACTCGCTTTAGGATTAACCGGCTGCGGTGGCGAGTCTTTAGATGATATTAAACAAGAAGAAGCAGGTAGCGTAACGCCGGTTTCACGTGTTGTGTTCGATCCGGGTGCGTCAACTCCCCGTTTGTCCGTGCCAAACGATTTATTATTCCAAGGTACTACCGATGGCACTCTGAATATGCCAGGTGAGCGCAACGCTGCTGGGGTGCCTTTGGAATCACCGAATTATGCCGGCGACCCGTCTACAGCCTTAGGTGCGCTAGATGGTTGGTCAACGCAAAATCCATATACGATTGCCGTTGATATGGCAGCCGGAGCTACGCTAGAGGCTTCTTCTATTCAGCAACCTGGAGCTGTTCGTCTGTTCGAAGTGGTAATGCAAGGGCCAACTTCATCTGTAGAAGAGTGCAGAACTGCCAACCAGGGTTTTGCCTGTCAAGTTGTGTCTGAGCTTGTTTTTGGTCAGGATTTCGTCACAGCGGTGAGTGGTAACAGTATTGCAGTGGTTCCGCTGCGTCCGCTGAAGCCTGCGACAACTTATATGACAGTGTTGACTTCGCTGATCGAAGACTCTAATGGCACCCCTCTGGCACCGTCAACCAGCTATGAGCTGGTGAAGCAAGATGATGCAACACTGCCACTTAATACGCCATCGCAATTATCACTGCAAAGACTTATCAATAGCTTTGAAGATGTGATTTCTGCAGAGGGCGTTGACCGTGATACTATCGTTTACACGGCGGCGATGACAACACAGTCAACAAGCAATGTTTTGGCAACGGTAAAGGCAATAATGGCTGCGCCGGGCTCGCCTTATGCGCCGTCAACTTTAGAAGTAGCAGCAGTCGCCCCCGTGTCTATGATTCCTGACACGCCGCTGACGGGTAACGCCTTGTTTGATAACGTTATCCTGTACACTGGCGATTTTGATGTGCCATATTATCTGGGCAGCCAAACTGCTGAGGCGCCAACAGCACCACTTAACACACGTTGGACAGCCGCTTGCGATAGTGGCGTGATATTGGCGCAAGCACCAGAAGGCGTAATTCCTGAAGCGCCTCAGTCTGCAAGTGATGGTGTGTGTATGGCATTAACACAGACTCAAGCAGTACAATTGCGCGATCTTGGTCTGGATTTACGCCGTCACTTAACCAAATTTAATCCTATTCCTAAGATAAATTCAGAAGCAACAGTGCCTGTCATTATGACGGCGCCTAATGCCCCAGCGCCGGCTGCTGGCTGGCCAGTGGTTATTCTGGCGCACGGTATTACTTCATGTAAGGAAAATATGCTGGCGGTTACCGCTGCACTGACTCAACAAGGTTTTGCCACCGTAGCCATTGACCAGCCTCTGCATGGTGAGCGTGGTTTTAACGGTATAAACGCATCAGGTAGCAGCTGCGGGGTAGAAAACGGTAATGCTACGGTATATATGAACCTGGCGAATCTGTTAGTGACGCGTGATAACCTGCGGCAAAGTGTTGCTGATTTATTAGCACTGCGTTTGGCGTTGAACAGTGTACAAGGCATTAGCCTGGACATGTCTAATGTACAGTTGCTAGGGATATCACTGGGCTCTATCACTGGTGCCTCGGCCGTTGCGCTGGCGAATACACCAAGTGGTTCAGCTCAGCTGGATGCAGCTTACAATATGAAGTCTGCAGCCTTATCTGTACCAGGCGGTGCCGTAGCAAACTTTTTGTTAGAGTCTGCTAGTTTTGGCGCCCTTATTCGTGCCAGCGTTATCTTAGGTGCAGAAAACCTGCAGCCAGGTTTTGTGGCTTACTTGCAACAGGAAGATTCACCTTGTCTGGCACTGATTGAAAACCAGGCCAGCTTTACTGGCTGTGCTGCACAGTTTGTTGATGCTTATTTGACAAGCCTGGCAGAAGATGAAACTCAGGCTGCAAGTCTGGCTGCTATTCAGGCGACTATTGCACAGTTTGCCTTTGCCGCGCAAACTATCACCGATAGTGGCGATCCAAACAACTATGCTCAGTTGTTAGTGGCCAGCGAAACACCAGTGTATATCGCTGAAGTGATTGGTTCAGGTATTAATTCTGCAACGTCAGACAGGGTTATTCCAAACCAGACTACCCGTATGCCGCTGGGTGGTACAGAGCCTTTAGCTCGTTTGTTAGGGGCAACTGCACTGGAAGCGGTGGCAGGTCCACAAGCACTGGCAGGTAATGTAATTGCTCGCTTCACTGCGGGTAGTCACAGCTCATTGTTAGACCCTAATGCAGGTAGTAGCGATACCACTACGGAAATGCAAATACAAGCGGCGTCGTTCCTGAAAACTCAGGGCGCGGCAGTATCAGTGGCTAACCCAGCAGTACTCGCCCCAGCTAACTAATTTAAGCTGAATATTGCAAAGCCCGGCTCGCCGGGCTTTTTCTTTTGTACTCAAGCAGTACAATCATACCCAGAGTGTGAGTGTGCGATAACGAGGTAGGGGATCGAATTGGAATTTTTATACGAATACGGTTTATTTCTGGCTAAAGCCGCAACCTTTGTGGTGGCAGTGGCTGTTGTGGTTGGTCTGATTGCTGGCGCAGCTATGAGTGCTAAAGAAAAGACGAAAAAAGGCCAGCTAGAATTTACCAATTTAAGTAAGCAATACCGGCAAATGCAGACAGGGCTGCAACAGCAATTGCTGGATAAAAAGCAGTTTAAACGTTGGCAAAAAGATCAGGCAGACGAGAAGCACCAACATAAAGCCAAGCTTTTTGTAGTTGATTTTGACGGCAGTATGGATGCACGGGAAACTGCTTCACTGCGGGAAGAAATAACGGCTATTTTGTCTGTGGCTAACACGCAAGACGAAGTACTACTGCGATTAGAAAGCGGCGGTGGTGTGGTACATGGCTATGGTCTGGCAGCGTCACAGTTAGACCGTTTGCGCCAGCACGGCATAAAACTGACCGTTGCGGTAGATAAAGTAGCTGCCAGCGGTGGCTATATGATGGCGTGTATTGGCAACCAGATTTTAGCGGCGCCATTTGCCATCTTGGGCTCTATTGGTGTTATTGCTCAACTGCCGAATTTCTACAAGTTACTGCAAAAAAACGACATCGATTTTGAGCAGTTTACCGCCGGCGAATACAAGCGCACTGTTACCTTGTTTGGTCAGAACAGTGATAAAGGCCGAAAAAAGTTTCAGCAAGAACTGGAGCAAACCCACCAGCTGTTTAAGCAATTTGTGCAGCAGCACAGGCCACAACTTGACATGGCGCAAGTCGCAACGGGTGAGCATTGGTTTGGCTATCAGGCGTTGGAGCTTAAATTAATCGACGCTATTCAGACCAGTGATGATTACTTACTGTCACAGCTGCCTAGCCACCAATTGTTTCAGGTTAAGTATCATGTGCGTAAAGGCCTTGCTGAAAAGGTCGGTATGGGCTCAGCCGCTATTTTATCGCACTGGTGGCAAAGGCTAATGCCGCAAAGTTGGTTGCGTTAGTATGGAGGTTGAATTTTGGTTGGCGCGCTGGCAAAACAATGAGCTGGGTTTCCAGCTGGACGATGTGCACCCGTTATTACAACGGTGTTTGTCGCAGGTGCTTGGTCAACATAAGCGGGTATTCGTGCCGCTGTGCGGTAAGTCATTGGATATGTGTTACCTGACGACCTTTTTGCCGGTAACCGGAGTTGAGTTATCACAAATTGCCTGCGATGACTTTTTCAGCGCTTATCAACAGCCATTTCAGCAGTTGTCAGTGCCACCATTTCGCCGTTACATCAGCGAGCATATAACCTTATGGCAGGGTGATTTTTTTGCTTTAAGTCCAGCTCAATTAGAGGGCGCCAGTTTAGTGTACGATAGAGCTGCTTTGATAGCGCTACCTGAGCAAATGCGTCAGCAATACGCCTCTAAATTGCAACGGCTATTACCAGCGGGCAGCACAATTTTGCTGATTAGCCTCGAGTATCCGCAGCACGAAAAGCAAGGGCCGCCTTTTAGCGTAACAGCGGCAGAAATTGGCCGCTTATTTCAAGGTGCCGACATTCAACTAATGGCAGAGCTGGAACAAACCGGCAAAGGCTTTGCCAGACGACGGTTTGCTACCAGTTATTTAGTCGAGCGGGCTTACAGGATAAGGCTGCCTTAAGCAGCTTTATCCTAAGATTTAACGTAGGTGGTGAAAGTCGACGCTTTCTTCTTTACTGCCGGCGTTTACATCATTGAACACGGCTTCATCAAACGCATTTTCGCTTTTACCCACGATACAAGACACCATTGCATCACCTGTGACATTAACCGCTGTCCGAGTCATGTCTAACAGCCGGTCTACACCAATAATTAACGCTATACCTTCTACCGGTAAGCCGACTTGTTGTAATACCATTGCCAGCATAATCAAGCCAACACCAGGCACGCCTGCGGTACCAATTGATGCCAGCGTAGCCGTGAGAATGACCATTAGGTAATCGCTGAGTGTTAAATCAACAGCGAACACCTGAGCGATAAACACCGTGGCGACGCCCTGCATAATAGCCGTGCCGTCCATGTTAATTGTCGCACCAAGCGGCACAGTGAAAGAGGCTACGCTGTTCTTGACGCCCATCTTTTTCGTAACGGTTTCCATGGTTACGGGCATAGTAGCGTTACTGCTAGAGGTGCTAAAGCCAAACAGGGCGGCATCCCGCATTTTTCTGAAGAAAACTAGTGGGTTAAGGCCCGTTAGCAATTTCAGGATAACACCGTAGCTAACAAGGCCATGTAATACTAATACCGCCATTACCACAACAAAGTATTTTGCCAGGCTCGCAATGGTTTCAAAGCCCAGGGTGGTGAACAGCTTAGCCATCAGAAAAAATACGCCATAAGGTGCTAGGTTCATCAACAGGGTTACCAGCTTCATAATCACTTCGCTTAAGTCATTAAATACTGTGCTTAAGCGTTCACCAGCCTTGCCACTCATCGCCATTGCAATGCCAAATAACAAGGCAAAAACAATGATTTGTAGCATGTTGCCTTTTGCCATCGACTCAATGGGGTTGCTTGGGAAGATGTTAATAAAAACTTGGGATAGTGATGGCGCTTCGCTTAGGTTAAAATTCGCATCTGACTGCATTTCAACCCCAATGCCGGGATTGACTAGCAAAGCGGTAAAAATCGCCAGGCTAATTGCAATAGCAGTGGTAACCAAATAAAGCGTTATGGTTTTCCCTCCCAGGCGTCCTAATGCTGTGGTGTCAGACAATGAGCAGGTGCCACAGACAAGTGATACAAACACCAACGGCACGACCAGCATTTTTAAACTGGCGATAAAGATCTCTCCGCCAATATGGAAAATACCATCCACAAACAAGGCTTTAAGCGGGATGTCCAGGCCAAGCAGATAAAGCATCCGCTCATCTTGTCCGGCCAACAACCATTTAAAGAAAAAACCAACAACAATACCGGCCGCCATGCCAATTACAATGCGGGTGGTTAACCCGAGCTTGTTATTTTTTGTCATAAAATAAGGTGAGAATTTTAAACACAATGGTGCTTAGCCTAACAGGTTGCTTGGGCTAAAGGCAGATTCAGCGAAATTTTTTTTGAAAATAGCTGTGACGTTTGCCAGATTAATGGTTTAAGATACAGAATTAACAAAAACTATATAATAAAAACAGCTTGGGAGAGTTTTCATGCGAAGCATTAAGCAACTACTCGTTGCGCTAGTTGTTACAACCCTGGCCGCCTGTGGTGGCGGTGGCACGCTTAATAATGATGGTGGCGGTACCGGTGGTGGTACTGGTGGTGGAGCGACTCCGGTTTTCTCACTCGACGTGACGCTTAGCAACGCCGCTGGCGATGCCTCGACAGCACTGGCTCAGGCTACGCCATTAACTGTGACAGCTACCTTAACTGCAACTAATAATGGTGTGGTGTCTGGCCGTCTTATAGAATTTACACTTAGTAATACCGCTTTGGCGACATTTGGCAACACGGCAGGTAGTGCGATTACTAACGCCGATGGTGTTGCAACTATCACTTTACTTGCAGGAAGTAGCAGTGGTGCTGGTGTAGTGACTGCAAGTTTCAACGATACATCAGCAGAAGCTGCATTTGAGTCTGCAGGGGATGGCGGAGACCAAGTTGATGTAACCGTTGGTTCTGTAGCGCTGATTGCAGATAATTTACAGCTAGGCACGGGTGTCTCAGATCAGGTCGAGCTTACCGCGTTAGTGCGTGATGCGAATAACGTGGTTATCTCCGGCGTCCCTGTAGTGTTTTCAACCGACTCTGGTGAGTTAGCTCCGTTAGACGATGCGACAGCAGAAAATGGTACAGCGCGCGCAACCCTGACGACTCAGACAGACAAAAGTAATCGCACTATGCTGGTCACAGCCCGCGTACAACAGCAAGTTGCTCAGCTGACTATCACCGTTGTGGGTAATCAGCTGGAAATTTCAGCGCCCGAATCGATTGTGTTAGGTGATACTGTAAATGTGGATGTTTTCTTAACCGACTCTAATGGCAGCGGTATTCAGGGCACTGAAGTTCAAGTGGCCTCAGCACTGGATAACACGCTGAGTGATGATAGCCCCGCCACCTCGGGTACCTCTGGTAAAGCTAGCTTCACTTACACTGCCACCAACAGTGGTAACGACGTTCTTACAGTTACCGCGGCAGGTATTACGGCACTAGCTAATATCAACGTAAGTGCCGACGCTTTTGCGTTTCTAACAATGACTGATGCGAGTGATGAGGCACTACCGGGTGATCCGGTGCAGGAAGTGGCATTAAATACTGCGCAGCAAATTGAAGTTGAATGGCTGGTTAATGACGCGGCCAATCCTGCTGCAATGGTTAATTTTGCTACCACCCGTGGCGTTATCGCTGATGCTGCTGCAAATCTGGCTAATGATGTTTCTACATCAAACGAAACGGATGCGCAGGGCGTGGCTGAGGCTTACATCCGCTCAGAGTATGCGGGTTTGGTTACCCTTAGCGCCACCGGTGGAACGGGGGATAATGCCGTCAGCGCTAAGAAAGTGATTGAGTTTGTTGCCACTGAGCCTGCCGTTATCGAAACCCAGGCTATTCCCGCGCAAGTTGGCCCCGGTGAGTCAAGCACGGTGCGTGCTGTAGTTCGGGATGCTAACAATAACCCGGTGAAGAATCAGACAGTTGTATTCTCACTTGATAATGCAGCCGGCGGTTCAATTAGTAGCGGTACTGCAATTACGAACTCACAGGGTGTGGCAACTACTGTATTTACTGCAGATACCACGACGGGTGCCGGCGTAGAAGGCGAGAATCTGCAAGTACAAGCAGCTCTTCAAGGTAACAATACTGTGTCAGATAGCACTAGTATTGCTGTTGGTGAGCGGACATTATTTTTCCGCTTCGGTACCGGTAATACAATTCAAAAACCAAGCGAAAGTACGTATCGCAAAGAATTCTCTGTAATTGTTACCGACAGTTCAGGGAACCTTGTTGAAAACCAAACCTTGAATTTAAGTGTGACGCCGATCAGTTACTATAAGGGCGACTGGGTCAGAAACCCTGCAGTTGGTAGTTTCCTGTCTTGGGTTCCATCACCAAATGCCATAGAGTGCCCTAACGAAGACGCAAACTTAAACGGTGTCATGGATGATGGTGAGGACAATACTGGCCTAGGCAATAATAATGGTGAACTTACGCCGGGTAATCGTGTAACAGCGCCGCAGACTATTACAGCAGATGAAAATGGTATTGCAGTATTTTTCATTACTTACCCCCAAGATGTCGGCGGTTGGATGACAGTGCGTTTGCAAGTTAGTGGTTCCTCTGCGGGTACTGAAAACGTCACATATCGTGAGTATAGATTACCTTACTCACAGGACGATGCTGATGATGAGGCTAATGCCCCAGTAACGAATGCATTTGGCGTAGAGCTCGATTGTACAACTACCAGATAGATCGTGCTTGATGACGAAAAGGGAGCCATTTGGCTCCCTTAGTTTTTTGTTAGATTAACTTATTAACCACGCTGGAACGGATATACCGAACCTAAGTTTAGGATCTGCGTTAACTCATCCAAAGCTGTGCGGGATTCTTGCAATAATTGCGGGTCAGCTAAATCTGCCTCTGAGATTTCATCACGATAATGTTTATCGACCCACTGGTTAAGCGTTGCAAACAGCTGGTCATTCATCAGCACATGCTGGTTTACCGCTTGCTTTTCCTGCTCGCTCATGGCGACACGCAGGCGTAAACAGGCAGGGCCGCCGCCATTGCGCATGCTTTGTTTTACATCATAGTAATGGATTTGTTTAATCGGCGTATTACGCTGTTTCAGCTCATTTAAGTAAGCAGATACAGTGGCACTTTCCTGGCACTCAGTAGGCGCGATAATCGCCATTTCGCCGCTGGGTAAGCTGATTACCTGAGTATTAAATAAATAGGTTTTTACCGCTTCAGCGACTGACACTTCACTGTCTTTCACTTCAATCAGGTAAAGCTCTGTGTCATTACCAAATTTACGCTTAAGCTCGTTCAGTTTGGTCTGGCTATCGACAAAGGCTTGTTGGTGATAAAACAACACGTTCTGATTACCAACGGCGATAACGTCATTATGAAATACGCCCTGATCTATCACATCGGGGTTTTGCTGCATGTAGACCACATGCTCATCACTTAAACCGTGTAAACGGGCTACCGCTTCACAGGCTTCCAGTGTATGGCGTGCCGGAAAACGCTTAGGCGCTGGCTTACTGCTGTCAAAGGCATAGCGGCCAAACACAAAGAGTTCCACACCCCGCTTACCATAAGCGCTGCAAAGTCTGGTATGATTCGCCGCGCCTTCATCGCCAAAGTGATCATTGTCCGGTAAATGAGTATGATGCGCAAAATGCTCTGGGTTACGGAACATCGCCTGCAAAATGTTGCCAGTGGTGACAGGTTCCAGCGAGCGGTGAAACTTGTTGGTCAGGTTAGCTGGGGTAAAGTGAATTTTGCCATCAGCCGTGTCGGCACTGGGCGATATGGTAGCCGCGTTAGCCGTCCACATACTTGAAGCCGAACAAACGGCCTTAAACACTGCAGGGGCTTGCTTAGCGGCATTTGTAATCACCTGTGCATCTGAACCGCTAAAGCCAAGGCGACGTAGCGTGTAGACATCAGGTCGCTCTTGCGGGGCTAATACACCTTGTACCATGCCAATATCATGTAAGGCTTTCATTTTGCTTAAGCCTTG
The DNA here is from genome assembly GCF_039871805.1 of Rheinheimera fenheensis. NCBI lineage: Bacteria > Pseudomonadati > Pseudomonadota > Gammaproteobacteria > Chromatiales > Chromatiaceae > Rheinheimera > Rheinheimera fenheensis. The sequence continues at coordinate 81,875 of NZ_JBDPJM010000003.1, forward strand.
TTTTGCTGCCTGGCGTGGGCTGGAGGTGTTTTTCGCGTTAGATAACGAGGCAACGTTGCCAATAGATAAACCGGCATAGTTATGCGTTGGTCCTACCAGACCATCGAAGTTTGCTTCAAAAAATTTCATTTTTGCTTTATATCCTTTAATTGGGATGGGCACTGTTATTATTATTTTTGCGGCCGCTTAGGATGCTTCATTCGTTCTGGCGAAGCTTTCGCCAGACAGCTCTTAAAATGAGCTGGTTTGCATAATAATGAGTTTATTCACTTGTCACAACTGCGGTTTACGGATATACGTTAAAAAAGCAGCATTACAGACATGCACTAAATGTTAGGGATCCTGGTATTAAGATGGCGAAATCACTGGTTATAGTAGAGTCACCGGCGAAAGCGAAAACGATTAATAAATATTTGGGCAACGATTTTATCGTGAAGTCCAGTGTTGGACATATCCGCGATTTACCCACCAGTAGCAGCAAAGAAAAGGCCGCCAGTAAAAAAACGCTGAGTAAAGAAGAAAAAGAATATCAGGCGTTGGTAGACCGCATGGGTATCGATCCGGCACATGGCTGGAAGGCCCGCTACGAGATTTTGCCCGGCAAAGAAAAGGTGGTTAAAGAGTTAAAAGCGCTGGCGGAAAAAGCGGATACTGTCTATCTGGCAACGGACTTAGACCGCGAAGGAGAAGCCATTGCCTGGCATTTGCAGCAGATTATCGGTGGTGACGAGCAGCGCTTTAAGCGTGTTGTGTTTAATGAAATTACCAAAAATGCCATTCAGAATGCGTTTAAGGAGCCCGGTGAAGTTAATGTTGACCGGGTAAATGCCCAGCAGGCGCGCCGCTTTTTAGACCGGGTGGTGGGCTTTATGGTATCGCCGCTTTTGTGGAAAAAAGTAGCGCGTGGCTTGTCTGCCGGCCGGGTACAGTCGGTTGCGGTGCGTTTGGTGGTTGAGCGCGAACGCGAGATAAAAGCCTTTGTGCCGGAAGAATACTGGACTATTGCCGCCGATACCCAGACAGCGGCGGCTAAAGCACTGCAACTGGATGTGATAAAGCAGGGCGGTAAGGCTTTTAAACCGGTAAATAAAAGCCAGGCTGATGCCGCGCTGACATTGCTGCAGGCTGCCCGTTATCAGGTGACGGAGCGTGAAGATAAGCCCAGTAGCAGTAAGCCACAGGCGCCTTTTATCACCTCCACGCTGCAGCAGGCTGCCAGCACCCGGCTGGGGTATGGCGTAAAGAAAACCATGATGTTGGCGCAAAGGCTGTATGAAGCTGGGCACATCACTTATATGCGTACCGATTCAACCAATTTAAGTGCGGATGCGGTGGCGGCCTGTCGCGATTATATCAGCAACCACTTCGGCGCTCAGTATTTACCAGAGCAACCGCTTAGCTACGGCAGCAAAGCCAATGCGCAGGAAGCGCACGAAGCAATACGGCCATCAGATGTGAATGTGCTGGCCGGTAGCCTGGCAGATATGGAAGCTGATGCCCGCAAACTCTATGAGCTGATTTGGCGGCAATTTGTTGCCTGTCAGATGCCACCAGCTTTGTATGATGTGACCAATATCACTGTGCAGGCTGGTGAGTTTGAACTTAAGGCTAAAGGTCGGGTGCTGCGCTTTGACGGCTGGACTAAGGTGCAGCCGGCGGTTAAGCGTAAAGATGAAGAAGAAAATGAGTTGCCGGACGTGAAACCTGGCGAAGCGTTAACACTGGCAGAACTACACAGCGCGCAGCATTTTACTAAGCCACCAGCCCGTTTTAGTGAAGCCAGCTTGGTAAAAGAGCTGGAAAAGCGTGGTATTGGCCGGCCATCAACTTATGCGGCCATTATTTCTACCATTCAGGAGCGCGGTTATGTGCGGGTGGAGAACAAGCGCTTCTATGCTGAAAAAATGGGAGAGATCGTCACAGACCGTTTAGTCGAGAACTTTAACGATTTGATGAACTACGACTTTACCGCCAACATGGAGCTGAAGCTGGACGATATTGCCAATGGTCAGGCACAGTGGCGTAAAGAACTGGACAGCTTCTACAGTGATTTTTCACAGAAGCTGAAAACCGCAGAAAATGACCCTGAGCAAGGCGGTATGCGGGTAAACCAAGTGGTGGTGACCGATATAGCCTGTCCGACCTGTGGCCGCCCTATGGGCATCAGAACGGCGTCAACCGGCGTATTTTTAGGTTGTACCGGTTACAACTTGCCACCTAAAGAGCGCTGCACCACCACAATGAACCTGGTAGCAGGTGATGTGGCTGTGAACGTCAGTGACGAGGATGAACTGGAAACTGAAGCACTGCGGCAGAAAAAACGCTGTAGTAAGTGTGGCACCGCGATGGACAGCTATTTGATTGACGAAAGCCGCAAATTACATGTCTGCGGCAATAACCCAGCCTGTGATGGCTTTAGTGTCGAGCAGGGTACTTTTAAAATTAAAGGCTACGATGGCCCGCTTATTGAGTGTGATAAGTGTGGCAGTGACATGCAATTAAAGTCGGGCCGCTTTGGTAAGTATTTTGGTTGCACAAACAGTGACTGCAAAAACACACGTAAGTTATTGCGCAGTGGCGAAGCTGCACCTCCAAAAGAGGATCCGGTGCATTTACCTGAGCTGAAATGCGAAAAGTCAGAGGCCTATTTTGTGTTACGTGACGGTGCAGCCGGCCTGTTTTTAGCGGCGTCAACTTTTCCCAAATCACGTGAAACACGCGCACCTTTAGTCGCTGAGCTGGCAAAATACCGCAGTCAGTTGTCGCCGAAGTTTTACTATCTGGCCGATGCACCGGTAAAAGATCCAGACGGCAACCCTGCGATAGTGCGCTGGAGCCGTAAAACCAAGCAGCAGTATGTGATGTCAGAAAAAGACGGCAAAGCTACTGGTTGGTCGGCCTGGTTTGAAAATGGTAAATGGGTGGTGGCGAAAGCCTGAACCAATTAAAAATTAAGGCCGCTGCTGCGGCCTTAATTTTCTGAAACAGGGGGTGATTACCACTTACGCTTGGGCGCAAACAGCTCGTCCAGGTCTTTATTTTCTTTTTCTTCTTTTTTCTCTCTGTCGCGCAGGTTGCCTTCTTTTAGCAGGGTGGCAATATCCTGTAGTGCTTGCATCACTTCAGACTTACGGCTTAACGCATAATCGTCCTGGTGTGGCGTGTTTGACAATGCGGTTAACGCTTTTTCAAAGTATTGCCGGGCAGAACCGAGCATATTGTTACTTCTGGCCTGATTACCACGTTTAATTTGGCTTTCAACGTTTATCCGCAGTTGCAGCACTTCCAGCCGCTTATCTTCCTGGATCACCATTTGGGTATCAACATTACCGCGGGCATGCTCGGCGCGCAGCACGGTGCGCAGGCGCTTAATACCTTTAATCATACCGATAAGCTGCTGATCATTATCCGGCAGGGTTACACCATCGCTAAAGCTACTGTTATCAGCACTACCTTCGCTTAGGCGTTTTTCGGTTTCCTGTAAGCGTTGTTTAATGTCTCTGGCGCCAGGCTCTAGCTCAACCATAGCCCGCAGCGCGAAGGCGATGCGTTTTAACAGCATTTGGCTTATTGCTGGTGATAAGGGCACATTAGCCGAGTTAACAATCAGCTCTTCGGTGTCTTCCAATATGGTTCTGAGTTTACTGAACTCAGCACGTTTTAAGGTGGCAAGCCGTTCTTTATGCTGCTGTATAGCATTGACAATGATGGCGATAACCACCAGTGCTACTACCAGCGTTATTATTAAGGTTAACAGCATTGAAACCTCTTATAAGTGACTTACATCTGCATATTAATCATAAAACAGCTTAAATAACAGCTGCCTGTTGCATTCAAGGCAGGCTTAGGCGAAATACACCGCCGCCAAAGCGGCCGCCATTTATCAGCTCAACACTACCATGTTGGCCTTTATTTTGATGTGCTGTGGCAATAAGGTTAGCAAAAAATATTCCAAGGCCGGTGTGATTATTCGCCAAATCCGGCGTATTCATGTTAAAAGGGGCGGCGTTGAGCATAAAATCGGGAAAACCTTTGCCATCGTCGTGCACTTCGATCACTAATTGCTCCTGTTGTGTTGTGACAACAAGCGCGATGTGTTGCCGGCAATAGCGCAGCGCATTAGCAACGGCATCATTAAGCAGGTTAACAATAAGGTCATAGTCAAAATACCAGTATAGATTATCTGGTTGCTCTAAAGTGATTTGCAGCTTTTGTTGTTCACTGAAAAACTGATTTTTCAGCAGAACTTCTTCAGTAACATCGGCAACAACATGCTGGTCAATTTGCACCGGTAACTGATTACGTTCCAGCCGGTATAGTGATAATAACTGCAACAGGTTTGAATTCAGCCGGTTTGCCTCATAGTTCAGCCGGGCCAGTTCATCCTGTGCCGGGCCAGACAATTGCAGACTTTCTTGCTGTATAAGCTCAGTAGCCTGGATCAGCATGCACAGGGAGTTTTTCATATCGTGTACGGTGGAAGCCAGCACCGAGGCAAAGTCTATTGCGGGAAGTTTGGGTCGCATAAATTCTCCGTTCTGTACACTGGCAGCAGGCTTATTTTTAGCTACGATTAGTTATAGCATTAACCAATTTAAAAATTAGTTGGAATATCCTGCTTAACAGGTATATTGAGCAGTGATAAGCCATTACCGGACCTGTGCCCATGAAATTGCAGCAGCTGCGTTACATAGTTGAAGTGCTGAACCATAACCTGAACGTTTCCTCAACAGCCGAAAGTCTTTATACCTCGCAACCGGGGATCAGTAAACAGGTGCGTATGCTGGAAGATGAGCTGGGTATTCAGGTATTCGGCCGTAGCGGTAAACATTTAACGCATGTTACCCCAGCCGGGCGCGAGGTGATTGATATTGCCCAGCAAATTTTGGCAAAAGTGGAAAGCATTAAAGCGGTGGCCAAAGAGCATACGTTGCCGGATCAGGGCAAGCTTAATATCGCCACCACCCACACACAAGCCCGCTACGCACTGCCACCGGTCATCAGTGGTTTTATGCAAAAATATCCCAAGGTGTCATTGCATATGCATCAGGGCACGCCACAGCAAATTTCTGAAGCGGCGTCGCGCGGTGACGCTGACTTCGCCATCGCCACAGAAGCGTTGCACCTGTATAACGACTTAGTGATGTTGCCCTGTTATCACTGGAACCGCAGCGTTATTGTGCGTCAGGACCATCCATTGTTACAGGTTGGGCGCAAAATTGCCGTGGAAGATGTCGCTCAACATCCTATTGTCACTTATGTGTTCGGCTTTACTGGCCGCTCAGAATTAGACCGTGCTTTTGCCGCCAAAGGCCTGGAGCCCAAAATCGTCTTTACCGCTACCGATGCCGATGTCATTAAAACTTATGTGCGGCTTGGGTTAGGTGTGGGTGTTATTGCTTCGATGGCGATGGACAAAGAACTGGATAAAGATTTGGTCGCGATTGACGCCAGCCATTTATTTGACGCCTCAACCACCAAAATCGGCTTTCGCAAAGGCGCGTTTTTACGCACCTATATGTATGATTTTATCGAGCGCTTTGCGCCGCATCTAACGAAAGACGTGGTAGAAAAAGCCAATATGTTACGCAATCAGGACGAAATTGACCGTATGTTTGCCCGCTTTGAGTTGCCGGTGCGCTAGCAGCCTACCTTATAAGATAATTGCGCTATGAAAATTTATGCTGATGAAAACATGCCGCTGGTACAGGCGTTTTTTCAACATTTGGGTGAAGTGATTCTGTTCGATGGCCGCAAGGTTACTGCCGCACAGCTTGGCGACGCCGATATCCTGTTAGTGCGCTCTGTTACTGCTGTAGATGCCAGCTTGCTCGACACAAACGCCAGGCTGCGCTTTGTCGGCACAGCCACTATTGGCACTGAGCATGTCGATCAGGCTTACCTTGCCGGGCGCAATATTGCTTTTGCCAGTGCGCCAGGCTGCAATGCTCAGTCGGTGGTGGAGTATGTGCTGAGTAGTTTGTGGTTTCTGGCGGAAAAATATCAGTGGCAGTTAAGTGATAAAACCATTGGCGTAGTAGGGGTTGGCAATATTGGCAGCCTCCTAGTGCGCTGCTTAACGGCGCTAGGGCTAAAAGTGTTGCAGTGTGATCCGCTGCGTCACGAGGCCGAGCTCAATTTCTGTCACACCGATTTTGATAACCTCTGTCGGCAGGCAGACATTATCAGTTTTCATACGCCGCTGACAAAAGAGGGTAAATGGCCAAGCCGGCATCTGCTTAACGCAAGCGCCTTGGCCGGGCTGAAGCCAGATTGTGCCATTATCAATGCTTCTCGCGGTGGCGTCATTGACAATGCAGCATTGCTGAATGATTTAACCGCCAGGACACAACGTCGCGCTGTAGTACTGGATGTATGGGAAAATGAGCCCGACATCCTGACGGCACTGCTACCTTATGTTGATATTGCCACCGCGCATATTGCCGGCCATAGCGTCGAGGGTAAGGCTAGAGGTACGCAAATGCTCTATCAGCAATGTTGCGCGTTGCTCGGACAGCCGGTTCAGCGGCAATTACAGCAGCTGCTGGCGCAGCCGGCGATGGAAAAATTACAGATTAGTGCAAATTTTGGGCTTCCAGATGTCCAAAATTTGGCAAGACTGTTATATGATGTGCGCCGTGACGACGCTATTTTTCGCGATGCTTTGTCGGTTAAAGGTTTTGATTGGATCCGTAAAACTTATCCGCCCCGGCGTGAATTTAGCTCGTTGCAACTTAGTGGCAAAGTCGTACCCGATTATTTGCTGCAATTAGGGTTTAGCCTCGCACAATAACAAGAGGAACTATCATGGCGTCGCAATACAATGTTGCTGTTTTAGGGGCAACAGGTCTGGTTGGCCAACATTTAATAGAGATTTTGGAACAGCGTGACTTCCCGGTCGCGCAATTATTTCCGCTGGCCAGCAGCCGCTCTGCCGGTGGCACTGTGACGTTTAAAGGTAAGAAAGTTAAAGTCATTGATGCCGAAACGTTCGACTGGTCCCAAGCGCAAATTGGTTTGTTTTCGGCCGGTGGCAGCGTATCGGCTATTTATGCGCCTAAGGCAGCCGATGCCGGTTGTGTGGTGATTGATAACACTTCACATTATCGCTACGAACCCGACATTCCGTTGGTAGTGCCAGAGGTGAATGCCCATGCTATTGCTGAATATCGCAACCGCAATATTATTGCCAACCCGAATTGCTCAACCATTCAGATGTTGGTGGCGTTAAAACCTATTTATGACGCTGTCGGCATCAGCCGTATTAATGTCGCGACCTATCAGTCGGTAAGTGGTGCAGGCCAGGAAGCCGTTGAAGCTCTGGCGCACGAAGCCGCTCAGTTGATGAATGGCCGGCCTATTGAAAATAGCGGTAAATTTGCCCGTCAGATCGCCTTTAACGTGATCCCACAGATTGATGTGTTTATGGATAACGGCTACACCAAAGAAGAAATGAAAATGCACTGGGAGACGCAGAAAATCTTTGGCGACAGTAGCATAGCCGTTAATGCGACAGCAGTAAGGGTGCCGGTATTTTTTGGTCATGCTGAGGCGGTGCATATTGAGACTCGCATGCCGATTAGCGTAGAACAAGCTAAAGCCTTGTTGGCAGATGCACCAGGTGTGGTATTGTTGGAAAACAATGCTGATTTTCCGACTCAGGTATGCTCAGCCGCGGGCAAAGACGAAGTCTTTGTTGGCCGTATCCGGCAAGATTTGTCGCATGAAAATGGTCTGAACCTGTGGGTAGTGGCAGATAATATCCGCAAAGGCGCAGCCACCAACAGTATTCAAATTGCAGAGCATCTTATTCGCGATTATCTGTAACAGACAGGCCCCAACGGGGCCTGTTTCATTTTTGCGTTTTACCTCTGTTATTTCAGCGTGTTGTGTTAATTTCTGGTGATAATTAGCACAGTGCTTTATATTATTACTTTCACGGTTACCAGAAAAACTGGAATAGTGTTTGCAAAGCAGCTAAAGACAGGCTGCAACGTGGCCGACATCTTGATGTAATAGTACCTGAAGCTGGGTAGGGATAATTAATGCCTTTGTTATTCGCCTTATTTATTGTAATGCTTGTCAATTTCCCGTCAGCGGTGCTGGCGCAGGAAACCTCTACCCAGATCCGTGGCCCGCGCAGCACCGATGCCCCTCCTATGCCGCAAACCATAGGGCCATTAAGCCCGGCCGATACATTATGGCGTGTCGCTGAACGTATCCGCCCGGATGCCAATATCAGTTTGTATCAGGTGATGTATGCGTTGTATCTGAAAAACCCCGATGCTTTTTTAGAAGGGAACTTAAACCACTTGCGTCCGGGTGCTGTGCTTATCTTACCCAGTGCAGAAGAAATGCGTCAGGTCGATCTGGCACTGGCCAGGGCGAAATCAGAGCAGGACGATAAACTATGGGAAGCGCGGCAAAAAGCTGCCAGAGCTGACGCTAAGCCGGTCAAACGGTCCCCTCAAAGCGCCGTTGAAGACAACAAACAACTACAAGCCGAGTTAGCAAAATTATCTGCTCAGCAACGCCAGGACCTGGATATCCTGCGTAGTCAGTTTGCCGACTCTATGCAGTTGGTTGATACCATGGTCGATGAAAACATGCAGCTTAAAACCAGTCTGGCAAAGCTGCAGCAGGAGCTGGAACTGATTAAAGCTCAGCTTAGCGATGATGAGGTGATACAGCAGCAGATTGAATTACTGTTAAAGCAGCAGGCTGAACTGTTGGCAGCAAAAGCAGCCGCTGACGCGGAAGCTGCACAAGCCAGCGATTGGCAACAATGGTTAACGCATCCGCTTGCATGGGTGCTGGCTGCCTGTATTCCAGCATTGCTTATTTTGTTTGGTATTTTGCTGTGGGTAAAAAAGCGTAGCCAACACACTGAGCAAGTGGTCAATGCCGCAACGCAAGAGAGCGCCGCTAACCCGGCTTATCAATCGCCACTGCCACCACTAGACACTGCTGATGTTGATGACAGTTTGTTTGAAATAGACGATGCGCTGCTAGAGGATGCTTTTAATGAACCTGAACCCACCAATAAACCTGTGGTTGATGATGATCTTCTGGCTTTTGACGATGACGCGCTATCGTTTGAAGATGACAGTTTATTGCCGCCTGATACACCAACGGATGACAAAGCTGCCCCAGGCACTGGCGATGATGCATTAGATGAATTCGACCCGGACAACATTTTATCTGACGATGACTTAAGTGCATTGTTAGCAGCAGCCGACGACGATGACGCTATAGAGTTAGCTGACGAGTCTTTAGGTAAAGATGATTTGCCAGATACCCGTGATATTGACGAAATCGTGACGCCAGCTAAGGCGCAAGAAGGCGGGGAGCCAGAGCTTGATGCGTTTGATATTGATGAGTTGATCGAAGAGGTCGACCTGGATCAGCTGGAGCAGGACGTGCCAATTGAAGCGGGCACAGTGGCGCTTACCGACGTGGCTGAGCCTGACATCAGCCTGGTCGACGAAACGTTTTCTGATGAGCCCTCGCTTGAAGATACTTTACCTGATAGCCGTCAGCTTAATCAGCAAACAGACACCGCGTTTGATGAGCAAACATTAACGCAAGAGCAGCAGTTAAGCCGTGCTATGGCAAGCGCTGGGGCCGTCGATGACAGTGCGTTGCTAGAAGTGGCTACCGACGAAGACGCGGTGTTTGACAGCTCTGAGTTAGACGCCTTTGCCGAGAGCCTGGCAGGCGAACAAGAACCCGCTCTGACAGATGATGATACAATTTCTGACAATGCCGCGACAGAGACGGACATCGATGCACTTAATGCCGAGCTGACTGAGCTGTTGGATCAGGCAGAGCAGGACAGGCCACAACAAGCTGCACAACCTGAGCGGATTGATCAAAGGGTGTCTGCTGACGATAACCTGACACTGCCGGTTGAAGGCGATGCCGGCAATTTCGACCTCTCCGAAGATGACAGGGCGCTGTTGGATGACTTTGACCTTGCCGCCGAAGTACAACCGGTACAAGCCAGTGAGCCGGTAGTGCTTGATTTGACCACCCAGGATGATGAGTCTGTAACAATGCCTAACGATGCGGCATTGTCGGTAGAAAACCCGAGTAAAATTCTGGAGCAATATCCCAAATTAGAGTTAAGCGATGATGAACTATCAGACGAGCTTGACCCTGAGCTTTTGCTGTCTGAACTGGAGCAGTTAGACGGACAAGACGAGGTTGGCGATACCGATGCTATCGAGCTAGAGCTTGATCCCATGCCAGACGCCCAATTTGACTCTTTAATGTCAGAACTTGAGGCAATGGCTGATAATTTGGATGCGGCTGAGCAAGAGTTGGAACTCCAGTCTGATGAAAGTAGTGTGCAGCAAACAGCAACCGAAGACGCTGGCGCTTTTGATTTTAGCGATGATGACTTTGTCGAAATTGATACACTGCTCGCCAACGCGGGGCAGCCAGAGCAGGATAGTGAGCGTTTTAATCAGTTAAATGTCGACGTGGGGCTGGAAGATTACGCCGATATTATTGGCGAACATCAACAGCTTGACGTTGACGTAGAGGACAATGGCTACTCTGCCAAGTTAGATCTGGTAAGGGCGTATATTGAAATGGATGATGATGAAAGCGCCAATCAATTGCTAGATGACATTATGGCCTCTGATGCGCCTGAGCATGTTAAAGCCGAGGCGCAAAGCTTGAGGCAATAACCGGCTCGCCAGCGCTGTATTCAGGCTTGGCTTGCGCTATAATCGCCGCCGGTTCGACTGAGGGGGTGGCATGCGCATAGCATTAGGTATTGAATACGACGGTTCAGCTTTTTACGGCTGGCAGCGGCAACGGGAAGTAAATAGCGTGCAGCAGGAGCTGGAAACGGCTTTGTCAGCCCTAGCGAATCAGCCCGTTGAGCTATTTTGTGCCGGCCGCACTGATGCCGGCGTCCATGCTACCGGCCAGGTAGTGCACTTTGACACCGACGCCATTCGTGATGATAAAGCCTGGGTCATGGGGACCAACAGCCGATTACCGGATGCTATAGCTGTGCGCTGGGCTAAAGTGGTAGCTGATGATTTTCATGCCCGTTTTAGCGCCACAGCACGTCGTTACCGCTATATTATTTATAACCATAAATACCGCCCGGCCATTTTGCGCAGTGGCTTAAGCCACTATCACCAACAGTTAAATATTGAGCTGATGCAACAGGCTGCGCCCTATTTACTGGGCGAGCAGGATTTTAGCTCGTTTCGCGCAGTGCAGTGTCAATCAAAGACCCCGTTTCGTAATGTGCATCATTTACAGATTGAACGCCGTGGTGATTACATTGTGCTTGATATAAAAGCCAATGCGTTTTTACACCATATGGTGCGTAATATTACCGGCAGTTTGCTGGAAGTGGGTATGCAAAACCGGCCACCGCAGTGGATTGCCGAATTGATAGCCGCAAAAGACCGTAATTTGGCGGCTGCCACCGCCAAACCTGGCGGCCTGTATTTAGTTGACGTGGAATACCCGGCGCATTATGCGTTACCCAAAGCGGTGCCCGGCCCGCTGTTTTTACCTGACTACTAAGACCAGTTTTCTGTATTCGTCACAGGGCGTTTTGTGCTTTAATAGCGCCGGTTTACTGAATTTCGGCGTTTTTTAACGTTTTTTCGACATGGCGGCGACGCGGTGTCGTTTGTAATAGGACTAATATATGAGTTGGTTAGAAAAGATCCTGCCCAGAACATCCTCTTCTTCCGCGCGTCGAAATATCCCGGAAGGTGTCTGGACCAAATGTACCGCCTGCGATGCGGTGCTGTACAAAGCCGATTTAGATCGTAACCTTGGTGTCTGCCCCAAGTGCGACCATCATATGCGTATTTCTGCCCGTGCCCGTTTAAGCAGTTTCTTAGATACCCAAGGCGTAAAGGAGCTGGCAGCAGAGCTGGAGCCGCAGGATTTACTGAAGTTTAAAGACAGCAAACGCTATAAAGACCGTATCAGTGCGGCGCAAAAAGACACCAATGAAAAAGATGCGATGGTGGTGATGCACGGTACCCTAAAAGGTATGCCGATTGTGGCCGCATCGTTCGAATTTGAGTTTATGGGCGGCTCTATGGCGTCGGTGGTCGGCGCCAAATTTGTGGCTGGTGTCGAGTACGCGTTAAAGCACAAAGTGCCTTTTGTTTGCTTTTCAGCCAGTGGTGGTGCGCGTATGCAGGAGGCGCTGTTTTCCCTAATGCAAATGGCTAAAACCAGTGCTGCACTGGCAAAAATGAGCGAAGCCGGTTTACCGTATATTTCGGTACTGACTGACCCAACCATGGGTGGCGTGTCGGCCAGTCTGGCCATGCTTGGCGATATCAATATCGGTGAGCCAAAAGCATTAATTGGCTTTGCCGGTCCACGGGTGATTGAGCAAACGGTGCGGGAAAAACTGCCGGAAGGCTTCCAGCGCAGTGAATTTCTGCTGGAACACGGCGCTATCGATATGATTGTTGACCGGCGCAAAATGCGCGATACAATTGCGCGTCTTGTTGCTAAGTTTATGCAGCTGCCAGCTCCGGTGTCGGAGCACGACGCCGCTTAAGGGTCTCATGTCTACTGCGATATCTTCCAGCCAATCGTGCCACAGCCTGGCCGATTGGCTTTGTTATATTGAACAAAGTCATCCTATTCATCAGATTGAGCTGGGCCTTGAGCGGGTGCGGCAGGTCGCTGTACGCGCCAATTTGCACTTACTGCCGGGTAAAGTGATTTTAATTGGTGGTACCAACGGCAAAGGCACTACCGCCAGAGCTATAGAGCAGCTGCTGTTAGCTCAGGGGAAACGCGTCGGCGTTTATAGCTCACCGCATTTGCTGGCATTTAATGAGCGGCTGCGCATCGATGGTACCGATGTCGCCGATGCTGACTGGGTGGCTGCTTTTGCTTTTGTCGAGCAGCTGCGTGAGCAGACAGCGTTAACTTATTTTGAGTTTACCACCCTGGTGGCGTTTCGTATTTTGCAGCAGCAACAACCCGACTATTGCTTGATTGAAGTTGGTTTGGGTGGCCGTTTAGATGCCACCAACATTATTGCGCCGGATATCAGTGTCATTACCACCGTCGATTTAGATCATCAGGAATGGCTGGGTAATGACCGTAACAGCATCGGTTTTGAAAAGGCTGGTATTTTCCGCAAGGGTAAGGTGGCTGTTATTGGCGATTTAGCTGCGCCGCCCTCAGTGCTGCAGCAGGCTGAACAACTTGGCTGTATTAAAGTGCAGGTTTTACAACAGTATCACTATACCGAGCATGACTTGCACTGGCAGTGGCAAGGGCTTGAACAACAGTATAGTGGTTTGGTTAAGCCGGCCATTCCACTGCAAAATGCCGCTTGTGCGCTGGCGGTGCTGGAGCAGTTGGACATGCTGCCAAATGAGGCGCAACTGCAGCAGGTGTTAGCGACGCTCACATTAGCCGGACGCATGCAGTGGCTGCAGCACCAGCCAGCCGTTATCGTTGATGTCGCACACAATCCGCAGTCTACCGCCTATCTGGCGCAGCAGCTTAGCCAGTTAAAGCCGCATTATAAAAAGTTGCTGGCACTTAGCGGTATGCTCAAAGACAAGGATATTGCCCAAAGCCTTGAACCCTTGACGCCGCTGTTTGATCAATGGCATCTTGTCAGCCTGAGCGGACCCAGAGGCGCCACAGCACAGCAACTGGCTCAGGTGCTGGCAGAGGTGCCTACAGAGCTACAACTGCATGATGACGTGCAACAGGCTTATCAGCAGGTTGTTGCCGCTATGCAAGCTGATGAGCTGCTAGTTGTTTTTGGGTCTTTTTTTACTGTGTCAGCCGTGTTGGCAGGCCTGCAGGAGGCAAAGTGACACCCGCATTTAAGCATCGTTTACTAGGCACAGCCATACTGGTGATGGCCGGCATCATTTTTCTGCCAGACTTGCTCGATGGTGAAAAGCAGGTAGTAAAAGATGATTTTAAAGTGATCCCCAACCGGCCTGAGTTCAGTGGTGTACAGCAACAACAGGTGCTGGATAGTGCACAGTTTACTCAGCTGGAACAGCAATTGGCACAGCAGGCAGTTGATGAAAACGCTTTGGATGCGGACAATAAATCCGCTGCGGCTGGCGCTGATAGCAGCAATGACGCCCAGTTACCTTCGCAGCAATATGCCCAGGTTACTGTAACACCAGAGCAGAAACCGCAAGTGCAAAAGCCGGCTGTACAAAGCGCTGGCGCGATACAAAATCAAACTGCACTGGAGCAGGCTGCCTGGGTGGTGCGTGTGGGTAGCTTTAGTAAAGAGCAAAACGCTAATGCCCTGATGTTAAAGTTACGCCAGGCCGGCTTTATTACCTTTACCCGGCAAATTACCAACACTCAGGGCCTGCAGCTGACCAGTGTGCTGGTAGGCCCAGAGCTGCGTAAAGACAAGCTGGAGCAGCAACTACCGCGGTTGCAGCAGCTTACCGGCATTGAGCGTTTATCGGTAATGAGCTATCAGCCGGCAGAAAATAATTAGCCAAGCCGGCGCTGGGTTTGGTAGAATGCGCGCCGTCATCAAACAACCTTTGGTAGCAAATGGTCTGGGTTGATTTTGCCATTCTGGCAATCATAGCGTTATCGGCTGTTATCAGCCTGATCCGCGGCTTTGTCAAAGAAGCCATTTCGCTGGCGGTTTGGATCCTGGCATTCTTCATTGCCAGCACTTACTATCCTCATCTGGCTGGCTTCTTTACCACTATGCAGGACGACACCCTGCGCAATGCTTCTGCCATCGCTATTCTGTTTATCTTAAGCCTGATCTTAGGCGCGCTGATTAATTATGTTATTGGCAAACTGGTGCAATCTACCGGTTTGTCGGGAACGGATCGCTTACTTGGCCTTATTTTTGGTGCGCTACGCGGCGTGCTGGTTGTCAGTGCCATACTGTTTTTTATGGATGCCTTTACCCCGGCAGCGAACGCCAGCTGGTGGCAAAGCTCAGTACTTATCCCCGAATTTGGTTTTATTATCGAATGGTTCTTCGACTATCTGCAGAACCATTCCAGTTTTATGCAAAAGCCCTAACGCTGGCGAGGAAGAAAATCCATGTGTGGTATTGTTGGAATTGTTGGGAAATATCCGGTTAATCAGGCACTGTATGATGGCTTAACGGTGCTACAGCATCGTGGCCAGGACGCTGCCGGTATTGTTACCGTAGATAACAACACCTTGCGTCTGCGTAAAGCGAACGGCCTGGTTAAAGACGTGTTTGAAGTGCGCCATATGCAGCGTCTTGCCGGTAATATGGGTATTGGCCATGTGCGTTACCCAACCGCGGGCTCATCCAGTACTGCCGAAGCGCAACCGTTTTATGTCAACAGCCCGTTTGGTATAGCGCTGGCACATAATGGTAACCTGACCAATTCGCATATTTTAAAAGAAGAAATTTTCCGCATTGCCCGCCGGCATGTAAACACAACCTCAGATTCGGAGGTGTTGTTAAACGTACTGGCGCACGAGCTGCACAACACCGGTGTGATGGAGTTGCAACCAGAGCATATTTTCCGGGCTGTGGCCAATGTGCATCGTAAGGTGAAAGGGGGCTATGCTGTTGTTGCCTTGATCATCGGCCATGGTTTGCTGGCATTTCGCGATCCTAACGGCATTCGCCCCTTAGTAATGGGTAAGCGCGAAACTGAGCGCGGCACTGAATATATGGTGGCCTCAGAGAGCGTCGCTCTGGACGCAGATGGTTTTACTGTGCTGCGTGATGTGTCGCCAGGCGAGGCGGTATATATTACCGAGCAGGGAGAGCTGCACAGCTTTCAATGCGCAGAAAACCCAAGCTATACCCCTTGTATCTTTGAATATGTTTATTTCGCCCGGCCAGACTCGACTATCGACAACATTTCGGTGTATGCCTCACGGGTAGCTATGGGCACTATGCTGGGGCAAAAAATTAAGCGCGAGTGGGGCCATTTAGATATCGATGTAGTTATTCCTATTCCGGAAACAAGTAACGACGCGGCACTGCAAATTGCCACGGTGTTGGGCTTGCCTTACCGTCAGGGCTATGTGAAAAACCGCTACATTGGCCGCACTTTTATTATGCCGGGACAGGAAGCACGGAAAAAATCAGTTAAACGTAAGCTCAATGCTATCAAACAAGAGTTTAAAGACAAAAACGTATTGCTGGTCGATGACTCTATAGTGCGTGGTACCACCTCAAAGCAAATTATTGATATGGCCCGCGAAGCCGGCGCTAAGAAGGTATATTTTGCCTCGGCCGCACCTGAAATTCGTTTCCCTAATGTGTATGGTATCGATATGCCCTCAGCAAATGAGCTGATTGCGCACGGCCATGACGTTGATAGCATTTGCGATACCATAGGCGCTGATGGCCTGATCTTTCAATCCTTGCCCGATTTAATCGCTGCGGTGCGCTCAGAAAACCCGGAAATTAAACGGTTTGAAACCTCAGTATTTGACGGTAATTATGTCACCAATGACATCGATCAGGATTATTTAAATAGGTTGGATCAGCAGCGTAGTGATGACGCTAAAGCCAAATCAGTTGCTGCTATGGCGACGAACCTGGAAACCTATAACGAAGGTTAACAACGTTGTTTGTCAACGCGCAAAATAAAGGGAGCCAATGCTCCCTTTATTCTTTACTAGCAGTTAGCAGGCGTTAATGGGTAAAGGTGGGGCCAAACCCCGAGCTCCATAAAATGGCGGTAGCCGTTAAAATGCACACCAGTAACACCAAGCCGCAAGTCACCACCGAGCTGGCGTAAATGAAACCGCGCTCTTCAGGAATATGCATCAGAATAGGCACGCCGACATAGAGTAAATACACCGAATAAGCCAGGCCAACTAAGCCTACTGTCATGACCACCCAAAGCTCAGGATATAAACCGGCAAAACCCACCATAAACAGCGGGGTAGAGGTGTAAGCTGCCAACTCTAAGGTCTGGGTGTAAGTGGGTTCGGCACCAAAGGTATGTGCCATCCAATGTGCCAACAGCGCTAGGGCAAATACGCCACCGATTAAGGCGATGTACATCGCGATAGATAGCATAAGCGCGCTGTCGTGGGTCAACATAATACGATCGCCAACGCCTATGCTCCAGCCAATGTGCACTGCCGAGTAATAAGCACATACTGAAGGTATCAGTGCTACCAGCAGTATATGAATTAAGCTGTAACGAAAACTTTCATGTCTTGCATCTATCGTATGCCATTCCTCTTTCGGATGAGCATACAGTCCCCATAAGTGATTCAATATCATAATTATTATCCTTGTCACTACTATGAACTACCGGGTTATAGTTTTATAACCGTTGTATCAGTTATGGCCAATAGAATGCACTTCGTCAAGCTGGCTGAATAAAATTTGAACATGGCTGATGACACAGGGCAATACATGCGCGCTGCAGCGCAATTGGTTATAATGGCCGCCTTGTTAGCGTATTGAAGCCCCGCGATGTTAAAAGCCGAAATAAGCCAGTTAATTCAGCCGGTAAAGCAATTTTTAGCCTGTGAGACGCCCTCGTCATGGCTGAACAAGGCCGCACAGCCCGACAGTTTGCCCGTGCTGCTGTTGGATCATCTAATTTGTGAGTTAAAAGCGGCACAAAGTGCTATGTATTTGATTAGGCGTTACGCGGTAGATGAGCAAAGTGGTGAGGCCTTGCTGCAATGGTTAAAGCCATTTGAAGATTTTACCTACCGCGAGCAGGGCGACTGGCAGGCATTAGCCGGGCTTAGCCTGAAAAAATCCATGCTGCCCAAAGCCGCTGACACCTATACGCAGGATCTTATCGATAAAATGGTGCTGCTAATAAAAGAAGAGTTGCACCACTTCTACCAGGTATTAGAGGTGATGCAGGCTAACGGTATTCGCTATCAGAAAATTACCTCCAGCCGTTATGCCAAGGGGCTACTGCGCCATGTACGGACTTATGAGCCTGCGGCCATGGTAGATAAACTGATTTGCGGTGCTTTTATCGAAGCCCGCTCTTGTGAGCGTTTTGCCGGCCTGGCGCCACTGCTGCCGCCAGCCATCGGTGAATTTTATATCTCACTGTTGCGCTCTGAGGCACGGCACTATCAGGATTATTTGACTTTGGCGACACAGGTCGCCGGCGAAGATTTAAGCAACCGTATTGCCTTCTTTGCTGCCATTGAAGCTGAGCTGATAACCAGCGCCGATACCGACTTTAAGTTTCATAGCGGTGCGCCGCTTTAAGCGAATATACCTCGTTACAAGATAACGCAATATTCTGCGACGACAACGCGGTTACGGCCGCTACGTTTTGCCTGATAAAGCGCGGCATCAGCATCGGCGTACAGCTGCTCAAAGCTGGTTTTATCCCTTGCCAGCGCTATACCTACCGATATAGTGATACGAAGCGTATGGCCATCGATAAAGAGTGTCTCTTCTGCAACCTGCTGACGTAGCCTTTCAGCAACCTCTAACGCAGTATCCCGGGTTGTTTCAGATAGAAAAATGCCAAATTCTTCGCCGCCGATACGACCAAAAATATCATATTCACGCAAAGTGCTTTTTATTAAACGGGCAATCTGCCGTAACACTTCATCACCCGCCTGGTGTCCATAGCTATCATTAATACTTTTAAAATGGTCTATATCCAATAGACAAAAAGCCATGCCACAATGCAAGCGGCTGCAGCGGGTAATTTCAGCCTGTACCGACGCAACAAAGCTGCGCCTGTTAGCAATTTGGGTTAGCTCATCTGTCAGGGCAAGGTTGGCGAGCTTTCTGCTATGCTCGTTCAAATGCTGCTCAACAATTTTTTGTTTAGTAATATCCTTGGTTTGTAGCAACATTTCACCGTCAGGCAAGGTTTGCTCAGAGAACAAAAACCAGCGGCCATCAACCAGATCCACTTCAAACAGCCTAAAATCACGGGAACGACGTAGTTGACTAACCCGGCTTAGCCAGCTTTCTATATCTTCAGTATCAATACGAGGCCCTTTCCCGCTGTAAAAGGCGCTACGCATAATATCAGTGAAATGCTGGCCGATAAGTGTGGCTTCATCAACAAAAAATATATTAATAAACGCCTGATTGGCGCAGAGTAATTTGTCGTGTGCAGTGAAAATTGCGTAGCCATCGCGGCTAACATCAGCAAAGGCGGCTAACTTCTCTGCATAATATTTAAACGAGTTTTCCATACGCTAAAATCTGTCAGACAAGGCTGCTATAGTGCTAAGCATAGTGGAGTTTACGCCGGACTTATAAAAATTACTGGGGTGTCAATGCGACAACAGGGCATTTGGCGATGGCTACTTTCGCTGGTTATGGTGCTGGCCTGCCAGGCTTGCAGCCAGGGTAAATATATCTACTGGCAGCAGGTAGCACCGGTAGAAACTGAGGCTATTAACGGCTTTCTGGCATACCAGTATGTTGCTATGGGCAAAGTCGCTGATAGTGAAATTGCAGAATACTGCGAGCAGCTGACGACTCAACGCAGCTCCGGCTATCAGTTATTGTTGTTGCAACTAAGTTGTGCTGAGCGCTGGTTGGCTCAGGAACTAACCGCAGAGCAACAACAGCAGGCGGTTGCGTATTATAATCAGTCGCTGATGCCGTTAGTACGTGCCGCTGTCACTAAGCGAGATACCCGCCCGTTAAACCTGGTGTTACAGTTAAAAGTGGATCCGGATGAGCTGGGCGTGGCCTTTGAAACACTGGTTATTAGCGCAGATCTGGCTGCATACGACCCATTTATTAAGCGCCAACAGAGTACAGGTCTCGGTATAGCCGTGGTTGGCCAACGGGCAAACCGTGGCAACGAGCAGGATAAATACTACCCACCAGAAGGTATTTTCCGGCCTTTAACGGTAATGCCGGTTGCGCTGGATTTTTCCAATCCGGTTTTGCCGGTGCTGACTTTGCGCGCCGTGGCGCTGGCAACCGATAACGGCCAGGCCAAAGTATGGACACTTGGGCATCAGCAATATCCGTTAAATTTTGATCCGGCGGCGGCTTATTTATGTCTTGCCGAAGTTGCTATTGTTGACCAATTAGAAAAATCTGGCTTGTTTAACGCAGATAAAGTGGAGGACAAACTTGGTATCTATGCGATAGAGCCGCTACGGCCGGATAAAATACCGGTGCTGATGATCCACGGGCTGAATTCCAGTCCATTAATCTGGCGTCGTTTAAGCTGGGCGATATTGTCAAATCCCAACCTTGCTAACCGCTATCAGATCTGGCACGCATTTTATCCATCCGGTCCTCCACCTTTCTTTAATGCCATGCGGTTGCGACAGCGTACTGATGAGTTGTTAAATCAGATCTCGCCTGATCTAGGGGCGATTGCTGCAAATAATATGGTGCTGGTAGGACATAGTATGGGCGGTATTATCAGCAAAACCTTCGTACAAACTAGTGAGACAGTGCTCTGGGACCGCACTTTTTACAAAACGCCAGCAGATTTACCGGTAGATGAAGCTACCCGGCAAACGCTCAGAGATATTTTTATATTTACTGCCAAGCCTTATGTAAAAACCGTGGTGTTTCTGGACACCCCTCACCGCGGTGCTGATACTGCCGATGGTTGGATTGGCCGTTTGGCATCGGCGCTGATTACTCTGCCGGGCGCCATCAGAAATGTATTTTCCGCTATGTGGCTCTCATTAACCAGTGAAGACATAAAACCCGAAATGCGAAATTATATGCGGGGCGCTGGGCCCAACAGCGTCGATGTGTTGTCACCGCGACATCCACTTACCCAAGCATTAAATGAATTACCCTTTAACGTACCTGTGTATTCGGTTATCGGCAATGCGAATTTAGCGCAGTGCACGGCGCGAAAAAACTGTGAGTTGCAGGACGATACTGTTGTGCCTTATGCCAGCGCACATCTGCCACAGGCAGCGGAGGAGTTGGTTGTGCAATCTGAACATAATTCATATCAATCGGAACAGGCAATAGCATTTATTACCGGCATCCTCGCTTCACAAGCCGGCAAAATGTAGCTGCCAGTTATCCGCACTGACGCGTAAGTAGCTACTCTGGCTATACCAGTCGCCCAGTACATAGCGCTGTGCTGATTGGCCATTTACGGTTAACTCGTGTACTGCCGGTCTGTGGGTATGTCCATGTATAAGCATTAGCACGCCGGCCTGTGCCATTACGCGCGGCACTTCTTCGGGCGTCACATCCATAATTTGTGGTTGTGCCTGGTTAAGGTATTGCTGTTTATGCCGGGCACTTTTATCGCGCGCTTTACGTGCTAAACGCTGACGGTACCACAGTGGCAGGCGTAGCATCAGCCATTGCCACCAGGGTTGGTTCCACCATTTGCGGAATTTCTGATAGGCAATATCCAGTGTGCATAAGCTATCGCCATGCATAATTAGGGTGGGGGTGCCGTACAAATCAATTACTTTGGCCGGCGGTAGCAGTGTCATACCACAGCGGTCGGCATAGGCCTGACGTAAAAAGAAGTCACGGTTGCCGTGAATAAAATACAGCGCCACACCACTGTCACTAAGCTGCTTAAGCGCGGTGGCTACCTGCTGCAGTAAGGGCTCGGGGTTATCATCGCCAATCCAGACTTCGAATAAATCGCCGAGGATATAAAGCGCATCAGCCTCACTAGCAGTGTGCCGGATAAAGTGCAAAAAGGCGGCAGTGATATCGGGCCGATCGGCGGATAAATGCAGATCGGCGATAAACAGGGTATGAGCTTGAGTCATTAACAGGCTTAAGCGTGCAGCTCAGCTTTTTCGATAATAACCGGTTTTACCGGCACATCGCTGTGGCCACCGCTGCGGCCGGTAGCCACTTTTTTAATTTCATCTACTACGTCCATGCCTTCTACCACTTCACCAAACACGCAGTAACCCCAGCCAGAGCTGGTTTCAGAGCTGAAATTTAAAAAGTCGTTGTCAGCCACGTTGATAAAAAACTGGCAAGTGGCTGAATGCGGATCGCTGGTACGCGCCATAGCAATAGTGCCTTTTTTGTTGGCCACTTTGTTATTTGCTTCGTTTTTAATCGGCGCTTTGGTGTCTTTTTGCTGCATATCCGGCGTAAAGCCACCGCCCTGGATCATAAAGCCGTTAATTACCCGGTGAAAAATGGTGTTATCAAAAAAGCCGTCTTTTACATAGCTAATAAAGTTTTCCACCGTGGCTGGGGCTTTTTCGGCAAACAGGTTTAATTTAATGATGCCATAGTTAGTGTGTAAGCTAATCATAATAAGATGTCCTGAGTTTTAAAGTGGCACTATTCTAACGTACGCAGAGCAAATCATAAAGCAAGGATAGCCGCTTTGATCAGCCGGTGATACACTAACGCGCTTGTGTTACCGCAGGCCTGACATTCAGTTAACGCCGGCGTTTTCAGTCAAAGGACCCCGAGGAAAACATGCTACAGATCTACAATACCTTAAGCAGAAGAAAAGAATTGTTCACCCCTATAGTGCCTGGCAAAGCGGGGCTCTATGTCTGCGGTATTACTATCTATGATTACTGTCATGTTGGCCATGCCCGTACCTATGTTGCCTTTGACGTGATAAACCGCTACCTGCGTTTTTTGGGTTACGACGTGACCTATGTACGCAATATTACCGATGTTGACGACAAAATTATCAAACGCGCGGCGGAAAACAACGAAAGCTGTGATGCGCTGACTGCCCGTTTTACTAAGGCCATGCACGCAGATTTTGCTGCGCTGGGCCTGATGCCGGCCGATATCGAGCCGCGGGTCACTACCCATATGGCTGAAATTATTCAGATGATTGAGCAGCTTATCGCCAAAGGCTATGCTTATGTGGCGGCCGATGGTGATGTACTGTTTGATGTCAGTAAATACGAAGCCTATGGCGAGCTAAGCCAGCAAAACCTGGATATGCTGCAGGCCGGTGCCCGGGTCAATGTGGCAGAGAATAAAGACGATCCGCTGGACTTTGTGCTGTGGAAAAGTGCCAAGCCTGGCGAGCCATACTGGCAGTCGCCCTGGGGCAATGGCCGGCCGGGCTGGCATATCGAATGCTCGGCGATGAGCGCCAAGCATTTAGGTGAGCATTTTGATATTCACGGTGGCGGTTCAGACTTGCAGTTCCCGCATCATGAAAACGAAATTGCCCAGTCGACCTGTGCTCATGGCCATAAGTACGTCAATACCTGGATCCACACCGGTATGGTGCAGGTAGATAAAGAAAAAATGTCGAAATCTTTAGGCAATTTCTTTACGGTAAAAGAGGTACTGGCACAGTATAACGCTGAGGCAGTGCGCTATTTTCTGTTGTCCAGCCATTACCGTAGTCAGCTGAATTATTCGGCCGAAAACCTGGAGCAGGCGCACGCAGCGTTAGGTCGGTTATACACGGCGTTGCGCAATATCACACCGGCTGCTGAAGTTGATCTGCAAAGCGATTACATCGCCCGTTTTAAAGCAGCAATGGATGACGATTTCAACACCCCGGAGGCGCTGCCGGTGCTGTTTGAACTGGCACGTGAAGTCAACCGCTTTAAAGAAACTGAGCCGGGCAAAGCTTCCGAGCTGGCAGGTCTATTAAAACTGTTAGCTGGTGTGCTTGGCCTGTTACAAGGTGACGCCGAGCAGTTCTTGCAATCGGGCGCCTCTGATGACGATGTCGCTGAAATAGAAGCACTTATAGCCCAGCGCAATACCGCCCGTGCCAACAAAGACTGGGCCGCAGCAGACGCCGCCCGCGACGCGTTAACGGCTAAGGGTATTATCGTCGAAGATAAAAACGGCGTAACCAGCTGGCGCAAAGGCTGATTTAATACCGTTGATTAGAGAAACCGCCGGCTGGCGGTTTTTTGCCTCTGCTGGTAGTTAAGATTAATTCGCCGCAACCAAATCTGAGCGAATAAACTGAGATAATATCGGCTGATGCTGCTGTGCCCAAATGCTGATTGCCTGGCTGTTGTCAGTGGTGATTTGCTTAAGAAACGCTGTTGATAGCGCCTGTGTAGCGGCTTTAATCACCTGTTGCTGTGGCTGACTATCTTTACGACCACGCCAACCGGAGAAAATATTGTGACTGCCCGCGTTGAACACAGCCAATACTTTGTAATGGCTGCCCATCGCCTGATAAAGGTCAATTCTGTCTTGGGGGGAGGAATAATAACCCGGCACCCGAATTTCATCCTCTGTGGTGGTGATATGCAGTGTAGGGATCCGCACGTCAGCCAGCACTTTGTCCAACGACTGCTCGTTATAAAACGGTGGCGCTGAAATTAAAATAGCCGCTTTAATACGCTCGTCTTTAAGGTTAACCTGCTCACCATCTTGCTCAACCTGTGCGCCGCTTAACAACATCGAGGTGTTGGCACCATACGAATGGCCGGCCATCACTATGTTTTGGTTATCAAAATCCGCGGCGTGTTCTGACGCTAATAGCTGATCCAGGGCGAACTTCACGTCCTGCACCCGGGCTAAAGCTTCTGTGCTATCGGCGGCGTCCATCAGGCGAAAAGGTAACATTAGCCTGCTGCCACGCCAGACTTTACGGTCACTGCCGTCATGCTGCACATGTAAACTGGCATATCCGTGGCTGGCCCAATATTGGCCAAGGTAGGCATAGCGCTCCTTCGAGCCGCCTAAGCCGTGAGAAAACACCACTAAGGCGTTGGCTTTGTGCTGCCGGGTAGGCTTAAACAGCAAAGCGGGCACAACCCGATCCCGGCTTTGGTCCAGCCAGTTAAAACTGACTTGTTCGATATTCTGTGGCAGGTTTTGCGTTATTTCAGCTGAATAGGTTACCGATGGCAAATTGAGTTGCTGCTGCCAGACCGAATTATCCGTTACTGGTTTTTGCGCGCATCCGGTTAGTACTGTCAGCAAGGTCAGCAGGAAAGCGGCAACACTGGCGCCTGTAAACTTACGATTGAATAGCATAAACACTCCTCTGGGCTGTCACCGGGTTGATTTATACGACAAAAAACGGTTTAGAGTTTGCTGTAGGTGTAAAAACAAGCAGCTTTGGTGAAGCCATTGGGCAATTAATCAGAGGGGACAGTTGTGACCTGGGGCTGGCAGCGGCTTATACCGCTGCCAATCGGGTTTAATATTTGTCGTGATACAGTTCGCAGGCTTCCAGCGTGTTTTCAATTAAGCTGGCTACGGTCATCGGGCCTACACCACCTGGCACAGGCGTAATATAACGTGCATGTTTTACTGCGGCGCCGTATTCCACATCACCCACCAGTTTGCCGCTATCCAGCCGGTTAATGCCGACATCAATAACCAAGGCACCTGGTTTTACCCAGTCACCCGGAATAAACTCGGGCCGGCCTACCGCGACGACTAATAAATCGGCGCGGCGTACCTGAGCTTCGAGGTTTTTGGTAAATTTATGACATACGGTGGTGGTGCAGCCGGCCAGTAACAGCTCCAGCGCCATTGGCCGGCCAACGATGTTGGAGGCTCCAACTACTACAGCATCCATACCTTTAACATTAACACCGGTACTTTGCAGCAGCGTCATAATGCCTTTGGGGGTACAAGGACGCAGTGCCGGCATGCGCTGGGCTAAGCGGCCAATATTATAAGGGTGAAAACCATCAACATCTTTATGCGGATGAATACGCTCCAAAATGGCAGAAGCATCCAGCCCGGCAGGTAATGGCAGCTGTACCAGTATGCCATCAACGCTGTTGTCGTTGTTTAGCTTATCAATTAAGTCCAACAGCTGCTGCTCAGTGGTATCAGAGGGCAAATCATAAGATACTGAGTGAAAGCCCACTTCTTCACAGGCTTTGCGTTTGCTGCCAACGTACACCTGTGATGCCGGGTCCAGCCCGACTAATACCACTGCCAAACCGGGCGCACGTTTGCCGGCGGCTACCCGGGCACGAACCTGGGCGGCGACTTTATCTTTTGTTGCCTGTGCAACGGCTTTGCCATCAATAATTTGCGCTGTCATTTGCTTAGGTCTCTGCCATATTTTTACTGCGGCATATTTTCGCACAGACACCGGCGTAACGCCATCCTGCTATCGCTCAATGACGTGGGGTTCAAATATTAGACAATCAGTTGTTTTGTGCAAAAAAAGGTTTGACGCTATAGCGCCTCAGCTGTAATATTCCGCCCCGTTGCAGCAGTGCAGCAAAGTCGGTGATTGGCGCAGCTTGGTAGCGCACTTGGTTTGGGTCCAAGGGGTCGCAGGTTCAAATCCTGCATCACCGACCATCTTTCTGATGAGGATTAAATCGCCGTCAGAAAACAGCTTGGTAGGGCTTTCGATATTGCGCCCGTAGCTCAGTTGGATAGAGCAACGGCCTTCTAAGCCGTGGGTCATAGGTTCGAATCCTATCGGGCGCGCCATAACAAGCGCAAAACGTTTCAGTGGTGGTTGTAGCTCAGTTGGTAGAGCCCCGGATTGTGATTCCGGTTGTCGTGGGTTCGAGCCCCATCATCCACCCCATCTCTCTTGCTTCACAACAGTCGGTGATTGGCGCAGCTTGGTAGCGCACTTGGTTTGGGTCCAAGGGGTCGCAGGTTCAAATCCTGCATCACCGACCATTCTCCCAACATTAACAGCTAAATGCGCACTTGGTTTTGGTGCTCTTGATTTCAGCGGTCGCAGCTTTATATTCTGCATCACCGACCATTTTCTCGTCTTCAATTTCATTACAGAAAAATACTTTCTAAGCGACATAAAACTGAGTTAAGCTGACCTAAACCAATGCTTTAGAGACAATTATCTTGGTTATTGCTGAAACGCCAAGGCTTAGGATCCGCCATTTAACGGCTGCGGATGCCGCCTTTACCTGTCAGTTACTCAACGATGCCGATTTTATCCGAAATATTGCCGACCGGGGTGTGCGCAATCAGCAGCAAGCCTTGCAATATCTGACGGATGGTCCAATCCAAAGTTATAAACAGCATGGCTATGGCTTGTTTTTGGTGGAAGATAACGCCAGCTCAGCGGCAATGGGCTTTTGCGGCTTACTCTATCGTGACTATTTGCAAGAAACCGATATTGGTTTTGCTTTTTTGCCTGCCTATCGTGGCAAAGGGCTAGCCTATGAGGCTGCGGCTGCAGTGATGCATTATGGTTACGGTCAGCTGAAACTAAAACGCATTGTCGGGCTTACGCTGGCCGGTAACTTACCGTCAGTGGCGATTTTGCAGCGGCTTGGTTTGCGCTTTGAAAAAATGGTGCAATTGCAGCCTGGTGCTGAGTATATCCAGCTTTACAGCTAATGCTTACGGATAAAAATGTAATTAAATTACATTTTTATCCGATTTCTTGGTATTTCCATGGGTTATGGTAGTTATTTCTCTATAAAATTGTTCAATTTTTTCAGTGATATATTTTAATTTTCTCAAGCCTTGCCTAAGTTGAAAATGTAACCCAAGTGGAACCAGGTTACAGATTTTGCTAGTATAGCCGCCGGAACAACCATTGGAGGAGTTATGATTAACCCATCCTGGCGTCGGGTCGTGCTTAAAGTCGGCAGTGCCCTGATCGCGCCAGAAAACCAGGGGTGTAGCGAGTTATATTTGCGTCCCATCGCCGAATTTATCCGGCAATGCCGACTACAGGGTCTGGAAGTGATCCTGGTCTCATCAGGTAGTGTGGCCGCTGGCCGTCATCATTTTAATTTTCAGCACCAACGTGTACCTATAGCGCTAAAACGCGCGATGGCTGCAGTTGGCCAAAGCCAGATGATGAATTTCTGGAGCCGGTGCTTTGATTTTCCCTGTGCCCAGGTGCTGCTAACCCACGGCGACTTAAGCGACAGGGTGCGGCATATCAATATCCGCAATACGTTAAGACGATTGCTCGACCACCAGATTTTGCCCATCGTTAACGAAAACGACACCATCGCCACTGACGAGATTAAAGTTGGCGATAATGATAATCTGGCTGCCATGGTGGCGACAGTGGCGAATGCCGATGCGCTGATTATTTGTTCGGATGTTGACGGGCTGTACACTGCCGATCCAAACAAGGATGCCAACGCCAGTCTCATTGCTGAGGTGCGTAAGATAGATCAGCATATCTATGGCCTTGCCGGCGGTGCGTCATCTAAGGTGGGTACCGGCGGAATGCGCACGAAAATTGAAGCTGCCGAGAAAGCAACAGCGCAGGGCATCGACACCGTAATTATTGATGGCCACAAAGCCGAGGCTTTTCAGTGTATTTTAGCGGGTAAAAATCCGGGCACCATTTTTTATGGCCAGGCCAGGCCGTTACCGGCTAAAAAACATTGGGTACGTCATACACTAAGAGCCAAAGGCGAAATTTGGGTTGATGATGGTTGCATTGAAGCACTTTGCCGGCAGGGCGCGTCTTTACTTTGCAGCGGTATAGTCGATATTCAGGGTGAATTTGATTCAGGTGATGCTGTGCTGGTGCGCTGTGCGTCGGGTAAGCGTAAAATTGCCAAAGGTGTCAGTCGTTTCAGTGCCAGTGAGCTGTTCTCGATTAAAGGCCACCATAGCAGTGATATTGCGTCCTGTTTAGGCTATTGCCCGGCCGGGAGTAATGCGGTTATTCACCGCAGCGAAATGATGTTATTGGAGAGAATATGAGTACCGATGTTGCGGCTACAATAGCCGCCAAAGCTGCTGTAGCGGCTAAAGCAGTAGCGAACTTAACCACAGAGCAGAAAAATCTGGTGCTGCAAAGCATGGCAAACCAGATTAGGCAAGCCAAAGCGACCATACTGGCAGCGAATAAAGATGAAGTTGCTACCGCTCAGGCCAATGGCACCAGTGCGGCTATGCTGGACCGTTTAACGCTAAATGATGAGCGCATCGAAGCGATGGCTAAAGCCATAGAGCAAATTATTGCCCTGCCAGATCCGGTCGGCCAGAGCCGCCACATAGAGCAGCGGCCTAATGGTATTAATATTGAAAAGCGTCGCATTGCACTGGGTGTGATCTGTATGATTTACGAAGCCCGGCCGAATGTCACTGCCGATGCCGGCGCACTGTGCTTTAAATCAGGTAATGCGGTTATTTTACGTTGTGGCCGAGAAGCCATTCAGACCAGCCTGGCTATTGCTGCAGCAATGGCCAAGGCGCTGCGCGAGCATCAATTGCCAGATGAAGTGATAAGCATAGTGCCAAATCCGGACCGTGACCTGATGCTGGCTCTGTTAAAGCAAGATGACCATATTGACCTGGTGATCCCCCGCGGTGGTGAGGGGCTTATCCGCTTTGTCACCGAGCATAGCCGTATTCCGGTGATCCAGCATTACAAAGGTGTCTGTCATTTGTATGTTGACCAAAGTGCCAACCTGACTATGGCGCTGGAGCTGCTGCTAAACGGTAAAGTGCAGCGCCCCGGTGTATGTAACGCGCTCGAAGGCTTGTTGGTGAATAAGCATATCGCAGCTGATTTTCTGCCGCTGGCCGCCGCTGCGCTGTCAGAGCACCATGTTATAGTGCATGCCTGTAAAGACAGCATTGGCTATTTTAGCCAGGCACAAGCCATTGCTGATGACGAGTTTGGTCAGGAATATCTGGCCCCTGAAATTGCCATCCGTGTGGTAGAGGATGTTGACGCTGCTATTGCGCATATCGACCAATTTGGCAGCCAGCATACTGAGGTTATCTGTACTGAAGACGGCGCCAATGCTGAGGGCTTTATCCGTCGGGTAGACTCTGCGGTGGTGATGCATAATGCCTCCTCACGCTTCTCTGATGGCGGTGAGTTAGGCTTAGGTGCAGAGATAGGTATTTCTACCAGCAAACTGCATGCTTATGGCCCTATGGGACTTGAGGCCTTAACCACAGAAAAATACGTGGTGACCGGGCGCGGCCAAACCCGTAGTTAGCATTAAACTGGCGTCTAAACTGTTGGCGCTGCATAGTTAACTTGCTGACTATGCAGCGTTTTTTTGTTTCAAGAGCGGCGAGTTATAGCAGTTAGGTTAAGGGCTCGACTCCAGACATTTAGCCCGCTATAATGCCGCGTCCTATTTTATAACAGGTCTGGTTCAGGTGGCATTTTGATACCAGATCACACCAGTACGGCGGCGCGTGTCGCCTGTTTATGAATTTGAGGTAGCAAGATGCAAGTTTCTGTGGAAACCACTCAGGGTTTAGAGCGCCAGGTCACCATCACTGTACCGGCTGACAAAATTGATGCTGAAGTAAAAAGCCGTTTACGTGATCTGGCTAAGCGTCAGCGTATCGACGGTTTCCGTCCGGGTAAAGCACCGGTGTCATTAATTCAGAAGCGTTACGGTTTAGCTGTATTACAGGAAGTGGCTGGTGAGCAAATGCAGCGTCATTTTTACGATGCCATTATCGCCAACAAACTAAACCCGGCAGGTGCACCTACGTTTGCACCGGAAAAATTAGAGCAGGGTAAAGATCTGCAATTCAAAGCCACCTTCGAAGTTTATCCAGAAGTTGAAGTTAAGAACCTGGACAAAATTGAAGTGAACAAGCCAGTAGTCGAAATTTCAGACGCTGATCTGGACAAAATGCTGGATACCCTGCGTAAGCAACATGCGAAATGGGAAGAGAAAAAAGGCAAAGCCGCTAAAGCGGATCGCGTTAACATCGACTTTGTTGGCTCAATTGACGGTGAAGAGTTCGAAGGCGGTAAAGCTACTAACTTCACTCTGGAACTGGGCCAGGGCCGCATGATCCCAGGCTTTGAAGATGACATCATTGGCAAAAAGGCCGGTGAAGAAGTTACCGTTAATGTCACCTTCCCGGAAGAGTACCATGCTGAAAACTTAAAAGGTAAAGCGGCCAGCTTCGCTGTCACTGTGAACAAAGTAGAAAAGCAGGTTCTGCCAGAGCTGAACGATGAATTCGCTGCCTTATTTGGTTTAGAAACGGCCACTGTTGATGCACTGAAAACTGAAGTGCGCAAAAACATGGAGCGCGAGCTGAACCAGAACATCAAAGCCAAAGTGAAAGAGCAAGTGATCAAAGGCCTGTTAGCTAACAACGACGTTGACGTGCCACAAGCTCTGGTCAAAGGCGAAGTAGACGTACTGCGTAAGCAAGCGCTGCAGCGTTTTGGCAACAACGTGGATCCGAAGCAATTACCAGAGCTGCCAGCCTCATTATTCGAAGCTCAGGCGAAAGATCGCGTTAAAGTAGGCTTATTGTTAGGTGAAGTCATCAAAACTAACGAGCTGAAAGTTGATGATAAAAAGGTACAGGCGTTAATCGAAACGGTTGCTTCTGCCTATGAAGACCCGCAAGAAGTCGTGCAGTACTACAACAGTAACAAAGAGCTGCTGCAAAGCATGCGCAATGTTGCGCTGGAAGAGCAGGCCATCGATGTTATCCTGGCGGGTGCCAAGGTAACTGAACAAAAAACCGCCTTTGACGAAATTATGAACCCGCAAGCTGCCAACTAACGTTGACTTCTTTTGGCTTGACGGCTTTAATGGCTCGGACAACAGTTCGGGCCATTTTATTTTCTGCAACAGCAAAACCCAGCCATTTAGAGGGAACCCTATAATATGTCTATGCCGCAACATTTAAACGACATAGTTAATGCACTGGTGCCAATCGTTATTGAGCAAACTGCCAAGGGCGAGCGTTCTTTTGATATATACTCGCGCTTATTAAAAGAGCGGGTGATTTTTCTGACCGGTCAGGTAGAAGACCACATGGCCAATCTGATCGTGGCGCAATTATTGTTCTTAGAATCAGAAAACCCGGAAAAAGACATCTATATTTATATCAATTCGCCGGGTGGTTCAGTAACGGCTGGTTTGTCAATCTATGACACTATGCGTTATATCAAGCCTGATATTGCCACAGTGTGCGTAGGGCAAGCCGCCAGTATGGGCGCCTTCTTATTGTCTGGCGGTACTAAGGGTAAGCGTTACTGTTTACCTAATGCGCGGGTGATGATTCACCAGCCATTAGGCGGCTTTCAGGGCCAGGCGACTGACTTTGAAATACACGCCCGGGAAATACTGAGCATTAAAGAGAAACTAAACCGCTTGATGGCAGAGCACAGTGGCAAGAGCTATGAGCAAGTGTGTAAGGATACAGAGCGTGACAACTTCTTAAGTGCACAGCAAGCCTTGGAATATGGCCTGGTAGATGCCATATTAACGCAACGAGAAGTAAAATAATGACATTGAGCAGCGGTATCTAAGGCCGCTGCGGGTAGTGAAAGAGGTAGATACATGTCTGATCACCGCACTGACGGCGATAAGAGCGGTAAGTTGTTGTACTGTTCTTTTTGTGGCAAATCACAGCATGAAGTGCGTAAGTTGATTGCAGGCCCACAGGTTTATATTTGTGATGAATGCGTTGATTTATGCAATGACATCATCCGCGAGGAAATTAAAGATATTTCCCCCAAACGTGATGCCGATAAATTGCCGGTGCCGCGGGAAATTCGCGCCCACCTGGACGACTATGTCATAGGCCAGGATCATGCCAAAAAAGTGCTGGCGGTGGCGGTGTACAACCATTACAAACGCTTACGCAGTGCCCAGCACAAGCAAGATGTCGAGCTTGGCAAAAGTAATATTTTGTTAATTGGCCCCACCGGTAGCGGTAAAACCTTGCTGGCCGAGACCTTAGCACGCTTACTGGATGTGCCTTTTACCATGGCCGATGCCACCACGCTGACTGAGGCGGGTTATGTTGGCGAAGATGTCGAGAATATCATTCAAAAGCTGCTGCAAAAATGCGATTACGACGTCGAAAAAGCCCAGCGTGGTATCGTTTATATTGATGAAATTGACAAAATTTCGCGTAAATCAGATAACCCATCAATTACCCGCGATGTGTCCGGTGAAGGTGTGCAGCAGGCGCTGTTGAAGCTGATCGAAGGCACTATTGCCTCGGTACCGCCGCAAGGTGGCCGTAAGCATCCGCAGCAGGAGTTTTTACAGGTAGATACCTCAAAAATTCTGTTTATCTGTGGTGGCGCTTTTGCTGGTTTAGATAAAGTGATCGAGCAGCGCTGTGCCAAAGGCTCTGGTATCGGCTTTGGTGCCGAGGTGCGCAGTAAAGAAAGCAGCCGCAGCCTAAGTGAGTCCTTCCGCGACGTTGAGCCGGAAGATTTGGTCAAATATGGCTTAATTCCGGAGTTTATTGGCCGTTTGCCGGTGGTGGCTACGCTAACCGAGCTGGACTTAGCTGCGCTGGTGCAAATTCTCAGTGAGCCGAAAAACGCCCTGGTGAAGCAATTCGCGGCGTTATTTGCCATGGAAGATGTTGAGCTGGAGTTTCGTGATGACGCGCTTAACGCCATTGCACAAAAAGCAATGGAGCGTAAAACCGGCGCCCGCGGCTTGCGCTCTATCGTCGAAGGCGTATTGTTAGACACCATGTACGAACTGCCCTCAATGCAGGACGTGGCCAAAGTGGTGATCGACGAGACCGTGATCCGTGGTGAAAGCGACCCTATTTTAATTTATCAAAGTAGCGAGCCGCTGGCGGCAGAGTCACATTAGGCGAAATACCGCTGAAAAAAGGAGCTGATACAGCTCCTTTTTCGTATATGTAATTGAAGTTTTTAAAATGAACCCCATATACTGAAACATATTTGCGCCTGCAGTAACTAAATTCGAGAGAGAATCAATGACATCAGAACACGCTGAACGTTTGCATATGCCGGTATTGGCACTGCGCGACGTGGTGGTTTACCCGCACATGGTCATCCCGCTGTTTGTCGGCCGGGCAAAATCTATCAAATGCCTTGATGCGGCGATGGAAAATGACAAACAGATATTTCTGGTGGCGCAAAAAGATGCCACGTTGGACGATCCTGCCGCTACCGATTTGTATCAGGTCGGTACTGTAGCTACCATTTTGCAGCTGTTAAAGTTACCGGACGGCACAGTAAAGGTGCTGGTAGAAGGTAGCCGTCGCGCTCGTTTGGGAGAGTTTACCGAGACAGACAAAGCCTTTGCTGCCTACGTAGATATTATTGAAACGGCGGAAGTGGACAGCCGCGAGCAGGAAGTGTTTTTACGCTCGGCAATTAATCAGTTTGAAGGCTATATCAAGCTTAATAAAAAGATCCCGCCTGAGGTGCTCACTGCGCTGACCGGCATTGACGATCCGGCCCGTTTGGCTGACACCATGGCCGCCCATATGCCGCTTAAAGTTGAAGACAAGCAAAAAGTGCTGGAGATCTTCAATGTGACTGAGCGGCTGGAATACCTGATGGCGATGATGGAGAGTGAAATCGACATCCTGCAGGTAGAGCGGCGTATTCGTAGCCGGGTGAAAAAGCAGATGGAGAAAAGCCAGCGCGAGTATTACCTGAACGAGCAAATGAAAGCGATTCAGCGCGAGCTTGGCGAGCTGGAAGATGCACCGGATGAGTTTGAAACCTTAAGCAAAAAGATTGAGCAGGCGCAGATGCCACAAGAAGTGGCCGATAAAGCGCGCAGCGAATTACAAAAGCTGAAGATGATGTCGCCAATGTCGGCAGAAGCGACCGTAGTGCGTAGCTACATCGACTGGCTGAGCAACGTGCCGTGGAAAAAGCGCAGCAAAGTGAAGAAAAACCTGGCGGCAGCAGAGCAAATTCTGAATGCTGATCATTACGGTTTGGAAAAGGTGAAAGAGCGCATCGTTGAGTATTTAGCCGTGCAACAGCGGGTGAATAAGCTCAAAGGGCCTATTTTGTGTTTGGTCGGGCCGCCAGGTGTGGGTAAAACCTCACTGGGCCAGTCGGTTGCCAAAGCGACCGGTCGTAAGTATGTGCGCATGGCGCTTGGTGGTGTGCGTGATGAGGCAGAAATCCGCGGTCATCGCCGAACCTATATAGGCTCTATGCCAGGCAAAATTATCCAGAAAATGGCCAAAGTGGGCGTGCGTAACCCGCTGTTCCTGCTGGATGAAATTGATAAGATGGCATCCGATTTTCGTGGTGACCCGGCAGCCGCGCTGTTAGAGGTGCTGGATCCGGAGCAAAACACTGCCTTTAGCGATCACTATCTGGAAGTGGATTACGATCTGTCTGACGTGATGTTTTTCGCCACTTCAAACAGTCTGAACATTCCGGCCGCGCTGTTAGACCGGATGGAAGTGATCCGGCTGGCCGGCTACACCGAGGATGAAAAACTTAATATCGCCAAACAGCATCTTATTCCGAAGCAAGTCGGGCGCAATGGCTTAAAAGCCAGTGAGATCCTGATTGAAGATAGTGCCATTATCGGCATTATCCGTTACTACACGCGAGAAGCCGGTGTGCGCAGTTTAGAGCGGGAAATCTCCAAACTGTGTCGCAAGGCCGTTAAGCAGATTTTACTGACAAAAAATCTGAAGCAGGTGGTGATTAACCAGCAAAACCTGGAAGATTTCTTAGGCGTGCAGCGTTATGACTACGGTAAAGCCGAAGACAGCAACCGGATAGGGCAAGTTACCGGTCTGGCCTGGACCGAAGTGGGCGGCGATTTACTCACCATTGAAGCCGCTTCAGTGGTCGGTAAGGGCAAGCTAACCTTCACCGGCTCGCTGGGTGACGTGATGAAAGAGTCGATTCAGGCGGCGATGACCGTAGTGCGTAGCCGGGCTGAAGGGCTTAGGATCAATGAAGATTTTTACGAAAAGCGCGATATTCATGTGCATGTGCCGGAAGGCGCCACACCCAAAGATGGCCCCAGCGCCGGTATTGGCATGGTAACGGCACTGGTGTCGAGCTTAACCGGTAACCCGGTACGGGCTGATGTGGCCATGACCGGTGAAATTACCCTGCGTGGTGAAGTACTGCCGATAGGTGGCTTGAAGGAGAAACTGTTGGCGGCGCATCGTGGTGGTATTAAGCGGGTGCTTATTCCCCATGACAACGTGCGGGACTTAAAAGATATCCCAGACAATGTGAAAGGTGATATCGAAATTTGCCCGGTAAAATGGATTGACGAAGTGCTGGAGCTGGCGTTACAAGAGCCTTTGGCGCGTGTTTCAGTGCTGGATACGGCAAAAAATTCAGCAAAAAGCAAAAAAACGGAAAAAAATCCTGCATAGGGGCTTTTCATTCCCGTTGGCTGTGCTAAGTTATGGACAGTTTCGACCAAGCCCTTGTTATACAAGGGCTGCAGTCAAAGCCAGAATTATTAGTTTTGTCGCTTCTTTTGCTTGCAAGCATGCTGGATGCTTGTTATAACGAGGACGCTCACTTACAAAACTAATAACGTGTAGGTGTTGAAAATAATAACAATTGAAGGGGATGATATTGTGAACAAGTCTCAACTTATCGACAAAATTGCTGCTGGTGCAGACATTTCTAAAGCGGCAGCTGGTCGTGCTTTAGATTCGTTCATTGACGCTGTTACCGAAGCTCTTAAGGAAGGCGACTCTGTAGCATTAGTTGGTTTTGGTACTTACAGCGTACGCGAGCGTGCTGCCCGTACTGGCCGTAACCCACAAACTGGTGCCACTATTCAAATCGCTTCTGCGAAAATTCCTTCTTTCAAGCCTGGTAAAGCGTTAAAAGACGCATGTAACTAAGCTGTAGCGTTGCCGCTAAGGTAACGCTCAGGTTGGGAGTGCTGTGAGGTTTGCATGCTGGTGCGGCAAACCAAACAAGGTAGCCTAAACCCGCCACCGACGCCTCCCAAGGCTTCTCTAAAAAAAGCGCATCTGTTAAGATGCGTTTTTTTTTACAGCAACATAAAACTGATGTTGCTGCCCTTTGGCGGCGAAAAGTTGAATAAAGAGATTGCGCTAAGATGTTAGAAAGAATCAGAGAAGGCTCACAGGGAATTATCGCTAAGTCTATTTTAGGCTTGGTGATCCTGACATTTGCATTAGCCGGTGTTGGCAGTTACTTATCAACGCCAGCCGAGACGAATGTCGCAGAAGTTAACGGCGAGAAAATCAGCCGCCAGGATTTTGAACAGGCCTTTCAGAATGAACGTGCCCGTATGCAGCAACAGTTCGGAGAAATGTACGCTGCGTTAGCCGCCGATCCTGCTTATATGAGCAATTTCCGCTCAGAAGTATTAGAACGTCTGATAGACGAAAGACTACAGCAACAATATGCTGACAGTTTGGGCCTGCGTGTCAGCGACGAGCAGGTGCGTTCTGCCATCAGAGCGATGACAGAGTTTCAGATTGACGGCCAGTTTAACAATGACCGCTACCTGGCGTTGCTGCGTCAGGCCGGTTACCAGCCTGATCAGTTCCGTGAGCTTATTCGTGAACAAATGTCGCGTAATCAGTTAGTCATGGGCTTACTGGGCAGCGAGTTTGCTACCGCCAAGGAAATGCAGCTGCTGTTAAAACTGCAACAGCAAACGCGTGATATTAGCTTTTTGCGTTTTAAAGCGGCGGATTACGCCGGTCAGGTCAGCATCACTGATCAAATGCTGCAAGATTACTACACGCTTAATTTAGCGCAGTTTGAAACTGAGCAGAAAGTGGCCGTTGAGTATGTCGAAATTTCTGCGCAAACCCTGGCTGCGGATGAGCAGGTAACGGCAGATGAAATTGCGGCCTATTATGACGCCAACAAGGCCCGCTACACCCGCGAAGAGCGCCGTCAGGTTGCGCATATCATGCTGGAATCTGAAGAAGATAACGCTGACGTGGCAGCCCAGGCTGAGCAACTGCTTAAGCAGCTAAACGACGGTGCAGACTTTGCCGAGTTGGCAAAGGCAAATTCGGCAGATACCTTCTCGGCTGAAAATGGCGGTGTTTTGGATTGGTTAGCCCCCGGTGATATGGACGCCGATTTTGAGCAGGCTGCATTTGCCCTTGAAAGCGAAGGCCAGTTAAGCCAGGTGGTGAAAAGTGCTTATGGCTACCACATCATAAAATTAGTGGCGCTGGAGCCGGCTCAGGTTAAACCTTTAGCCGAAGTATCTGACGAAATTGCCCAAACCTTAAAACAAGACCGTGCCACAGCAGCGTTTTACGAGCTGCAACAGCGCCTGGCCGAAGTAAGCTTTGAAGTACCTGATACGCTGGAAGACGCTGCGGCCGCAGTAGGGCAAAAAGTGATGTCAACCGGTTTATTTGCCCGTAACGAAGCGACAGCGCCGTTAAATGAGCCTGCAGTACTGACCAAATTGTTTGAAGCGGACTTTATTGAGCAGCGCTTAAACAGCGAAGTGATAGAGCTGGGTAGAGAGCGTGCCATCGTAGTGCGGGTAAAAGATTACCAAAGCGCACGTACACAAAGCCTGGACGAAGTAAAAGCCGTGGTAGAGTCTGCAGTGCGTGCCGAGCAAAGCGCGCTGCTGGCCAAACAACAGGCTGAAAAAGTATTGGCCGAGATTGCTAACAGCAGTCTGGCTGAGCAAGCACAAGCCCTTAAGATGACACTGGAGCAATCTGCTGACACACCGCGTTTTGGCGGTACTTTAGATGGTGAAATTCGTGCTAAAGCCTTTGCCATGGCCCGTCCGGTCGATACTGCATCGATTGAGCTGGCTACACTGGCCAATGGTGATGCAGCTTTAGTGTCGGTAACGGCGGTAAAAGACGCTGAAGTGACGCTGGTACCAGATAATGCCCAGCTTGACCGCCTAGCCGATCAGCAGGCAGAGCAGGCTTACAGAGCGCTGATAGCGTCTTTAAAAGCCAAAGCTGAGATCAGCCGCAATTTACGTGCAGCACAAAGCACAGAGCCGATGTAACCACATCGGTGACATAAAAAAACCGTGGCTTGCCACGGTTTTTTTATTGCTTAAATATTTATCATAATATTAAAAAATGTAACGCAAGGCGTTTATTTTTTTAACTCGAGACATTAGTATGCAACCCTTATTATTTAGTGATAAAGGGAACTTATGTCACAGAATTCGCCATTTGCCGTTGGCGTGCAGTGTCTGGCTATTGTTGCCCCTCTGCAGCAAAAGCCATGATGACAGTTACTTTATTCTGGCGCGTATTTAAGACAATAACCTCCCTTATTCAATCAGTCGGCCTTGCTACAGCGCTAGTCTTTCAGATCACAACAGATAAAGTGTTCGAGTTTAGCCGTTGATGCGCATCGTGCGGCTCTGCGGCGAAATTATCGACATCTCCAACAACGCGGTGGAAATGGAAGGCGTGGGGCTGGTGTTTCCGTTAAAGGTGGCCTTAAAGCAGCACAGTATTAAAGCCGGTAATAAAGCCGTTCCGCTAAGCTCGGGTATGGCGGTAACGGTAGAAGTAAAAACCGGCCAGCGGCGGATTATAGAGTTTTTATTATCACCGGTGATAAAAGCGGTGGATGAAGGGGCGCGTGAGCGTTAAAGATTCTAATGTGCCCTCAGCTCATTAGTTCAGAGTTTTTTAGGAGATAAGATATGAACAACAAAATAAAGTGTTTTTTACTCTTTTTTTCAGGGCTATATGCAACGGCGGTAAAGGCGGAACATTACCTTCTGACTATGAGTAAGGATGATAAAGTATGCCAGCATCTGTATCAGTTGTTTAATGTCGATTTAAGGAAGAAGGGTAAGCTTGTACTAGAGGAACATGAAGAATTTAATTGGCTCAAGTGGGACCAACCATATTTTATTATAAGGAAAAAAAGTGCTCTAGAACCTAACTTTGAGGATGAGTTGCTAAGCGAAAATGAGTATGAACAGGAATATACCTCTTACTCCAAGCACTTGTATAAAGGGGCATTTTTTGACATAGATAATAATGGTATCGATGAGTTTATCTCTTTCGAACGAAGAGGTGCTCATACTTATCAGAATAGAGCTTATGACAATATATACATATATGATAAAGGATCATATAACAAGCTAAAAGGGGCTGAAAATGGCCAACAGTTCACCCCAGAAATAGGCTATTTGGGCAGGTTTACAAATAGCTATGTTCTTAAAGAATACCCTATCAGCAGAACAACAGTTTATAAAACAGGGGCGGTTGGTCATAGTTGGCCAAATCTGTCTGATTCGTATATTCGGCCTTTATTGCTCAATAAAACTTATTATGTTGCCATGTTTGCCAATGTGGATACATACATCAGTGATCCGTTACTTGCATATAACCAAACCATTGATGAAAAAAATGCAATCGCGATTGTTAAATACACTCCCTCTTATGATGCCGAGAAAATAGTAAATGAGTTTGAATTACTACGTACTGGGCAGCCCTCAAATCAAACACAAGATATTTGTTATTTTGTTAAAACCCAAGCTATTCAATAAGGATTTTAAAATGGTAGGTAAATATTTGTTTTGCATAGCTCTCGTTCTTTTGTCAATGCAGTGCTTGGCAAATGAAACCCCTGAAATAAATTATTCATCTAAACCATGGGGGAAGTTAGATGAGTTTGTTTCTTTATTATCTAGTTATCGAGACATTGTTGTAAAGAATATTACTTACCCTGCTATTTGCGAGCCGTTAGTTGATGAGTTTATAAAAGGGGAAGTCAAAGTTCTTCATCCAAAAGTGATACTAAAAAGCAATGATGAATTAGTTGATTATATGAATGAAAAAACTAGTTGCACTGATTTTAAAATAAAACAAATAGAATATATTGATGGGAGTCAAATTCGCCATTTCGAGATGCAGCCACCGTATTATCTGTATAAATTTAGCTATAACAAATCGGCTTATATTGGGATCATGCCAAGTGGTGCATACTCGCCATTTAACATTAAAACCCCATCTGTTATTGACTTTGAAGGCATCACCTTACCTTATGTAGATTTATGGGATGTAAATCAATGTTCTCACGTAGGTGGCAAATCTGCGCCGACCAACCGAGGTGATTTTGGTTTTGGTATTGTGATATCACCAAGTCGTGGTTTGCTTGCTTATGAATATAACATCGCCTATTCACATGTCAGTCTTGGAGTCACGGCGGTCTTGAATAACGAAAAGAAAAACGCATATTGCGTGGTATCGGGTATAAATAGCCTTAAACAAGGAGAGTGAGAATGGCTTTAACTACTGTAAATTTAACTGGCAGTTCGTGTCAAAATGAAGTTGATTTAATTTTAAATCTTTTGAAATTAGTTGAGGGTGAGCACCCCAATCATTCCGATGGCAAGGGAATTCCGACTATTGGTTATGGTTATGCTTTGTTGGTGCTCAATAGTAATGGCTTATATGCTGATGCACCGGTAGTGAACGCTGTGCAAGGAACTGCTGGCAACGATACGCTAAATGGCAGCGCCGCGGCAGATATATTGTCAGGCTCGCATGGTAACGACAGATTAAACGGCGGCACGGGCAATGATCAGCTTAGCGGTGGCCGTGGCAACGATACCTATGTTTTTAGCGCTGGCAGTGGCCACGACACTATTGATAACAGTGGCGGAGGTGAAGATGTACTACTGTTTGAGGGCATCAGCTTTAATCAGGTAGCCAGTGGTTTAATGAAATCGGGTAATGACTTGGTATTAAACATTGGTGGCGGCAGTGACAAAGTTACCCTGAAAAACTGGTTCCTTGGTGGCGACTATGTGGTACCAACCATCCGTTTTGCTGCCGGTGGCGAAATTAGTGCTAATCAGATATTTGGCGCCTTTGGCCTGACCAACCCTAATCCGCAAGGTTCGCTGGCCTATACCGATTTACCGGATGAGCGTGCCTTTGGCAATGTGTTTGTTGGCACTGGTGAGGCAGAAAACATTGTCGGCTCGTCTGACGATGATTTTATCGATGCTGGTAACGGCAATGACATCCTTAACGGCGGTGCGGGTAATGATTACTTGTTGGGTGGCCGGGGCAACGACACTTACCTGTTTGGCGCTAATGACGGTCATAACACTATCAATAATTATGATCCGACAACAGGGCGCACTGATGTGCTGCGCTTTGCGCAAGGCATAAACCCGGGTGATGTAGCGGTGCAGCGTGATGGTGACAACTTGCTGTTAGCGGTCGCAGACACCAGTGTCACAGTGGTGAATTATTTTGCCGAGGCAGGCGCCAGTGCTTATCGGTTAGATCAAATCCAGTTCGCTGATGGTACTGTGTGGGATAGCAATAGCGTAACCCAACAGCTAGCAGATGCAACAAGCAGCATGGACTGGCAGTCGATGGCGTACGCCGAGCAACCGGACACTGTTGTAGATAGCCGCTATGCCAGCCTGGTCGATGCGTTAAATGCGTTTGATGGTGCAGATGACGCTGAAATTGGCGGCAACTTAGCCCTGCAGCCTAAGCTGGAAGAGTTATATTACTAAATGCCAGTAACATGAAAGAAAAAACCGTGGCTTGCCACGGTTTTTTTATGCAATGGCGCTGTTGATCAGTTTACGGCTGTAATCGTGCTCGGCGTGCTCAAACACATAGGCGGTTTCGCCATAATCCAACGCTTTGCCCTGATGTAATACCAATAAATCATCGGCTATGTGTTTAACCAGGCGCAGATGGTTGGTAATTAACAAATACGCCAGCCCGGTGTTTTGCTGCAGTTCCAGCAGCAGGTTGACAATTTGTGCCCGTAGCGACGGATCTAAGGCTGTCAGTGCTTCATCGAGGATAAGCAATTTAGGGTCGAGAATAAGCGCCCGGGCCAGTGCCACGCGCTGCAGCTGGCCGCCGGAGAACATGTGCGGATAATATTCACTGTGCTCGTTTAATAGCCCCAGTTGTTTAAGCGTTTGCTGAATTTTCTGTTTGCGGGTGTCTGCGTCCATGTCAGTGCTAAAGCGCAGTACATCATCCAGCATCTGGCCAATTTTTTGCTGTGGGTTTAGCGATTTCGCCGCATCCTGAAAAATAAACCTTACCTGATGGTTGTACTGCCGGTAATGCCCTAGCTGTACTTCAGTGTCATCCAGCAGGATGCGGCCTTGGTCGGGCTTTTCAATGCCCACTAACAGCTTGGCCAGGGTGCTTTTGCCCGAACCGGTTTCACCCACCACCGCCAGTGTTTTGCCCTGTTGTAAGCTAAAACTAATGTTATCCAGTGCTTGCACAGTGCGATAACGGAAT
Organism: Rheinheimera fenheensis; assembly: GCF_039871805.1. Taxonomy (NCBI): domain Bacteria; kingdom Pseudomonadati; phylum Pseudomonadota; class Gammaproteobacteria; order Chromatiales; family Chromatiaceae; genus Rheinheimera; species Rheinheimera fenheensis. The sequence goes on from NZ_JBDPJM010000003.1 coordinate 124,638, forward strand.
AAACCGCTTTGCTTGCGGTAACTCTTACAAAGCTGCTGTACATCTAACAGGGTAGTCATGGCTCTTTGGCTCCGGTGAGCGGGAAATGGCAACTGTAATAATGGTTTTGCAGCCGCTCCAGTGTCGGGGTTTTTACGCATTCCTTACGCGCATTCGGGCAGCGCGGGCCTAAACGGCAACCTATCGGCAAGTGCTGTAACACCGGTATGCTACCGGGCAGCGCATACAGTGGTGTTTTTGGCTGCAGGTTTGGTTGAAACTCCGGTACGCTTTTAATCAGGGCATGGGTGTAGGGGTGATAGGGATGTTTTAAAATTGAGGCCGTTTCACCTGCTTCTACTAATTGGCCACAATACAGCACGCTTAAGCTTTGGGTATAACGGGCAATACTTTCCAGCTCATGGCTTATCAGCAATACTGACATGCCTTTTAGCTGGTTAAAGCTGGCCAGTAAGCGAAACAGCTGCGCCTGTGTGGTGCTCTCAAGCGCTGTGGTGGGTTCATCGGCAATTAATAGCTTAGGGTTTTTTGCAATCGCCATAGCGATCATAATTTTCTGACATACCCCTTCAGATAACTGAAACGGGTAGCTTTGCAATACGCTTTGATGATCGCGAATACCGACTTTGTGCAGCAAACCGATGGCCTTACGCCGGCGCAGGTAAGCGCGCTTCCACCAGGGGCCGTCCAGCAGGTGGTCGGGTATGGCTTCTTCCAATTGCTCCAGGATGTGAGCGGTTGGATCCAGGCTGCGACTGGGCTCCTGATAAATCATGGCGATATCGCGGCCGATAATCTTGCGCTGCTGCTCGTAGGGTAGGCTTAGCATATCCTGGCCACGCCAATTAAAACGATCGGCACTGATTTGCCAGCGCTTATTTAGCACCCCAACTATCGCTTTGGCGACCAGGCTTTTGCCCGAGCCGGACTCACCTACCAGGCCGCGGGTTTCACCCTCACGCAGGCTCAGGTTTACCCTGTCTACTGCACGCACCAGACCATCGGCGGTATTCAGCTCTATGGTCAGGTTTTTAATATCCAGTAATAACATCAGTTTTCCCGCCGCTTTTTCGCTGCAGTACGCAAACCGTCACCCACCATATTGACGGATAATACTGCTAAGAAAATTAGTAAGCCCGGGACCGCAACACCCGCTGGTGCGATGTAAATTAGATCTAAGGAATCAGCAATAATGGCGCCCCATTCTGCGCTGGGCGCCTGCGCACCCAGCCCAAGAAAGCCTAAGGCCGCTATGTCCAAAATAGCCGTCGACAGTGCCATCGTTGCCATTAAGGTAAGCTTTTCCCAGATGTTGGGTATGACAATGCGGCTGAAAATTTGCCAGTTATTGGCGCCATCCAGCCGGTAGGCAATAACGTAATCCTGGCTTAATTGCTCGGCAATGGCATTGCGAATGCCATGCACAAACTGGGGTAATAAGGCCAGCATAATTGCCCAGGTGGTGTTAAGCAGGCCAGGGCCCAAAATAGCGACAATAATAATGGCCAGTAGTAAGGACGGTATGGTCAGCGCCAAATCAAGGATATGGTTAAACACACTGGATTTTACCCCCCGGCTCATGCCCGCCAGGGTGCCCAGCAACAATCCCATGATCAGCGCCCCGATTACTGTTATCACCGCGATACCAAAGGTATAACGCGCACCTACCAGAATACGGGAAAACAGGTCCCGGCCCAAATCATCAGTACCCAGCGGATATTGCACTAACCCCAATTCAGACCATGAGGGGGGCAAAAGCAGTAGCGTATCATCTTGCCAATAAGGACCATGCGGAGTAATCAGCGGCGCCAGTATGGCCAAAACAAAAAATGCATTAAACAGAATAAGGCCTGCCACGGCGCTGTGCTGGCGGCTAAATTCACGCCACAGCTGTGATAACGGCGAACGGGCCAGTTGTTCATCGGGAAGCAGACGAAAGCGTGACATCTTATCGTTTCCTCGCCAGCGGGTTAAACAAGGTATGCAAAACTTCTGTCAGCATGTTTACCGTGATCACTAAGGTTGATACCACCAACAGACCCGCCTGAATAGCCGGGTAATTACGCTGATAAATACTGTCAATCAGCCAGCGGCCGATGCCCGGCCAGGAGAATATGACTTCAGTAATCATTGCCAGCGTAATCAGGGTGCTAAACTGTAAACCAATTTGGCGAATAACGGGTAGCAGCGCGTTACGCAGGCCATGCCGGTACAATACCTGTGCACGGTTAAGGCCTTTGGCTCTTGCTGTTTTAATGTAGCTTTGTTCCCACACTTCCAGCATCGAATCACGGGTAAAACGTATCATTACCGTAGTAGGAAAGGTTGCCAGCACGAGCGTTGGCAGTAACAAATGCCTAAGCGCATTATACAGCGCAGCCTGTTGGTGTGGGCTGTCGTCTAGCAAGATGTCCAGCAGCATAAAGCCGGTTACCTGATTAATTTCGTACAACACGCCAATGCGGCCGGCGGTTGGCAACCAGCCAAGCCCTAACGATAGCACCATGATCAGCAATAACGCCCACCAGAACACCGGGATAGAATAGCCAGCTACCGCCAGTGCAGAAATCGTCTTGCTAAGCATGCCATCAGGTTTGATGGCTGCGGCAATACCAAGCGGAATACCAATAAAAAACGAGATAAACAGGGCATAGGCGGCCAGTTCTATGGTGGCCGGCAGTAGGGGGAACATTTCTTTTAACAAAGGCTGCTGACTGGCAAAAGACAGGCCCCAATCACCGCTGAAAATCCGCCCCAGATACGCCAGATATTGGCTAACATAGCCTTGTTCCAGACGGTAACGTTCTATTACCTGCTGCATTTCAGCGGCGGATACGTCGCGCAGCCCACTGAAGTTTTGCCAGGCTTCGCCGGGAAATAAATAACCTAAACTAAATGCCAGGATGCTCAGCGCAATAAACACAAAGCCGAGTAAAAATAACCGGCGCAATAAGTACAAAATCATTGTGCTTCCTTGACGGCACCCGCCAGTGCGATGCCGCCGTACGGGTTAATCTCTACGCCGCTTATCTTAGTATTCAGTGCCTGAAAGCGTTGCGAGTGTGCTATGGGTACCAGCGGCATTTGCTCACTCAGATACTGCTGCGCGGCCATGTAAAAACTGCGGCGCTGGCTTTGGTCAGCAGTTAATAGCGCCTGGCCTATCAGGCGGTCAAAGTTTTCATCACACCAGTTGGCTCTGTTGGTGCCGGTTTGCGCTGCACTGCAGCTAAGCAGCGGCCGGAAAAAGTTATCCGGATCGGCGTTATCGGCTGACCAGCCAATTAATACCGAGTCATGCTCATTGGCGCCCAGTTTACGGCGAAAGCTGTTCCATTCATAAGATACGATACTTGCCCTGATACCTATTTGGGCCAAATCTGCTTGCATCAGCTCAGCCATTTTCAGGGCATTGGGGTTGTATAACCGTTGTACCGGCATGGCCCAGATGTCCATGCTAAAGCCATTGGCAAAACCGGCTTCTGCTAGCAGTGCTTTGGCCCGCTTTGGGTCAAACCCTGTAATAGCCAGATCATCATTATAGGCCCAGGAGGTGGGGGGCAGCACAGAATTGGCTGCTGTAGCATGGCCAAAATACACCGCCTGCAAAATGGCCTCGCGGTTTATCGCCAGCGCCAGCGCCTGACGTACTTTTACATTATCAAAGGGTGGTTTGGCGGTGTTAAATGCCCAGAAGCCGACATTCATGCTGGTACTTTCCTGCACATCCACATCTGGCCGCTTACTGATAAGGCCAAGTTCGGCAACACGCGGAAAGGCCACCACGTCGCATTCATGGGTAAATAATTTAGCCATGCGCCTGGCGTTATTCGGCACGATATCAAACACCAGTTGCTCTGGTTTTGCCAGCTCACGCCAATAATCCCGGTGGCGATAATAGCGGATTAACACATCTTTTTGATATTCTTTAAACCGAAACGGCCCCGTACCAACAGGTTTGCTATCGATTAGCTGTGGCGTGCCTGCTGCCAATAACTGTGCGCCATATTCAGCAGATAAAATAGCAGCAAAATCAGTGGCTAAGTTTGATAAAAATGAGCTGTCCGGCCGGCTTAGGGTGAATTTTACCTGATGCTCATTTAATGCTGTAACGCTGTTAACCAGATCTGCCCAGTCTACACTTTGGAAAAACGGGTAATTACCCCCGCCTTGCCAGTGAAACGGATGCTCTTTTTGCATGATGCGGTTAAAGGTAAACACCACATCTTCGGCATTTAACGGCCGGCTGGGGCTAAAATACTCGGTGCGATGAAACTGCACGTCGGGGCGCAGTGAAAACACATATTCAAGACCATCACGACTTACCTGCCAGTTAAGTGCCAGGCCGGGTAACAGCTCGCCGCTGCCAGGGGCGATTTCCAGTAAGCGGTCGTATAATTGCTGACTGATGGCATCAATAGTGGTGCCCGAGGTGACCAGCTGTGGGTTAAACGACTCGGGCGAGCCTTCAGAGCAATACACCAGGCCGCTGCGAAGCGTATCGGGCAGTGGCGGCTGACAGGCGCTAAGTAGCAGGCCTGCTGCCATTACAGCTAAACGACGGACCCGTTCAGATGCTTTGGGGTTGCGCATCATGCTTGCTGACTTTCCAGTAACTGATATTTTTTCATATAGCCACGTAACTGATGATAGGTCAGGTTCAGCAGCTCCGCTGTCTTTTTCTGATTGAACTGACTGGCAGCGAGTGCCTGTTTTATTAGGTTCACTTCAAAATCCTGTGACAGGGTTTTAAAATCCTGCACCTGACTAAAATCAAATTTCTCCGCCGTTGGTGCCACCGGTGCCTGTTGCACTGTACTTACCGGCGTTGACGGTTCAGCAGTTATGGCAGGCTGAGCTGCCTGTCGTGCGGCTTTAATACGCTGTTTAGGCCGGTACGGTGACTCAAAGGGGTCTAACTGAATATGATGCACCGGCACATAGGCATTATTGGTGCGGTATACGCTGCGCTCGACCACGTTTTTTAGTTCGCGCACATTGCCGGGCCAATCATATTCCAGCAAAGTGCGCTTGGCTTTCTCGCTAAAGCCGCTGAATAGCTCCAGCCCAAGTTCGCGCGCCATATTAATGGCAAAGTGTTCGGCCAGCACCAGGATATCTTCACGCCGCTCGCGCATGGGTGGCAGCGTAATAACGTCAAACGCCAGCCGGTCGAGTAAGTCTGCCCGAAATTCGCCGTGCTCGGCCAGCGTGGGTAAGTCTTCGTTGGTGGCGCAAATCAGTCGTACATCCGTCTTTATTGCACGGCTGCCGCCCACGCGCTCAAACTCACCATACTCAATCACGCGCAGCAACTTTTCCTGCACTAACGCCGGCGTATTAGCCAATTCATCTAAAAACAGCGTGCCACCGTGGGCGCGCTCAAAGCGGCCTTCATGGCGTTTACTGGCGCCGGTGAATGCACCTGCTTCATGGCCAAAGAGTTCACTTTCCAGCAAGTTTTCATTTAATGAAGCGCAGTTAAGCGTTAAATACTGCTGGTCCCAACGCTGTGATAAAAAGTGCAAACGGGCGGCTATCAGCTCTTTACCGGTACCACGTTCACCGATAATTAACACCGGTTTGTCCAGTGGCGCAATTTGTGACACCTGATCCAGCACATTCAGAAAGCTGTTAGACTGGCCCACCAGATTATCTTGTTGGAATTTTCGGTTCATGGCGTGCTATTAGTTGGTTAAATTGGCTAATTAGTAGTGTATTTCATAATGTCTGACAGCAGAAGCTTTTAATAAAAATAAATAAAGTATTATATAAATCAATGTTTTATTTTGGTTTGCGAAGTTGGCAAGAAAACTGAATAAGCTAGCTTGTACTAATACAGTCATTCATAGAGGTAAATATTATGGGTATTTTTTCACGCTTCTCAGACATAGTGAACTCAAATATCAACGCTTTGTTAGATAAAGCCGAAGATCCGGAAAAAATGGTGCGCCTGATCATTCAGGAAATGGAAGACACCCTGGTAGAGGTGCGCTCGTCCTCTGCTAAAACTATCGCCGAGAAAAAAGACTTACAACGGGTCGTCACCCGTTTGCAGGAAGAAGTGGCTGACTGGCAAGCCAAAGCTGAGCTGGCGCTGAGTAAAGAGCGCGAAGACTTAGCCCGTGCAGCCCTGATTGAACGGCAAAAAGCGGCCGACCAGGCCGAGACAGTTGCGGCAGATATTGCCAACCTGGACGAACACATTAGTAAGTTACAGGATGAAGTCGCGCAGCTGCAGGAAAAGCTGGCTGATGCCAAAGCCCGGCAAAAATCAATGCTGATGCGCCAGCAAACAGTAGCCTCGCGTTTGGAAGTGAAAAAGACGCTGGACAGCAACCGTATCAATGATGCGATGTATAAGTTTGAACGTTACGAGCAAAAAATTGATACGCTAGAAGCTCAGGTAGAAGCCTATGATTTAGGTAAGAAAACCCTGAAGGACGAGTTTGCTGAGCTGGCAGCGCAGGACAAAATAGACAATGAACTGGCAGCATTAAAGGCTAAAGTTAATCAAAAAGGTAAAGACGCCTGATCTTCAGGCGTTTAGGAGCAGACATGGATATTACTGAGGTCATTGGCATCCCGTTTATTTTGTTCATGATTTTTGTGGCGCCAATCTGGGTCATAATGCATTACCGTAGCAAAAATAAAATGGGACAGGGCTTGTCGGATCAGGAGCTGACACAGCTAAATGATCTGGCACAGCGGGCAGAGAAAATGGCAGATCGCATTAAAACGCTGGAAGCGATTTTAGATGCCGAAAGCCCCAAATGGAGATCGCAGCATGACTAAGCCAAAACGTGAGTTGCTGCGCGATGACGCCAACGGCAAAATCGCCGGTGTTTGTGCCGGCATCGCCGACTACTTTGGCTGGGAGCTGTGGCTGGTGCGTATCGTAACGGTATCAGCGTTTTTCCTTGGCGCCGGTGGCCTGGTGCTGGTGTTATATATCGCCGCCTGGGTAGTGCTGGAGAAAAAATCCAAAGCGGCGTTAAAAGCTAATACTATCGACAGCAGCACGTTATCTGCTGAAAAGCCGGTGGAAGTAAAAACCCGCCTCTGGCAGCGCGGCGAGGCGCCAAAAGAGGCTTTGCAACATATTAATAGCCAGTTTAACCATTTGGAGCTGCGGCTGCGCGATATGGAGCGTCATGTCACCTCAGCCCGGTTTCAGTTAAACCGCGAATTTAATAACCTTTAAACAGGAAACACTATTGCCGGTGTCATTTCTCAGTCAACTTCAACATCAGGGGCGCGAGCTGACTGGCCGCGCCTTCGACCGTCACCTTCGCCTTGGCGTTACCGGGCTAAGTGGGGCCGGTAAAACGGCCTTTATCACGTCTCTAGTACACCAGCTCACGCAGGGCGATAGCAGCGATAACCTGCCGTTCTTTGCTGTAGTGCAACAGCAGCGTTTTCTGGGCGCGCGTTTAAGCCCGCAACCGCTTAGCGTGCCACGCTTTGCACTGGAGCAAAACCTTAGCTACCTGCAGCAAGAGCCGCCACAGTGGCCACCCTCTACCGTGGGCTTTAGCCAGCTTAACCTTAACCTGCGCTATAAAGCGGCTGAAGGACTGCGTGCCAGATTGCAACATCACAGCGAGCTGGCGCTTGAAGTGGTTGACTATCCCGGTGAGTGGCTGCTTGATTTACCACTGTTGGAGCTAAGTTATGCTAAGTGGTGTGAATTTAGCTGGCAGTTATTTTCCAGGCCGCATCGAAAAACCGCAGCAGAGACGTTTAAACAAGCGCTGCTAGCGGCCGATTTAAGCCGCAGCACGCCTGAGGTGCTACAGCAATTAACCGATGTCTATAAAGCCGTACTGCGACAGTTTCATCAGATCCCAGGCGCTTATTTAAACCAGCCCGGTAGGGTACTGGTACCCGGCGAGCTGGCTGGGGCACCCATGCTACAATTATTTCCACTCTTGCCTGAACAGCTTGAAGGTTCACCGGCGCTGGCAAAACAGCTGGAACAGCATTACCAAAGCTATTGCCAGCATGTGATTAAGCCCTTTTATCAGCAGTATTTTGCCCGGCTCGACCGCCAGGTTATTTTGGTCGACTGTCTGGCTGCATTAAATGCCGGTGCCGATGCGTTAGCCGAGCTTAGTCAGGCGCTCAAACTTATTCTGCAGAGCTTTCAGTACGGGCCGGCTGGCGTGTTAAGCCGCTTGTTTAAGCCGCGTATCGATAAAGTGCTATTTGCTGCCAGCAAAGCCGATCACGTCACCCCGGAACAGCACAAAGCGCTGACACTACTACTGCAACAGTTGTTGCAACAGCCGTTAAAGCAAAGCCAGTATCAGGCCGCGACGTCTGAGGCTATGGCTATTGCTGCCATTCGCGCCAGCGACAGCGGCTATGTGCAAATTGATGGTTTGGCGCAGCCCTGTTTAAGTGGCACCACAGTGGCGGGCAAAACGGTTACCTACTTTCCCGGCGAAGTGCCGGCGGTGCAGCCGGATACGAAGCTGTTCGCGCAGCATAAATTTGAATTTGTTGACCTAAGACCGCAGCCATGGCGCGATAATACTGCCTTGCCGCATATTCGCATGGATCATGTGCTGCAATTTTTGCTCGGAGATAAACTCAGATGAGCCCGTTAAAACAAGCGCGTTTTTTTGCTGACAAAACGCTGGCCGAGCCTGCGCCGCTGCAAGGCCCTATGGCCTTAGACGGTGAGCAAATGCAGCCTGATAGCGTCAGTACTGAGGTAGCGGCTAAGCCATCCGCCAATTGGTGGTGGCGGCTGGCCGGCGTTACCTTAATTGGGTTGCTGCTGTTATCAATCTGGCAATGGTGGCAGTGGCTGGCGCAAAGCTGGCAACAGCATTGGCTGTACGGTACGGCAGTGAGCCTCATTTCATTGGCGCTTTTGGTGTTACTGGCGGCACTGGGGTGGCGCGAGCTGATGCTGTGGCGGCGTTTGGCACGTAACCGCCACTGGCAACAAAGTGCCGAACGTATTGCAAACAGTGTGCAATATGGTGAGGCTGCAGCCTTGTGTCAGGCGATAGCGCAGAGCCTGGCACCCAGTGCTGAGCTTGATGCCGCACTGCAGCAGTGGCGCAGTACGGTAAAAGCTGAGCATAGTGACGAAGAGCAGTTACAACTGTTTGAGCAGCTGGTGTTAGGCCCGCTGGATAAACAGGCGCAACAGCTTGTTTATCGCGCGGCGACCGATACCAGCATGGCGGTTGCGGTAAGCCCGTTCGCGCTGGCTGACATGTTGCTGGTGTTGTGGCGCAGCAGCCGTTTACTGCGTGAATTGGCGCAGCTGTATGGCGGCCGTATTGGTCAGCTGCGCAGCCTGGTGCTGCTAAAACAGCTTTTAAGTGCACTGCTGTGGGCCGGTGGCTCTGAACTGGCACTTGATATGGCCTCTGACGTGGTAAGCGGTGAGTTAACCGCGAAAATTTCTGCCCGCGCCGGCCAGGGCATTATCGCCGGGTTACTGGTAGCGCGGCTGGGTAACCTGGCCCAACAACGGCTGCGTCCACTACCTGCCAGCCAGACCGCGAAAATCAGCCTTAGCGCACTGAGTAAAGCGCTGTTGCAGCGCTTTAAAACGGCTGTGCAAATTAAAGCTGACAGCCCTTCACAACGTTAAGATGATACCGCCAGACTGCAAGATGTCTGGCGTGCTTCCATTCATAGCGGAATCTGCTATTTGTAATTGCGTCTTCCACTTTCTACAGCAGTATTGCTATGCACGATAATAATAAAAACGCCGAAACCCTTTGTATTCATGCCGGTAAAGAAAAAAACCAACATGGCACCTTAGCCACACCGCTTTATCAAAGCTCGACCTTTGTGTTTGACAATGCCGAGCAGGGCGCCGCCCGCTTTGCCGGCGAAGCCGAGGGTTATATTTATACCCGGTTAGGTAACCCAACGACGCGCGAACTGGAGCTTAAAATAGCGGCGCTGGAGGGTATGGCCGATGCCGCGGCAACTGCTACCGGTATGGGCGCAGTCGCCGCCAGTACCATGGCTTTTTTGCAGCAGGGTGATCATCTTATTGCCAGTAAGGCGATTTATGGCTGCAGTTTTGCACTGTTTAACCATATGTTTGCCCGCTATGGTATTGACGTCAGTTTTGTTGATATGACAGACCATGCGGCGGTGGAGCTGGCAGTAAAGCCTAATACCAAAATGCTGTTCGCCGAAACGCCGATAAACCCCAATATGGTGGTGCTGGACTTGGCTTTTTTAGCCGATGTGTGCCGCCGGCATCAGCTTATTTCGGTGATCGATAACACCTTTATGACGCCGCTGCTGCAAAAGCCAGCTGACTATGGCATTGATATTGTTATCCACAGTGCGACCAAGTACCTGAATGGCCATGGTGATGTGGTCGCAGGGCTTATAGTTTCAGACCGTGAAACGATAACAACCATCAAGCTAACCACGCTCAAAGATATGGGTGCTACCATCAGCCCGCACGACGCCTGGCTGATTATCCGCGGGTTAAAAACGCTGGCGGTAAGGGTAGAGCGCCACTGCAGTAATGCGCAAAAAGTGGCTGAGTTTTTAGCATCGCATCCGGCGGTGCGCGAAGTGTATTACCCAGGCTTGCCCAGCCACCCGGGGTACAAATTTATTGGCAGCCAGATGAAAGCTGCCGGTGGTGTACTGGCATTTGAACTGAACGCCAGCCTGGACGAGAGCCGCTATTTTATCAACCAGTGCCAGCTGTTAAGCCTGGCGGTAAGCCTTGGGGATGCCGAATCGCTTATTCAGCATCCTGCTTCCATGACGCACAGCCCGTACACCGCCGAAGAGCGGCAAATGGCGGGTATTAGCGATGGCTTAATCCGTGTATCAGTAGGGCTTGAGCATGTCGATGATATTATTGCCGATCTGGCGCAGGCGCTGAGTAAGATGCAGCAGTTGCAGCGTTGAGCGTTTTATTTGTAAGCCATTCTTTACGCTTTTAGCGTTAACTTTAGCCGGCAACGAGATTAACTCTTGCCGTGCTATCGCTTAGTATCCGCACTAACTAATTATCTGCCTAAAGCACACTACAAATATTCGCGCAGATAAGCGGGATACCCCGTATAACAGCATTAAGCAACAGGTTGTCTATGAGTAAGTCGAGTAAGTACGTTTCCCGTCAGTCTGATGAAAACGGCTTTATTGCCTGGTCAGATGAAGAGAATCAAATTTGGCATGAGCTGATCACCCGTCAGCTTGGCGTAATTAAAGGTAAAGCCTGCGACGAGTATATGGCCGGGCTGGATAAACTGCAGCTGCCGACCGACCGCATTCCGCAACTGGAAGAAGTGAGTAAAGTATTACGCGTCACTACCGGTTGGGAATGTGCCGAAGTGCCGGCGCTGATTAGCTTTGATAAGTTTTTTGAACTGCTGGCCAGTAAACGTTTTCCGGTGGCGACTTTTATCCGCTCGCGCGAAGAGTTTGATTATCTGCAAGAGCCGGATATTTTCCATGAAATTTTTGGCCACTGCGCCATGCTGACCAATCCGGCCTTTGCCGAGTTTACCCATATCTACGGCAAACTGGGCCTGGCCGCCAGCAAGCAGGACAGGGTATACCTGGCGCGGTTGTACTGGTTTACCATTGAGTTTGGTTTATTAAGCACGCCAGATGGCCTGCGCATTTATGGTGGCGGTATTTTATCTTCACCCGGTGAAACCAAGTATGCGCTGGAATCAACCGTGCCAGAGCGTAAACCGTTTGACGCGCTTGATGTACTGCGTACACCTTACCGCATTGATATTATGCAGCCGATTTATTTTATGATTGAGCGTATTGATCAGTTGTTTGATATTGCCCAGCTGGATCTGATGGCGCTGGTTGAGCAAGCCAAAGCACTGGGGCTACATGCGCCTAAATTTCCGCCAAAAGAAAAACAAGCAAGTTAGGATAAAGTGATGTCTGAATTAAAAGCGATGCAATGTGAAGCCTGCCGTGCTGATGCGCCTAAAGTGTCTGATGCCGAATTGCCCGAGTTAATGCGCCAGATCCCGGACTGGACGCCAGTGGTGCGTGATGGCATTTTGCAGCTGGAGCGTGAGTTTAAATTTAAAAATTTCAAGCTGGCCTGGGCTTTTCATAACAAAGTGGCCGAGCTGGCTGAAGCTGAAGGCCACCACCCGGCACTGTTGCTGGAGTGGGGCAAGCTGACGGTGACCTGGTGGTCTCACTCGATTAAAGGCCTGCATAAAAACGACTTTATTTGTGCTGCCAAAACCGATGCTTTGCTATCGGCTTAAATCTTCGCCCGACAACTAAGTTAGCAGCGTGGCGCTAACGCGCCGCGCTGCTGAGTATAATAGCACTGCTGTTCCCGTTATCTGCCGCATCGGCATTGTCAACTGTCTTTTTGTTCACATTTCTTTACAAAAGCACTGGTCTCTTGTTCGCGTTATACCGTATTATGCTGCTCATTCCATAGTCGTGAGGCACTTTGCGGTATGCGGTTAGAAATTCAATGTCAGAACCGGCTCGGGCTGGCACAAGAAGTTTTAAATGTTCTGGTAAGTTATCAGTTAGACCTGCGTGGTATTGAGGTTGATCCCAGCTTAAGCCGGATGTACGTGTCGTTTCCTACCGTTAACTTTGAAAAGTTTCAGGAGCTGATGGCGAAGATGCGCCGTATCGCCGGGGTGGAGGATGTAAAAACCACCGCTTTTATGCCGTCAGAACGTGAGCACAACGAGCTGTCGACCTTGTTAAAAACCCTGCCGGATGGCCTTATCGCGGTAGACAGCAAAGCCAATGTCACGGTAATTAATGATGCGGCGCTGGACGTGTTAGCAGTCAGTCAGGAAGCGATTGTCGGCCAGTCGCTGCAGGGCATGGTAAAAGGCTTTAACTTTCAGCGCTGGCTGGAGGCTGACGAAGTGCTGGCGCAAACCCGCCGGCTTGAAATTCACGGCAAACGTTTCGTTGCCGATATTCTGCCGGTCATGGTGCCGGATGAAAGCGGCCATGAAATTCTGGCCGGTGCCGTCATTAACTTAAAATCTGAAAGCCGGCTGGGCCAACATATGGTGGCGTTTAAAAAAGGTGATCAGGAAAGTTTTAACACCTTGCAGGCGCACAGCAATTTAATGCGCAAAGTGGTGCGAGAAGCGAAAAAAATGTCGCAGCTGGATGCACCTATTCTCATTATGGGCGAAACCGGCACCGGCAAAGAGCTGCTGGCCCGCGCTTGTCATGCTGCCAGTAGCCGCAGTGGCAAGCCGTTTTTAGCGTTAAATTGTGCATCACTGCCTGACAATGTTGCTGAATCTGAGTTGTTCGGCTACGGTGCTAATGCCTTTCCTGGCACCACTGAGGGTAAAAAAGGCATTTTTGAGCAGGCCAATGGTGGCACGGTATTTTTAGATGAAGTGGGTGAGATGTCACACCAGCTACAAACCAAGCTGATCCGCTTTTTACAGGATGGCAGTTTCCGCCGCGTGGCCGATGAAAATGAAGTCAAAGTGGATGTACGGGTGATTTGCACCACGCAAAAAGACTTACCCGGCATGGTGCAGGAAGGTAAATTCCGCGAAGACTTGTTCTACCGCTTAAACGTACTGACATTGGCGTTGCCGGCACTGCGTGAGCGTAAACAAGACATAGTGCCATTGGCTGAGTTTTTTATTGCCCGTTTTGCCGCCCGTTTAGGCCGTAAAGCGCCGAAACTCACCGACAGCTGCGCGACTTTTCTACAAAACTACCCCTGGCCTGGCAATGTGCGCCAACTGGAAAATGCTTTATATCGTGCCATTACGCTTTTGGAAGGCTTTGAACTGGATAAAGAGCACTTACAACTGCCCAGCTACAACAATGACTTTGGTTATTTAGAGCAGGACTTTGACGGTACGCTGGATGAAGCAGTGAAACGCTTTGAAGCCAACTTGTTACGTAAGCTGTTTCCGGCTTACCCCAGCTCGCGCCAGCTGGCGAAAAAGCTGGGCTTAAGTCACACTGCCGTGGCGAATAAACTACGTGACTACGGTATAAATCGTAAGAGTGTAAAAATATAATTACGCTTTGTCTGTAAAGTAATACAAAACCAGGGCCGCCAATGCCAGTTGGTGGCCCTTTTTTACCCTTTTTCGGTAATTTGTGCGTTTCGTAGCGCCAACTTTACAAAACCAGCCTTTGGCCCTGTTTGAGGTGTCGGCTGTTGGCCTCTTCCTTTTTTTTGCCGCTAGCGCATTATTAGCGCCATTAACGACATAGCAGGGAACAATACCAATGTTAGATAAAATTAACCCACTGGGTACCGATGGTTTTGAATTTGTGGAATACACCGCAGCTGACGCTGATGGTATTCAAAAGTTAAAAGATTTGTTTTACTCACTTGGTTTTACCGAAGTGGCAAAACACCGCTCTAAACAAGCCTGGCTGTACAAGCAGGGGGATATCAATTTTATCGTCAACGCAGAGCCTAATTCTCAGGCTGAAGAGTTTGCCCGCGCGCATGGCCCAAGCGTCTGCGCTATGGCCTTTCGGGTAAAAGATGCGGCTCATGCGTTAAAACATGCTGTTGCAAATGGTGCGAAAGAGTACAAAAACCAAATTGGCCCAATGGAGCTGAATATTCCGGCCGTATACGGTATTGGCAGCAGCCTGCTGTACTTTGTTGATCGCTATGGCGCAAGCAGTGTGTATGACATTGACTTTAAATACTACGACAACTGGCAGGTAGATATGGCCAAACATGGTGTTGGCCTGGAAGTACTGGATCATTTGACGCACAACGTGATGCGCGGCAACATGAATGTCTGGGCCGGCTTCTATGAGAACATCGGTAATTTCCGTGAAATCCGTTATTTTGATATCGAAGGTAAGTTAACCGGTCTGGTATCAAAAGCGATGACAGCGCCGTGCGGTAAAATTCGTATTCCAATTAATGAGTCGTCTGATGACAAGTCACAAATTGAAGAGTTTATCCGTGAATACAAAGGCGAAGGCATTCAGCATATCGCTTTAACCACAGAAAATATTTATGACACTGTGCGTACCCTGCGCAGCCGTGGCATGGAGTTTATGCCAACACCTGACACATACTACAATAAGGTAAATGAGCGGGTAGAAGGCCATACCGAAGATTTGGATCAACTGCGCGAGCTGCGCATTCTGATTGACGGCGCGCCAATGAAAGATGGCATCTTGCTGCAAATATTCACTAAAACAGTCATTGGCCCGGTGTTTTTCGAAATTATCCAGCGTAAAGGCAATGAAGGCTTTGGCGAGGGTAACTTTAAAGCGCTGTTTGAATCGATTGAAGAAGACCAAATTCAGCGCGGAGTTTTAAGCAATGCGTAAATGGGCATCGTTTCCGTTAAAGGAAGGGGATGTATCACGTCAGGCGCATGCTGATTTTCCTGAGCAGGCGATATACGAGCGCGAAACCGGCCGTAGTGGCTTTTTTGGCCCGGCGACGCACTTTCATCATCGTCATGCGCCGACCGGCTGGACTGACTGGCAGGGCCCCTTAAGGCCGCACCTGTTCAACTTTAATGAGATTGGCAAGGACAACGTCAATTCGCCCTGGGCAGTGCCAAACCTGCTGTTTAATGCGCATTGCAAAATGCGCACCTGGCGTTTAAGTGAAAATATGAGCAAGCTGGTGCGTAATGCCGATGGTGATGAACTGCTGTTTATCCACGAAGGCAGCGCTGAGCTTTACTGTGACTACGGCCATATGACAGTGCGCGACGGTGATTATATTGTGATCCCGCGTTCCACCATGTGGCGCTTAGAGCCAAAAGAGCCGATGTTTATCCTGCTGATTGAGGCCACTAACGACAGCTATCAGCTGCCGGAAAAGGGCCTGGTAGGTAACCATGCTATTTTTGACCCGGCCATGCTTGATACGCCAAAAATAAACGAGGCCTTTAAAGCGCAATACAGCGAAGACAGCTGGCAGGTTGAGGTAAAACGCCACGGCCAGGTGTCAGTAATTACTTACCCCTACAACCCGCTGGATGCCATTGGCTGGCACGGCGATTTAGCAGTAATGCGCATTAACTGGCGCGATATCCGCCCGCTGATGAGCCATCGCTATCATCTGCCGCCCTCGGCGCATACGACCTTTGTGGCACAGCGTTTTGTGGTGTGTACCTTTGTGCCAAGGCCTATCGAGAGCGATCCGGGTGCATTAAAAGTGCCGTTTTATCATAACAACGATGATTATGATGAAGTGCTGTTTTACCACGCCGGTGATTTTTTCAGCCGCGACAATATCGAAAAAGGGATGGTGACCTTTCACCCCGCCGGTTTTACCCATGGTCCGCATCCGAAAGCCTTTCAGGCTGGCCTGGAGTACCGTAAAAAGTTTACCGACGAAGTAGCGGTAATGCTGGATACCCGCGATGCGCTGGAAATGGGTGAGGCGGCGCTGGTCACTGAGAATCCGGAATACGTTAACAGCTGGAAAGTAAAACCCTGAGCACGGTTGGTTAAGGATAAAACATGAAGTTAGCAAGTTTAAAAAATGGCAGCCGCGATGGCCTTCTGGTGGTAGTTAGCCGCGATTTAAGCCGCTGTGTGGCAGTGCCGGCAGTGGCGGCGACCATGCAGCAGTTGCTGGATAACTGGGCACAGTTAAGTGTCAGGCTTGAAGAAGTATATCAGGCACTGAACAGCGGCAAAGTAGATGGCGAAATGGTCTTTGATCAGGCGCAATGTGAATCACCGCTGCCACGTGCTTATCAATGGGCTGATGGCAGTGCTTACGTTAACCACGTAGAGTTGGTGCGTAAAGCACGTAATGCCGAAATGCCACCGAGCTTTTGGACCGACCCATTAATGTATCAGGGCGGCTCAGACGATTTTATTGGCCCGCGTGACAATATCGATGTAGTAAGCGAAGACTACGGCATCGATTTTGAAGGCGAAGTGGCAGTGATTACCGATGATGTGGCGATGGCGTCAAGTGCCGATGAGGCGCGCAGCAAAATCCGCTTAATTATGCTGGTAAACGATGTGTCACTGCGTGGCCTTATTCCGAACGAGCTGGCCAAAGGCTTTGGTTTCTTCCAGTCAAAGCCGGCATCGGCTTTTAGCCCGGTAGCGGTAACGCCGGATGAACTGGGTGATAAATGGCTGGACGGTCGGGTGCATCTGCCGCTGCTGTCTACTTATAACGGCAAGCTGTTTGGTAAACCTAATGCCGGTGTTGATATGACATTCGACTTTGGCCAACTGGTTGCGCATGCGGCCAAAACCCGTAACCTGGGCGCTGGCGCTATTATTGGCTCAGGCACTGTGTCAAACAAACAGGGCACAGATCACGGTACCTCGGTAGATGAGGGCGGCGTGGGATATAGCTGTATTGCCGAGATCCGCATGATTGAAACTATCCGCGATGGCAAGCCTTCAACCTCTTTTATGAAGTTTGGCGATTCTATCCGTATGGAAATGCTGGACGAGCAGGGAAATAGCATTTTTGGTGCTATTGATCAGCAAGTGGTGAAGTATAACGCCTGAGTCTGATTCAGGTTCGGTAGCATCACTACGTACATTTTTTCCGCGACACGCCGTAAACCCATCCCTGGGGGCTCGTTTGTAAACGTCTTCCATGACGTTTACCCTTAAAGGGCCAGCGGCGCTGTCCAAATTCGTTCCTGACGAATTTGTCAGGCCGTCCAGGCCTTCAACGGTCGCGGAAAAAAGTACATCCGCGCTGCTACCAGGTCAATTTCAGAGGACAGATCATGAAACTTTATGGCTACTGGCGTTCATCTGCCGCTTATCGGGTGCGCATCGCACTGAATTTAAAGCAGCTTAGTTTTGACAACCTGCCAGTGCATCTGGTGAAAAACGGCGGCGAACAGCATAGCGACAGCTACAAAGCGCTAAACCCGGCGCAGTTGGTACCTACCCTGATAGATGGTGAGCTTAGCCTGAACCAGTCGCTGGCCATAATTGAATACCTGGACGAAATGTACCCACAGCCAGCGCTATTACCCGAAGGTGCAGCAGAGAAAGCCCAGGTACGCGCTCTGGCGCTGGATATCGCCTGTGATATTCACCCGCTGAACAACTTACGGGTGCTGCAGTACCTGACCGGCACGCTGGCGGTAACTGAGCAGCAAAAGCAGGCGTGGATAACGCACTGGTTAAACACCGGTTTTACCGCACTGGAACAACGCTTAGCGCAAAGTGCTGGTCAGTACTGTTTTGGTGATAGCGTAACACTGGCCGATATCTGTCTGGTGCCACAAGTTTACAACGCTCAGCGTTTTGCCTTAGATATGACGCCATATCCTTATATCAGCAAGGTTTATCATAACTGCATGCAACTGGCTGCCTTTGCCTTAGCTGCGCCTGAGCAACAACCTGACGCGCAGTAAAGCTACCGGCTGCATGGCAGCCGGTATCATCTTTCTTTTTTCTCTTTTCTCTTTTCTCTAGACGATTAACCAGAGTCGCCTATGCTTAGTTAAGTTTATACTACGATTTGTCAGCAGTTGATTGCGTGAACAGCGGTAACATGTTGTAGTGGATAGCATTAATAATCAAAAACGGCGAAGCCGGTGGAGTAGGCAAGCATGAGTAAATTGATGGCGGCAGTAAACCAGCGGACTAATCTGGTTGGCAATAACCGGCTGGAACTCTTGTTGTTTCGTTTACGCGGGCCGCAGCCGTTTGGCATCAATGTGTTTAAAGTGCGTGAAGTGTTGCAGTGCCCTGAGCTGACCGAAATGCCGGGCTCAAGCCCCCATGTCAGAGGCATTGCCCATTTACGCGGCGTGCCGGTGATGGTAATTGACTTAAGCCAGGCAACCGGCGGCAAGCCAATAGAAGATTTATCCACTGCCTATGTGCTGGTTACCGAATACAACCGTCATACTCAAGGTTTTTTAGTTAGCAGTGTTGACCGCATCGTAAACACTAATTGGGACCAGATTATGCCGCCGCCTAAAGGCGCTGGAGCTGGGCATTATCTGACTGCGGTAACAGAGATAGATGGCAAGCTGGTACAAATTATTGATGTTGAGAAAGTGTTCTCTGAGATCACGCCAGTTAATGAAGATGTGAGCGAGGACGTAAAAACCAAGGCAACCGAGCGTAATTTTGACGATCTGATTGTTCTGGTGGCAGACGACTCCGCCGTGGCACGCAACCAGGTAAAACGGGCACTGAGCTCAATTGGTATAAGGGTTGAACTGGTTAATGACGGAAAACTGGCATTAGACTGGCTAAACGCGAAAGCTGCTGAACTCGGTGGTGATATTTCTGCTAAGGTGCCGTTGCTGATTTCTGACATTGAAATGCCAGAGATGGATGGTTATACCTTAACAGCTGAAATTAAAGCCGATCCGCAGCTGCGTAATATGCATGTCGTGTTGCACTCTTCGCTGAGCGGCGTGTTTAACGAAGCTATGGTGAAAAAAGTGGGAGCTGATCAGTTTATTGCTAAATTTCACCCTGATGAGTTAGTCTCAGCAGTACAAAAGTGGATGACAACCGATTAGTTGTTGCAGGAAGTAGTATGAAAATAGCTTTACCCAAGCGCTGGATAAACCGCACCCTGGTATTATTGGGATTATTTGGCGTGGTGTTTCAACTGACCGCTGCAGTATATGCCTGGTGGCATGGTATTAGTTTGCAGGCCGGATGGCTACTGACCCTGGCAGCGCCTTTACTCTGTGTGGCTTCAGGGGCTATACCGGCTTTGCAGCTACAAAAAGAAGCGCAGTAGCTACCTGCCACATCAATAAAAGCCAGCTATTTAGCTGGCTTAAGCATGCCTTCTACCCGCACTTCCTTGATACCCTGTTCAGTAAACATAAAATTTATCTGACCCGGGCCGCGGTTAAAGTAATAACGCTCATCATTTATCTGCAAAACAAAGCCACCTCTGGCATTTGTCAGGCTGCTATCCTGATACAGGTTTATCTGGTATTGCTCTAATTCAAAATCAAAACCGGTAAGCGGCTCGTTAATAAAATCAGCTACCCACACCTGTTTGTCGTCTTGTAGCACCAGCGCCAAAGTGTATTTTCGTGGAACTGAAGGCACCATTACACTGTGGCGTCCAACGATAAAACGATACTGACCATCCTGGCGAAAGTAGCTAAAGCCAAAATCGAACGGCTGACTTTGGCCATTGGCCAGCTGCACAGTACCTTCGCCGTAAATATCAAATTGGGCATAAATTGAAGGACTCAATAGCAGCAAACTGAGTAACCACAAGTACTTCATTGGTATGCCCCCATCTTTATCAGCTATACCTGTGTGACATTTAAGATCAACTTAAGCTGTTGGCCAGGTTGCAGATATTGTGAAGTGTTAATGTTATTCCACTTCACAATATCTGCAACAGTTATACTAAAGCGCTGTGCAATTCTGGCGAGGGAGTCACCTTTACGCACTTTATAATTAACCGTACGAGATACACCACCTGCCCTGGTATCAGCCGCCTGCGCTTGCCAAATGACCAGTTGTTGACCTGTACGCAGCGGGGCACGTTGGGCGATACCGTTCCACTTGGCGATCTGTGATACGGTAACTTTGTGTTGGCGGCTCAAATCCCATAAGGTATCGCCTTGTTGCACAGTATAGGTTAGCTTGTTACCTAATGCTTGTTGCTGGGCTTTAGCTATGCGGTTTGGCGCACTTAAGTCATAGCTACTGCCATCCTCTGCCGACATTGGAATGAGCAAATGCTGCCCAAGCCGGATGGTATTGCCTTTTAACTTGTTGATGCGCTGAATTGCACTGATACTGGTGTTATGTTGCTTTGCAATTTTGCCAAGCGTATCTCCGGAGGCCACAGTATAGCGTTGCCAACGTAACCATTGCTGGCTTGGCGTTTGAGCCAGCTTCTGGTTAAAGGTCGCAGTGTGTTGTTTTGGCAGAACCAGATAATGCGGGCCATCAGGATCAGTCGCCCATTGGTTAAAGCCAGGATTCAGCGCTTGTAGTTCCGCTACCGTCAAGCCAGCCATTTCAGCCGCTATGGCTAAGTCGATTTGATTACCCACTTCAACAATATCAATTCTCGGCTCGTTGGCGATAAACTTCCAGACGATGTCAAAGTCATCCGGCCGTTTAAGAATATCAACCAGTGCCAGCAGTTTGGGCACATAAGCTGTGGTCTCTGCCGGTAAGTCGAGGGACCAGAAGTCCGTCGGTAAGCGCTTCTTCTTGTTGCGCTTTATCGCTGCTAAGATGCGGCCTTCACCGGAATTATAGGCTGCGATAGCATTAAGCCAATCGCCTTCTAAACGGTCATGTAGGTACTGCAGGTAATCGAGGGCAGCGCGGGTTGATGCAATAACATCACGGCGGCCGTCATACCAAAAATTTTGTTTCAAACCAAAGCGTTTACCGGTTGCTGGCATAAACTGCCACATGCCAGCCGCAGCGGCATGAGAGTAAGCAAAGGGATCAAAAGCACTTTCTACTATTGGCAGGAGCGCCAGCTCCAGTGGCATATTACGTTTTTCTATTTCTTGCACGATGTGATACAGAAATGGCTGTGCCCGGCTGGCGACGCGGTCTAAATAGGCCTGATGGCTGCTGTAGAAATTACGTTGTTCAACAATGGGCCGCGTTTGCGGCACGTTAAAGGTCAGTTGTAATTGAATACGCTGCCATAAATCCTCCAACTCGGTGGCGTCTGGCATAATTTGCTCAGGCGTTGGTGTGCTGCCTGCAGACCACAATCTGCTGGCGATCTGCTCTGCGTTGGCGGCACCGCGATGGAAGTCTGCATTTGAGGTTGGATTTGCCACCGTGGCTTGGTCAGTGACATCGTTGGTGGTGTTATTGCTAACGCAACCCGCGAGCATTAGGGCCGCAGCCACTGCAGAAAGTCTTTTCAACATTACTTCATTCCACATAGTAAAAAACGAATGTTACCGCGTCGGCAACCGATTGCAAGTTAAGCGTTAAAACGATCCTTAGCTTCTCTAAGCTGCGTGAACAGCGCTAAAGCGTCGTTTTGTTGCCATTTTGTTTGCAATTGGTTGTTATCACAGCGTAAAAATGGGTTGATTTGCTTTTCAATGCCCACAGTGGTGGGCAGGGTGGGCTTATTCTGTTGCCGTAAAAGGTCACAGTGCCTGGCATAATCGACCGCTAACTGATTATCAGGTTCCACTGATAAGGCAAACTTCAGGTTCGAACAGGTATATTCGTGCGTGCAATATATTCGCGTATCATCGGGAAGCTGACGTAAGCGCAGTAGTGATTGCCACATTTGCGCCGGGCTTCCCTCAAATAGCCGGCCACAACCTGCGCTAAATAAGGTATCACCACAAAACAAAACCTCAGCTGAATAAAACGCAATATGGCCCAGGGTATGGCCGGGTACAGCCACGACTTCAAATTTCAGATTAAGTTCAGCCAACACTACAATATCGCCATCCTGCACCAGTGTTGTCAGGCCCTTGATGCGATGCTGCTCAGCCGCAGGGCCTATGATCTGAACATCGGGGTATCGCTGTCGTAGAGTCTCTATGCCACCGGTGTGATCATGGTGATGATGAGTGATCAGAATACTGTGCAATTGTCTGCCCGTTTTGGCTAAAAAATTAAGCACTGGCGTAGCGTCGCCAGGGTCAACAACCAGACAATAAGACGTATCAGGCTGACAGAGAACCCAAATATAGTTATCCTCAAATGCAGGTAGAGCTGAAATCTGAATCATAATGACAGTGTTTAATAATCAATCCGGCCTCAATGTAACATGAAACCGGCACTAAGCGAAAAAGACCGCCAGGCACCCTCTGACTGGCGTCAGTTTAACCAGGGCGAGGCTTTGGCTCGTGCTATCGC
Source organism: Rheinheimera fenheensis (assembly GCF_039871805.1). Classification (NCBI taxonomy): domain Bacteria; kingdom Pseudomonadati; phylum Pseudomonadota; class Gammaproteobacteria; order Chromatiales; family Chromatiaceae; genus Rheinheimera; species Rheinheimera fenheensis. Next base: position 147,402 of record NZ_JBDPJM010000003.1, read on the forward strand.
TACTGTACTAGAACCCTGGTGGCAGCGAATATTTGGCTACTACTTACTGAAACTGGGCGATTTAAGCGCTCAGCTTGATACTTCGCAGTGCAAGGTGCGGCATCATATTAATGTTGGCCGCCACAGTGAGGCGCTAATGCTGCAAGCTGAGACCGATGCGCTACCGTTTAGTGAGCATAGTGTCGATGCGGTATTATTAAGCCACTGTCTTGAGTTTACCGGCGATCCACATCATGTAGTACGTGAGGCACACCGCGTGCTGCGAGCCGATGGCTACCTGTTGTTAACCGGTATGAATCCGTTTAGTTTGGTCGGTTTGGTAAGATTTTGGCCGGGCTTACAACACCGTTACCCCTGGCAGGGCCGGTTTTTTTCCGCTTCACGCATCAAAGACTGGCTACATCTGGTGGGTTTTGAAGTACTGGATGAGCAGCGTTTTTTTTTCTCGGCTATGCTGTCAAGCGACTACCATAATGGCAAAGCCAGGCAGTGGGCAGAGCGCCATCTAAATTATTTTGCTGCCAGTTACCTGATAGTGGCGCGTAAACGCGAACTGCCGCTGACACCTATACGGCCAAAATGGCAACTTAATACCGCTTTTTCTCAGCCGGTAAAAGGGGTCAGTGCCCGCCAACAAACCGACTAAGGGGCCAGCCAATCAGGCCTGTTGCAAGTACTGCTCAGCGCCTTTGATCGCCGCGGCAACTGTTAACGTCATAAAGTACAGCCGGCTGTTTTCAACCTCAGGCGGCGGGCTAATAACGAAGCCTAACTGTTGATAACAGCTGACAGCAATAGTGTTATGCCGGTGCACATATAGCGATATGTTGCGCTGTTGCTGGCCCAGTGCCTGAATAATAACCTCGTAAATTAGCACCTTTGCCAGGCCCTGGCCTCGCTGGTCAGGGCGTATAACCAGCCGTGCCAGATGATGACAACCAAAGCGATCACACAGCTGGCCAAAACCCAGTAACTCAGTACTGCTGTCTTGTTGGTCTGAGCCGATAAGCGCATAGCTTTGTGTACCCGGCCGGCATAGCTGCTGCAAAAAGCGCAGTTCACTGCAAGGGTAAGCAAAATTGTCACCGCCCCAGCTGTGTTGCTCGTCAGCGTTGTTAAACCAGCGACGCAGCTGACACATCTCTGCGACGCTGGCCAGCGCCAACTGCGGTTTTAATACCTGGCTCATTGCGTTAGTTACCGGCTTACCACATTAAATCATCCGGTACTTTGAAATCAGCGTACGGGTCGTCTTCATCCGTTTGTTGCTGTTTAACGTTAAGTACGATAATGCTATCGCTTTGGCGTTGTTTAATTTTCTCGGCGACGGCAGCAGGCACCAAATAATATTGCTCATCTTGCTTGGCAATGGCCAGCAAGCCACGACTTAGCTCGTCATGCAGCTTGTTGTTAACGTACAGCCGTTTGACTAACTTACCATCGGTAAAGTTATAGGCGACATCACCCTGCGCTTTTACTGTGTTGTTATTGATCAGCTGTTTTACCTGAGCGGCAATAGCTTTTTGCTGCAGAGCTGCCTGCTTTTGCTGGTTTAATAAGCGGTCACGCTCTATCTGCTGTTGGCGGCTTTGCTCGGCCAGAATACTGGCTTCATTCACTAGCTTCTGGTTTTTGCCGGCTTGCACTTTTTGCTGGTGCTTTTCTTTTTTTACCGCTTTAAGTTTTTTTGCATCAGCCAGGCCGGCTTTTAACAATTGTTCTTTTAACGCATTACTCATGTCTAATCCTGATAGCGCTCACAAGTGGGGAAAAAATCAGCTTAATAGTAGCGCAAAGCCGGGCAGTTTCGAAATCAAACTAACTCAAATTGGCCGCATCGGTTATCATATAGCGGTATTTTGCGGTTTATGAGGTTCACTTTGCCATTTAACGATTTAGCGCTTGACCCGCGCCTGCTGCGCTCGGTGCAGCATCTGGGGTTTGTCAAACCTACCGACATTCAGGCCGAAGCCATACCGGCAGTGATGGTAGGGCGCGATCTTATCGTGTCATCCCAAACCGGCTCGGGTAAAACCCTGGCCTATTTGCTGCCGATGATGCAGCGCTTGTTAAAAAGCCGGCCCCTGTCAAAACGTGACGCGAGGGCGCTGATCCTGGCGCCTACCCGTGAGCTGGCCAAACAAGTGTATGCCCAGCTGAGGTTGTTTGTCGCTAACACGCCGCTGACGTCAGCTTTAATTGTCGGCGGTGAAAATTTTAATGATCAGGAAAAGCTGCTGAAGCGCGAACCGGACATTATCGTAGCGACGCCAGGCCGTTTTGTTGATCATTTGGAACATAAATCAGTCTTTATTAATGGGCTTGAAGTGCTGATTCTCGATGAAGCCGATCGCATGCTGGATCTGGGTTTTATGCCACAACTGACCGTTATTAACAAAGCGGCCGATCACCGTTTGCGTCAGACACTGATGTTCTCCGCAACGCTCGACCACGCTGAAGTGGATGAACTGGCACTGGCTCTGCTGAGAAACCCTTACCGAGTAGCTGTAGGCGCCTCTTATCAGCAGCATCAGGATATCAATCAGCAGTTTTACCTGGCGGATCATTTAAGCCATAAAGAAGCGTTGCTGAGCCATTTTTTGCAGCAGGATGACATTAAACAGCTGATTATTTTTACCGCCACGCGCGAAGATGCCGAGCGCTTGGCGCTTTTGTGCCAAACCTTGGGTAAAACCGCGGTAGGGCTTAGTGGTAAGCTGTCGCAAAGTAGTCGTAATAGCGTAATGCAATCCTTCGCCAGCGGCAAATATCAGGTGTTGGTGACTACCGATCTAGCCTCGCGTGGCCTGGATTTACTGCAGGTATCGCACGTGATTAACTTTGATTTGCCCAAACATGCTGAAGAGTATGTGCACCGTATCGGCCGCACCGGACGGGCCGGTGCTAAAGGCACTGCCATTTCGTTAGTTGGGCCAAAAGATGTACCGGCCCTGCAGCGAATTGAAGCTTTCTTGCGTCAGGCTGTCAGTTATAGTGTCGTGCCGGGTCTGGAGGCCCGTTTTGATGGCAAACCGGCTGTGGTAGCAAAACCTAAATCAAATCAGCCACAAAAGAGTCTGAATAAGGCCAAAACAAAACCGGCCTCGAGCGTTAAAGCCAAAGTGGCAACTAAGCCACAATTTTTTCAGGGTGGCGATGATGGTTCGGCACCGGTTAAGCGCAAGCAAAAATAAATCAGTTGTTGATTATTTTTTCGGCAGCATTGCTGCTACACTCAAAGCGTTGTTGTTGTTTTAATGACAATAACAGGGTGATCAGCAGTGTGAAGCACATTACTGATCCGGCCAGAGCAGAAATATTTGCTGGCTAACCGGTAAGGTTATTGACCCCTCATATGGCTTAACTGATAATGAGGGCGAAAATATATACTAGCTAGCTGAAATGGCCGGTAATATTTAAGTCGCCAGCGTGCTGGCAAAATTAGTTAATGTAAGAGAGTGTTATGTCACAGTTAATTTCCGGCTCAGTTAAGTGGTTCAACGAAGAAAAAGGCTATGGTTTCCTGGAGCGCGAAGGCGGTAAAGACGTTTTTGTTCATTTCCGCGCGATCAACGGTACCGGCCGTAAAACTTTAGTTGAAGGTCAGAAAGTTACTTTTGAAGTAACTGAAGGCCAAAAAGGCCCACAAGCTGAAAACGTAACTGTTGTCGGATAAGTCCGGCCAGGCTTGCATAAAACCGGCTTTTGCCGGTTTTCTGTTATCTGGAGTCTGCTAAATTGGTTTTTACTTAGGCGAGCTCTGTTAAGCCAGCCTTTGCTAAAACGGTAGTGTGAGTTGCTGTAAGGCCGCCGTTTTAAACCCTACCTGTAGGCCAATTAACCGCACACCTTGTTGTTGTCGGCGTTGCCAGGCTTCATCTAACAGCGGTAGCAGGTTATCCAACTCCAGCGGCTGGCCCTGTTTTTCTACCGTGGTTTGGCGAAAATCACTGAACTTCAGTTTAATGCCCACTTTTTGCACCGGTGTCATCCGTCCGGCGTTGCTGTTGCGATAATGCTCCAACCGTCGTTGTAACTGTGGTAACAACTGGCTTAAAGTCTCTATACATTCAGTGTAGTTTTGCAGATCCTGCTCCAACGTGCGCTCTACCCCCAGCGATTTACGTTGTTCATTGCTGCACACTGGCCGCTCATCTATACCCTGGCTGCGTTTTAGCAGGCTATCTGCCTGAGCACCAAAATGCTTAACCAGCAGAGCGAGTGGTGCCGTAGCAATATCACTACAGCTGTTAAGGCCAAGCTGAGTGAGTCGCTCAGCGGTTTTACTGCCGACACCCGGCAAGCGTCGCAGCGGCAGTGTTTTGACAAAATCGCTTACCTGATCCGGCGTGATAACAAACAGGCCGTCGGGTTTGTTTTCGTCACTGGCAATTTTGGCTAAAAACTTATTCGGTGCCACACCGGCAGAAGCGGTAAGCCCGGTTTCCAGATAAATACTGCGACGGATATCTTCGGCAATACGTGTTGCACTACCTTTAAACAGTTGGCAGTCACTAACATCAAGGTAGGCTTCGTCCAGTGACAACGGCTCTATATGTTGAGTATATCGCGAAAAAATAGCGCGTATTTGCGCACTGGCAGCTTTGTATTTTTCCATATTACCGCTAAGTAGTGTTAACTGTGGGCACAACTTCAATGCCTGGCCGGTTGGCATCGCCGAGCGCACGCCATAAGCGCGAGCCGGGTAGTTACAGGTTGAAATAACGCCGCGGCTTTGTCGCGAGCCGCCAATGGCAATAGGGATATGACGCAGCGCTGGGTTATCACGCATTTCCACGGCAGCAAAAAAACAGTCCATATCAATGTGTATGATTTTGCGCATAGTGATGCCAAGGCTGTTTATATATACAGTATAATAGGCAGCCCTCATTGACTTGTAAAGCAGAGAACACAGTTAAGATAATGCCTTGTCTTTGTAGCCGTTTAGATGGCTAAATATCGGGTGCATAAAAATCAAATTAGCGGTAGAATAGCGGCCAATTTTATCTGCCCGTATTACTGTACTGCATTTTATTAAGACTAGCCGCGTAAGCCGCACCAGGAGAGAGCATGTTAAAGCGTGATATGAATATTGCCGATTTCGACCCGGAATTATGGCAAGCCATAACCCAGGAAACTGACCGTCAGGAAGCTCATATTGAGCTGATTGCGTCAGAAAACTACGCCAGCCCGCGCGTACTGCAGGCACAGGGCTCTCAACTGACCAACAAGTATGCCGAAGGCTATCCGCACAAACGTTACTACGGTGGCTGCGAGTATGTCGATATCGCTGAAGATTTAGCCATTGCCCGCGCCAAAGAGTTGTTTGGTGCAGACTATGCAAACGTGCAGCCGCATTCTGGTTCACAGGCCAACTCGGCCGTGTTTTTAGCACTGTTAAACGCCGGTGACACCATTTTGGGCATGAGCCTGGCGCACGGTGGCCATTTAACCCACGGTGCACACGTTAGTTCCTCAGGTAAGCTGTACAAAGCGGTACAGTATGGCCTGCACCCTGAAACAGGCGTAATTGATTATGACCAGGCCGAAGCCTTAGCGCTGGAGCATAAGCCTAAGTTGATCATCGCCGGCTTCTCGGCATATTCAGGTATTGTTGACTGGCAACGTTTTCGTGATATCGCCGATAAAGTCGGCGCTTATCTGATGGTGGATATGGCGCATGTTGCCGGTTTAGTGGCTGCAGGTTTGTACCCTAACCCCGTACCAGTGGCAGATGTCGTCACCACCACTACGCACAAAACGCTGGCCGGCCCACGCGGTGGGTTAATTCTGGCGCGCAAAAACGAAGAGATTGAGAAAAAACTAAACTCAGCGGTATTCCCAGGTGGCCAGGGCGGCCCGCTAATGCATGTTATCGCCGCTAAAGCGGTAGCCTTTAAAGAGGCACTGCAGCCAGAGTTTAAAGCCTATCAGCAGCAAGTGCTGAAAAACGCTGTAGCGATGTGTGACGCTATGATGGCGCGCGGTTATAAAATTGTCTCAGGTGGTACACAAAACCATCTGTTCCTGATGGACTTAATCGACAAAGACATCACCGGTAAAGAAGCCGATGCCTGGTTAGGGCAGGCGCACATTACTGTGAACAAAAACTCGGTGCCGAACGATCCACGCTCGCCTTTTGTGACTTCTGGCCTGCGCATTGGTACCCCGGCTATTACCCGCCGTGGCTTTGCTGAAGCTGAAGCCCGCACTGTGGCTAATTTGATCTGTGATGTACTTGATAGCCGTGGTGATGCGGCAGTGATTGACAAAGTACGCAGCCAGGTTAGCGAGCTGTGCAGCCGTTTCCCGGTTTATGCCTAAGCGCTGATTAAGTGCTATGATGGCCGCTATTGCGGCCATTTGTTTATCTGGCTGGTTAAGATCACACGCTGCTCAGCAGCGTAGCGGGAAGCTGATTATGTACTGTCCGTTTTGTAATGCAGATGACACCAAGGTAATTGACTCGCGGCTGGTGGCAGACGGCCATCAGGTGCGCCGGCGGCGTGAGTGTCTGGCCTGTCATGAGCGCTTTACTACCTTTGAAGCGGCTGAGCTGGTGATGCCGCGCATCATTAAACGTGACGGCTCGCGTGAGCCGTTCAATGAAGACAAGCTGCGCAGTGGCTTGCTGCGCTCATTGGAAAAGCGGCCGGTATCGACCGAGCAAATTGAGCAGCTGATCAACAAAATTAAATCCCAGCTGCGTGCCACCGGTGAGCGTGAAGTGGGCAGTCAGCTTCTGGGCAACCTTATTATGGACGAGCTGGTCAAGGTAGATAAAGTGGCCTATGTGCGTTTTGCCTCGGTGTACCGCTCATTTAAAGATATTCGTGAATTTGGCGAGGAAATTGCCCGTTTGGGAGAAAAAGCCTGATGTTTAGTGCGGCAGATGCAGCTTTCATGGCGCAGGCGATACAGCTGGCTGGCCTCGGTTGTTATACCACCAGCCCCAATCCTAATGTCGGTGCCGTGCTGGTAAAAAATGGTCAGGTGATTGGCAAAGGTTATCATCGGCAAGCCGGCGGCCCGCATGCCGAAGTGTTTGCCCTGCGTGAGGCGGGTAGTGACGCAGCAAAGGCCACCTGTTATGTCACGTTGGAGCCGTGCAGCCACCATGGCCGCACCCCGCCATGCGCAGAGGCCCTGATTGCGGCCGGTGTCAGCCGGGTGGTGGTAGCGATGCAAGACCCTAACCCGCAGGTTGCCGGACGCGGCATAAGCATGCTGCGCGAGGCCGGTATTCAGGTAGATGTCGGCTTGCTCGAAGCCGAGGCGCGCGCTCTTAACCCGGGCTTTTTAAGCCGGATGCAGCGCAAACGGCCTTATGTGCAGCTTAAATTGGCTGCAAGTTTAGATGGCCGCACGGCACTGGCTAATGGTGACAGTAAGTGGTTAACCAGCGAAGCTGCCCGTGCTGATGTACAGCACTACCGCGCACAAAGCTGTGCCATTTTATCTACTGCGGCGACGGTGATGGCCGATAATGCCCGTTTAACCTTGAGGCCAGAGCAATTACTGCGGCCGGTTTCTGCACTGAGTAGCGGTGAGCTACGTCAGCCAAAGCGGGTTATTTTAGACCGAAATGGTCTGCTTGATCACAAGCTGGCATTGTTTGCTGACGGCGGTGAAGTGCTGCTGTGCGTCAGTAAGCTTGAAAACGAGCGTCAGCTGCCCAATATCGCTAGGCAAATCCATTGTCCGCTTACGGCGCAGGCGCAATTTGATTTACCGCTGCTGTTGGAGCATTTAGCACTGCGCGAGCAAATTAACACCCTGTGGGTCGAAGCAGGGGCTACGTTGGCCGGCACCTTATTGCAGTTAAAGTTAGTGGATGAATTAATTGTTTACCTGGCGCCAAAGCTTTTGGGCAGCAGTGCCCAGCCACTGGCGGTATTGCCGGAATTTAATGCCCTGGTGCAGGTGCCGGAGCTTAGCTGGAGCGATGTGCGTATGGTAGGGCCAGAGCTGCGTCTGAGCGCCCGTTTACGCTAACCTTATTGCAAGGAACTGTTATGTTTACCGGAATTATAGAAGCGACAGGTCGTCTGAGCGCCATTCGTCCTCAAGGTGGCGATTTAACGGTGACCATCAGCAGCGACAATCTGGATTTCACTGATGTGAAATTAGGTGACAGTATCGCCAGCAACGGTGTCTGCTTAACGGTAACTGCACTTACCCAGCATAGCTTTAATGCCGATTTATCTTCTGAAACGCTGGCACATACCTTATTTGGCCAATATAAAACTGGCCAGCGTATCAACCTGGAGAAGGCGCTGTTGCCCACCACGCGTATGGGGGGGCACTTAGTCAGCGGTCACGTTGATGGTGTTACCCAGGTGGTAAAACTTGAGCAAAGCGGCCGCGCCTGGCACATCTGGCTGGCACTGCCTAAACATCTGGCGCGGTATATTGCGACCAAAGGGTCAATAACCATCGATGGTATTAGTCTGACTGTGAATGAACTCACCGCTGACGCCTTTCGTTTGACCATAGTGCCGCACACGGCGCAGCACACCACCATTGCTGAGCTAGCACTTGGTAGCAAGGTGCACCTGGAAGTGGATTTAATTGCCCGCTATTTAGAGCGGCTACTAAACAAAGACAGCGCTGCACAGAGCGGCGGTGTCAGTATGGCGCTGCTGGCGCAGCGCGGCTTTTTATGAATAAGGGCTGTTATGCAACTGAATACTCCTGCTGAAATTATTGAAGATATCCGTCAGGGCAAGATGGTCGTACTGATGGATGATGAAGATCGCGAAAACGAAGGCGATCTGGTGATGGCGGCAGATTATGTGACGCCAGAAGCCATCAACTTTATGGCCACCCATGGCCGCGGCTTAATTTGTTTAACCCTAACGAAAAAGCGCTGCAAGCAGCTGGCACTGCCGCTGATGGTGGATGCCAACAAATCACCCTTTGCCACTAATTTTACCGTGTCAATTGAAGCGGCTGAGGGTGTGACTACTGGTATCTCGGCGGCCGACCGCGCCCGCACGGTTAAAGCTGCCGTAGCGCGTGATGCCAAGCCCAGTGATATAGTGCAGCCAGGGCATATTTTCCCGCTAATGGCCCAAGACGGTGGTGTGCTGGTGCGTGCCGGCCACACGGAAGCCGGTTGTGATTTAGCCCGCTTAGCCGGCCTTGAACCGGCAGCTGTGATCGTTGAGATTTTGAACGACGACGGCACTATGGCCCGCCGGCCCGATTTAGAAGTGTTTGCTAAAAAACACGGCATTAAAATTGGCACTATTGCTGATTTAATAGAATACCGTAACTTAAATGAAACCACTATCGAGCAGGTGGCCAGCTGTCAGCTACCGACCGAAGTGGGCGATTTTAAGCTGGTAACCTTTAAAGACACCATTGATAACCAAATTCACTTTGCGTTGGTAAAAGGCGACATTCAGCCTGAGCAGCCAACGCTGGTGCGGGTGCATTTGCACGATACTTTTAGTGATTTATTAATGGCAAACCGCGCCGCTAACCGCAGTTTTCCACTGCATACGGCGATGGAGCGCATCGCCCGCGACGGTGGCGTGCTGGTGCTACTAGGTAAACATGAGAGCACTGAGCAGCTTATTCGCACTGTACAGGGCTTTGAAGCTGAAGATAAAGGCGAAAAGCCGCGTAGCACGCCGTGGAATGGTACCTCGCGCAATGTCGGTGTTGGCTCGCAAATATTGGCCAGTCTGGGGGTGAAGAAAATGCGCTTGCTAAGCCAACCGAAAAAGTACCATGCGTTATCCGGTTTTGGCCTGGAAGTGGTCGACTACGTTAGCGAATAAACTGTGGGTTAAATGGTAAATAAGGCGCAATAGCCGGCAACAAACACTATGCCGCTTTGCGCTCTGTTGTGCTATTATGCACGGCTAATTTTTAGCGGTCAGATTTTAAGGGCAACGTATGCAGGTGATTGAAGCAGGGTTTTCTGCCAACGGTAAAAAGTTTGCGATCGTAGTCGCACGGTTTAACAGCTTTATTGTTGAGAGTTTATTAAGCGGCGCCACCGATACCTTAGCGCGTATTGGCAATGTTGCTGAGCAGGACATTACTGTCATTCGTGTGCCTGGTGCCTTTGAACTGCCGCTTGCCGTGCAGCGCGTTGCTGCCAGCAAGAAATATGACGGTATTATTGCGTTGGGTGCGGTGATCCGCGGCGGTACACCGCACTTTGAATATGTATCAGGTGAGTGTACCAAGGGTATTGCACAGGTCATGATGCAGCACGATATTCCGGTCGCCTTTGGTGTGCTCACGGTGGACAGCATTGAGCAGGCCATTGAGCGTGCTGGCACTAAAGCCGGCAATAAAGGCAGCGAAGCGGCGATGTCAACGCTGGAAATGGTTAATCTGCTGGCCAAGCTGTAACAGGAAGAGAGACGAATGAAACCGAATGCCCGTCGTCAGTCACGGTCACTTGCAGTGCAGGGAATATACAGCTGGCATGTAAGCCAAAACCCGATCACTGAAATCGAGCAGCAACTGCTGCTGGAAACTAACGTTAAGCACCTCGATGTGGGGTATTTTCAGGATTTAGTTCGTGGCGTGGTTAAAAACCATGCCACACTGGATGAAGCATTGAAGCCTTATCTGGACCGCCCGTTTGACGAGATTGATTTTGTTGAAAAGGCCATACTGCGGGTGTCAGCTTACGAGCTGAAATACCGGCTAGATGTGCCGTACAAGGTTATCATCAACGAAGCCATTGAGCTGGCCAAAGCGTTCGCTGCTGATGATAGCCATAAATTCGTTAACGGTATTCTGGATAAAGCCGTGCGCGTGCTGCGGCCAAGCTAAGGCGCTCGGTGTCCACGTTAAAGGAGTGCCGGTGCTTACCGGCTTCTGCATACTATGGGTGAATTCGAACTCATTTCCCGCTTTTTTGCCAATTGTGGTGCCAAACGCAGCGATGCGACTTTAGGCGTGGGCGACGACGGTGCTGTATTACAAGTACGCGACGGCTACGACTTAGTGGTCACCACCGACACTATGGTGGTGGGTACACATTTCTTCCCGGATGATGATCCAAGAGCGTTAGGGCATAAACTGGTCGCGGTCAATGTTAGCGATTTGGCTGCTATGGGGGCCGAGCCCGCCTGGTTGTCGTTAGCGCTGACATTACCTGCTGTGGATGAGGCTTGGTTATCAGCCTTTGCTGCCGGCCTTGGTGAAACAGCTGATTATTATCAATGCCAACTGGTTGGTGGTGATACCACCCGCGGCCCTATGAGCCTGACCATGATTGCCAAAGGCACAGTACCACGTGGCAAAGCGTTAACCCGTAGTGGCGCCAAAGTGGGCGATTATATTTATGTTACCGGCACTTTAGGTGATGCAGCGCTGGGTTTGAAGCTGTGTCAGGGCCTGCATGAAGTCAGTAAAAAGCATCAAAGCCATATTCTCCAGCGTTTTCATTACCCGTCGGCGCGGGTGGCGTTGGGGCAGGCACTGCGCAACCTGGCCAGCAGCGCCATGGATTTATCTGATGGCCTGTACAGTGATATTCAGCATATTCTCAAACGCTCAAATGTCGGCGCCAGTATTGATGTCAGCCGCCTGCCGCTATCGCAAGCGTTGAAAGACAGCTGTGACACCAGCACAGCATTGCAACTGGCGCTCTCTGGTGGTGAAGACTACGAGCTGTTGTTTACCGTGCCGGAAGCACGGCGTGGCTCGCTAGAGGTGTTGCTGTCACCTTATGGTATACCAGTGACCTGTATTGGCCGGGTTACCGGCGTGGCCGGCAAGCTGGAGTTAAAGCAGGGCGATCAGGCGTTTGATTATCAGCACCAGGGCTTTGTACATTTCTTATGACACACACCGCCTTTAACCTTCGCAAATGGTATCAGTTCTTGGCTTTGGGGTTTGGCAGCGGTTTGGCTGCAAAGGCGCCAGGCACCTTTGGTACGCTTACCGCGATACCCTTGGTTGCGCTGTTGATGTGGCTGGGTAATCAGTATTTACTGGCTTTTGTTATTGCCGGTAGCGTGCTGGGCGTGTATCTCTGCGGCCAGACTGCCGCCGATATAGGTGAGCATGACCATAAAGCCATTGTCTGGGATGAAATTGTCGGCTATGCCATCAGTCTACTTTGGCTACCGCTACACTGGCAAACACTGCTGCTGGCCTTTGTATTGTTTCGCCTGTTTGATATTGTAAAACCCTGGCCCATTAGTGTGCTGGACAAAAAAGTGCATGGCGGCTTGGGAATTATGCTGGACGATGTTGCTGCGGGTTTGGCAACACTGCTGGTTCTTCATCTGATATTGCCCTATTTACCGTTAGGCTAGGGCAAGGTTAATCTGAGAGCGTATTAATGAAACACATCAGTATGCTGCTGTTCTTATTAAACGCTGTGATCACTTCCTTTAGCGTCAACAGCTACACCCAACAATCTGTCTATGATTTTGACATTAAGCACTGGGGCAGCAGTGATGGCCTGGCCAACAATTCGGTGCGCGCTATTACACAAGATGCCCAGGGCTACATTTGGTTGGGCACCCAAGCGGGGCTGAATCGCTTTGATGGTATGCAGTTTGAACACTTTAACAAAGAAAACCGCCGCCACTTAGCCAGCAACGCCATAACCCGCTTGCTGACAGACAGCTCAGGTTATATCTGGGTTGGGACTAAAGCAGGTTTGTCAGGGTTTGATCCGTTGACACTTGAGTTTGACCGTTACCAAATATTGTCTGAGGTAACCTCATTGCTTGAGGTACAGCCTGGCGAGATCTGGCTAACGGCTGATTCGTTATTCAGGGTGAAAGATGGCAAGGTAAGCCGCGTAGAGGCGATACGTGGTCAGGTCAGTCAACTTGAACGGGTCGATGATGCCGTATGGGTACTCAGTGCGGAAAAGTTATATCAAGTCGATTTGCTCGGTAATGTAAACAGCTTCGATTTACCGCCAGAGCTTAAGCAAACGCCGGTTTATGACTTGTATCATACCGAAAAGGGCTTACATATTGCCGGTGAGGCAGGTTTCTATCACCTGGATAACGATGGCAAGATTGCTAAATGTCAGTTACCAGACCAAAGTAACACTGCAGTTTACAAGCTGCTACGTGACAGCCGTGGCAATAATTGGATCTCAGCGCACCGTAAACTGTTTCATAAGCACCCTAAACAAGACTGGCAGCACATCACCGGCGACGAGCTGGGCAGCTATCCCTGGTTTAGCGATATTTATGAAGACAAAGAGCAAAATATCTGGCTGGCGAGTTTCAGTGATGGAGTGTATCGTGCTTCTGCCGGCCATATCCGTCGCGTCGTGCCTGCTGATACTGACCCAGTTGTTCGAAGCCTAGGCGTAAGCCCGGACGATACGCTAATTATCGCTAGCCAGTCCAGTGTCGGTGAGATGTTCCCAGATGGTCGTTACCAGCAACTGATCGACAGCTCTGCCTTGGGTGCCAGTACGGTGTACGACATTTATTGGCCGCATCCAGAACAAATGTGGTTAGCAACTGACGATGGTGTACAGCGCTTCTCACGCAGCGATAAAGGCGTAGTGGCACGTTTTTCTGCCTTGGCAGGTTTTACAGTCAGAGTATTGCAGCCACATGCCGAGCAAGGGGTTTGGATTGGCGGTGTAATGGGGTTATACCATTATCAGCAGGATGCGCTGACGCCCTTTGTCCTGAACGATCAGCTGGAGTCGCGCAATATCACCGTATTGCAACATAATGCGGAGCAGCTGGTGTTTGGCACCACACGCGGCTTATATCAGTATCAGCAGCAGACCCTTAACAGGCTCGGGGTAGGTACTGCATTGTACAACAGTTACGTGACAGCACTTAAGGTGTTGCCAGACCAAACTGTGGTAGCAGCCACACTGGACGATGGGGTTTTTGTTTTGCCTGCTGGCAGCCAGCAGTGGTTAAACTGGCACAGTAACAACGGCTTGCCGCATAGCCCGGTGGTGAGTATCGCATTTGATGCAGAGCAGCAATTGCTGTGGTTTAGCAGCAACAAGGGTATTTTTCGTGTAGCACCAAAAGATCTCAGTGCACTGCAACAAAGCGCTGTAGCGGCACAGGAAGTACTGGGGCCCTACGATCGTCAGCTGGGTACCGTGCCAGGGCGTTGTTGCAATGGTGCTGGGCATGCCAAAGTGGTGTTTTGGCAGCAACAGTATTGGTTCCCTACGTTAAAGGGCATGGTGGCGGTACCCCAGCAATTAGCACACCGTTTAAACCGCAAGGTTGAACCTGTAATAAAGCTGGTGCAAGGCCAGCAAGCTTATCCTATCGCCACACCACAACAACGCCTTGTGCTGGAGTTGGACGATCGCAACTTGACCATTCAGTATTCGGCGTTGGAATTTGTTAAACCCAATGCACTCCAGTTTCGTTATCAGTTGCAGGGGTTTGATCAAAACTGGCATGAAGTAGGAGACAGGCGTGAAGCGGTATATACCAACCTGACACCAGGACGTTTTGTCTTTGCCGTACAAAGCCGGTTTGATAATGAACAGTGGCGGGATGCCCGTACAGCCAGTATAGAATTGGTTGTACCCAAACGATTTGACGAAACGCTGGTGTACCGGGGCTTATGGTTACTATTGGCTTTGTTTGGTATTTATGCTGTGTTGTGGCTGATGCGGCGCAATAGTCTGTACCAGCAACAGCAGCTGGAGCGCCTGGTGCGACAGCGTACACAAGAGCTTGAGAACAGCAATCTTAAACTGAACGAGCTGAATGAACAGCTAACGCTGTTAACACACAAAGATAGCCTGACTGGCCTGAGAAACCGGCGTTTTTTGTTTGAGCAGTTACCTAAAGATATCGAACACTTTCAGCGTAACCGTGAGTCTATGCTGGCGCAGGGTAAGTGCGTGGCACTTATTCATCTCGACCTGGACAACTTTAAGCAAGTTAACGATCAATACGGTAATAGCGCCGGTGACAGCTGCATACAACAGGTAGCAGGCCTGCTGATCCGTGAAACCCGAGGTTCAGATTATGTGGTACGTTTTGCCGGTGAAGAGTTTGTGCTGGTACTGCGCGATATACAAACCGAATTGGTGGCGCAGTTTAGCTACCGGCTGAACGAACTTATTGGCAATACGGTGTTCAGTTTACCCGATGGCCACCGCACCCGGCTGACCTGCTCCGTTGGCTATGCGGTGTATCCGCTTAACTTACTTGGCGGCCAGCTGATTAATTGGGAAATCTCATTGCAGCTGGCCGAGATGGCGCTGTATCACGTTAAACACGCCGGTAAAAATGGCGTAGCCTGTATTGAGTTTGATCAGCAGGTAGATGCGTTTGAGTTTGAGGACTCGGCGCACATTGAAGCTCAGGTTGAGCGGTTATTAGCCGCCGGCCTGGCACACTTTGTCAGACCAACTGGCAATCACTAAGGCTTAGCTGAATATTGCGGTGCAGCCAGGGCGTTTAACGAAAAAGCGCTGTTAACACAGCGCTTTAATACTGGCAAGAATGCCGGCCGTATCCAACCCTAGTTCAGCGTATATCTGCTCTTGGGTACCGTGTTTAATAAACTGATCCGGTAGGCCCAGATTAACGCAGCGCACGTTAAGGGCGCTTTGGGCGATAAATTCATTAATCGCTGAGCCGGCGCCACCCATAATGGCGTTGTCCTCTACGCTAACGAACAGTGGATGTGTTGCCGCAAGGTCAGTGAGTAAGGCCTCATCAAGCGGTTTAACAAAACGCATATCCACAAGCGTTGCATCAAGTTCTTCAGCGGCTTGCCGACAAGCCGCCAGCAACGGACCAAAAGCCAATATAGCAATCTTACTACCACTGCGCACTGTTCTGGCTTTACCAAGGGGCAATAACTGCATGTCTTTATCTGGTGTAATGCCATTGCCACTGCCTCTGGGGTAACGCACAGCGGCCGGGCCTTTATACTGATAGCCGGTATATAGCATCTGGCGGCACTCGTTTTCATCTGACGGAACCATAATCAGCATATTGGGAATGCAGCGCATAAAGCTAATATCAAAAGCACCCTGATGGGTCGGGCCATCAGCACCTACGACACCAGCCCGATCGATGGCAAACAACACATCTAATTGTTGTAATGCCACGTCATGGATCAGCTGATCATAACCGCGTTGCAGGAAGCTGGAGTAAATGGCCACGACTGGTTTTAAACCTTCTATCGCCATACCGGCTGCCAGTGTTACCGCATGCTGCTCGGCAATCGCTACATCGAAATAGCGCTTAGGGTAGGTTTTGGAAAACCGCACTAAATCTGAGCCTTCACGCATGGCAGGCGTAATCGCTTGTAAGCGTTCGTCTGTCTCTGCCATGTCGCAGATCCAGCTGCCAAAAATATTGGAAAAGGTCGGTAGGCTGGCTTTTTTCGCCGGTTGCTTGGCTTCATCCGGGTTAAATTTCGACACCGCATGATAACCGATAGGGTCGGCTTCTGCCGGCGCGTAGCCTTTACCTTTCTTCGTCACTATGTGTAGCAGTTGAGGCCCTTTTAAATTGCGCATATTGCGGATAGTATCGACCAGTCCCAGCACATCATGGCCATCTATCGGGCCGATGTAGTTAAAGCCCAGCTCTTCAAAGAAAGTACCAGGGGTAACCATACCCTTGAAGTGCTCTTCGGCGCGGCTGGCCAGCTGATGCAGCGGTGGCACGCCGCTTAAAATCTTTTTACCACCCTCACGCAGGCTGGTGTAAAAACTGCCGGATAAAATACGGGCAAAATAGCGATTTAACGCCCCGACATTTTCCGAAATAGACATCTCGTTGTCATTTAAGATCACCAGCATATCCGGGCGTACTTCGCCGGCGTGGTTTAAGGCTTCAAACGCCATACCGGCGGTAATGGCACCATCACCTATCACTGCTACCACTTTACGGTTGCTGCGCGCCTGCTGCGCCGCAATCGCCATGCCAAGGGCCGCGCTGATTGAGGTGCTGGAATGGCCGACTGACAGTACGTCGTACTCACTTTCTTCCCGGTACGGGAAAGGGTGCAGGCCATCTTTTTGCCGGATGGTGTGCATACGTTCGGCCCGACCGGTAAGGATTTTATGGGGGTAAGCCTGATGGCCTACATCCCAGATAACGCGGTCAAATGGCGTGTTATACACATAATGCAACGCCACTGTCAGCTCGACAGTACCCAGACCCGAGGCAAAGTGGCCGCTGCTTTGGCTAACGCTGCGTAATAGGTAACTACGCAGCTCGTCACTGAGCGCGGGCAGTTGTTCCTGTGACAGCTGTCTTAGCTGCTCGGGTAAATTAGCCTTGGCTAATAACGGGTAATCGTTAAGATCTAACGCCATAATCCTTGCCTGTGTTAAAACCTGCGTTCGATAATGTACTGCGCAAAACTGCGTAATTCATCAGTGTTATACGGTAGTTTACTCAGGGCGTTCAATGCATCCTGATATAATTGCTGTGCTTTGGCTTTGGCCTGTTCAAGTCCAAGCAGGGCAGGGTAAGTTGCTTTGTTGGCTTTACTGTCAGAGCCTTGCGGTTTACCCAGCGTTTGGGTATCACTTTCAATGTCGAGAATATCATCCTGCACCTGGAATGCCAGCCCCAGCGCACGCGCAAACTGCAGTAAGTGCTCTTTATCGGCAAGTTGCCGATTGGGGCTGCATAACCAGGCTAACTCTACCGCATTTTCAATAAGAGCACCGGTTTTAAGCCGGTGCATCTGCTCCAGCTGCGCCAGACTGGTTTGCTGGTTAGTTTGTGCCAGATCAATCGCCTGACCGCCACACATACCGGCATAACCGCCAGCGCGTGCCAGTGTCTGCAGCATCTGTAGCACTTCAGGTGCGCCAACCTGCTGATAGGGATGATGGCTCAGTATATCAAAGGCCAATGCTTGCAGGGCATCACCCGCCAAAATGGCCGTCGCCTCATCAAAGGCTTTATGGCAAGTTGGTTTACCACGGCGCAGGTCGTCATTATCCATTGCCGGTAGGTCATCATGAATAAGCGAGTAACTGTGCAAGGCTTCCAGCGCTGCGGCCGGGCCGTCCAAATCGGCTAAGCTGGCGCCGAGCAGGGTGCCACAACTGTAAACCAAGAAAGGTCGTACCCGTTTTCCGCCCAGCAACAGGCTGTAAGACATGGCTGATAACAGCCGCTCATCTGTGAGTGGAAATTGGCTGATCACGCTTTGCAGGTGCTGTTCTACCCGTTGCTGGTAACGCGGCAAATTGGCTGGTAACACCTTAGTTTTCCTGCTCTGGTTCAAATGGCAGCAAGGTTTCCTGCTGTTGTTGCTGCATCAGGATCTGTACTTTCTGCTCGGCATGTTGCAGCAACTGCTGGCTGTGTCGGGCCAGGGTAATACCGCGTTCAAACTGTTGTAAGGATTGATCCAGCGACAGTTCACCTTGTTCTAATTGCTGTACTATCTGTTCAAGCTCAGTCAGGCTTTGCTCAAACTGGCTTAAATCAGCTTTTTTCTTGCTCATACCACCCCCGACAAAAGTGTGCGCAAAGGTACCTTAGCAGGCTATTATGGTCAATCAGAAAGCGGATGTGAAAGGCTAAATTGATAATTTCCCGCAATTTATACTTAATCATCTGCCGATTTTGTCGATAAACAGCTATCGTCTAAGATAAACTGGCAAACGTGGTTAACACTGCTGTGTGGTAATTAAGGAGAGTAACGTGGATTTGGCTACCCTGGTCGGTATGTTAGGCGCTATAGGTTTTGTGGTAATGGCCATGATTCTGGGCAGTAATGGCGCACCCGGCATGTTTATGGATACCGTGTCTGTCTTAATTGTATTTGCTGGCTCCATTTTCGTGGTGATCTCAAAATTTACCCTTGGCCAATTTTTTGGCTCAGGTAAAGCCGCTGCAAAGGCCTTTATGTTTAAAATTGAAGCGCCGGAAGAGCTGATTGAAAAAGCGGTACAGCTGGCAGACTCTGCGCGCAAAGGCGGCTTTCTTGCGCTCGAAGAAGCTGAAATTCCCAATGCCTTCATGCAAAAGGGCGTAAACATGCTGGTAGACGGCCACGATGCCGATGTGGTGCGGGCAACCTTGCTAAAAGACATTAGCCTGACGGAGAAACGCCATGAAACGGCTATTGCCATCTTTAAAAGTTTGGGCGATGTTGCACCGGCTATGGGTATGATTGGTACCCTGATTGGTCTAGTCGCAATGCTATCGAACATGGATGACCCCAAAGCGATAGGCCCTGCAATGGCGGTTGCGCTACTGACTACTTTATACGGCGCCTTTATAGCCAACATTATTGCCATTCCACTGGCCGATAAGCTTGCTATTCGTAACCAGCAGGAAAAGACCAACAACCAACTGATTTTGGATGCGATTTTGGGTATACAGGACGGCCAGAACCCGAAAGTGATTGAAGGCATACTGCGAAATTATCTGGCGCAAGGTAAACGAGAACCGGCAGCAGCGGAGTAGACCATGAGTGATGAAGCTGAAGAGTGCAAATGCCCGCCGCCAGGCCTGCCTGCTTACATGGGGACCTTCGCGGATTTAATGGCGCTACTGATGTGCTTTTTTGTGCTGTTATTGGCATTTTCCGAAATGGATGTGCTGAAGTTTAAGCAAATTGCCGGCTCAATGAAGTTTGCTTTTGGTGTACAAAATAAAATTGAAGTGGAAGATATCCCCAAAGGTACCAGCGTGATTGCTATGGAGTTTCGTCCTGGTCGGCCAGACCCAACGCCAATTGAGACGCTACAGCAGCAAACCATTGAAATTACGCAGCAGGTTATCGAGTTTCAGGCTGGTGAGGAAGACTCTGCCGGCGGACGTCAGGAGCAGCGCGAAGATTTAAGCGGTGGTCAGTCGGTGAGTAATGCCGAGGAAATTATGGACGGCGAGTCCGCGTCAGCCGATGCACAATCTGAAGCTCAGCAAGAGCAAACCAATGAAATGGTGAAAAAGCTGGCTGAGCAGCTGGAAAAGCAAATCGTTGACGGTGCTATAGAGCTCGAATCTCTGGGCCAACAAATTATTATCCGCATCCGTGAAAATGGCTCCTTTCCCTCGGGATCATCGTTTTTGCAGCCCAGGTTTAAGCCCATTATTCAGCGTATTGGCAGCTTGTTAAACGACGTCCCCGGCGAAATCACGGTTACCGGGCATACCGATGATATTCAGGTATCCGATGAGCTACACAGTAATAACTGGGACTTATCGGCAAAACGGGCGGTGTCGGTGGCAACCGAGATGATTAAAGCGCCGGGCTTTGACCGCACACGGTTGGTGGTTGTAGGACACGCGGATACTAAGCCTTTGGCACCAAATGACTCTGAACTTAACCGCCGGCGCAACCGGCGGGTAGAAATCTCCATTATGCAGGGTAAAGCGAAAGAGTCTGAGCCTATCAGCTTGGAACCACCGGCACAGCCGTGATGTAAAAGCAGCAGTGGCGCAGAAGCAAGCGGTTCGCTCAAATTAGGTCTTGGGCTAAAGTTCCGCTATAATCTGCGCCACTTTTTTTTCCTGCTACCTTGTGCCGTCGCCCCATGATTGAATTTTTAATAAAACTTCACCCCGAAATCGCCATAAAAAGTAAGTCGGTGCGTAAGCGTCAGACGTTGCTGCTAGAGCGCAACCTGAAAACCATTTTGCTGCAGGTGCATGAGCAGGTAGAGGTAAACAATAATTTTGATCACCTGACCGTACGCTGCAACAGCAATGATGCAACGGTGCGCCAGACGCTCATCGAGCGCCTGAGCTGTATTCCCGGCATAGTGAATTTCGCTGAAATGCAATCCAGCCCATTTAGCTCGTTGCACGATATTTTCGAGCAGGTGCTGGCGGTTTATGGCCCCAAGCTTGCGAACAAAAGCTTTAGCGTGCGGGTGCGGCGTACTGGCAACCACGATTTTACTTCGATTGAAGCCGAGCGTTATATTGGCGGCGGTTTAAACCAGCATATTGCCAGTGCCCGTGTGCAACTGAAGCAGCCTGATACGGTGGTGGCGCTGGAGATAAAAAAAGACTTGCTGATTATGGTGCGCCAGATGCATCAGGGTATGGGCGGCTTTCCGCTGCCGTCACAGTCAGATGTGTTATCGCTTATCTCTGGCGGCTACGACTCGGCAGTGGCCAGTTACCTGATGATCCGCAAAGGCCTGCGCACCCATTATTTGTTTTTTAATTTAGGCGGTGCGGCCCACGAAGCCGGCGTGCGTGAAATGGCGTTTTATATCTGGCAAAAATATAGCCTGTCGCATCGGGTTAAGTTTGTCAGTGTTAACTTCGCACAGGTAGTAGAGCAGATCCTGGAGAACATAGACAACGGCCTGATGGGCGTGGTGTTAAAGCGTATGATGATGCGTGCCGCCAGCCAGGTCGCCGAGCGTCTGGGTATTAAAGCCTTAGTGACCGGTGAAAGCATTGGTCAGGTATCCAGTCAAACCATTACCAACTTAAATGTGATAGACAGGGTAACCGACACGTTGATTCTGCGGCCGCTGATCTATCAGGATAAGCAGGAAATTATTGATATGGCGCGCAAGATGGGCGCCGATGATATTGCCAAGAGTATGCCGGAATACTGTGGGGTGATCTCGAATAAACCCACTGTCAACGCCGTATTAACGGCGGTAGAGGCTAGCGAACAACAGTTTGACTTTACGGTGCTGCAGCAGGTAGTGGAGGACGCCAAAGTGCTGGATATCCGCACCGTGGAGTATCAGGCCGAGCAACAAGCCCATGTGGTATCTGAGCTGGCGCAGCTGCCCATTGACGCGGTGGTGCTGGATATTCGCAGCCCGGAAGAAACTGAGCTTAAACCATTAACGGTGGCTGGCCATAGCGTTATTGAGCTACCGTTTTTCCGTCTTGCCTCACAGTTTGGCAACCTTGACCAAAGCAAGCACTATTACTGCTACTGTGAACGTGGCGTGATGAGCCGACTACAGGCCGTGGTGCTGCAAGAGCAGGGCTTTACTAACGTTGCGGTATACCGGCCTTAATGCCGGCGGGTTAACTGTAGCTACTACTTAAGCGCAGCACTTGAGACAGCATGGCGTTATTATGCGGCACGTCGATACCAAAGCGTGCTGCTTGTTGCACTACATAACCATTGATCGCTTCTATCTCCGTGCGGCGGTTATTGGTAATGTCCTGCTGCATAGACGAAAAGTTTTCTGCTGTGGCCGCAACAACCTGCAGCACTTTTTGCTGTAGCAGGCTGTCATCCATTAGCACGCCGCACGCCGCAGCCACTTGCTGCACCTCCGTTATCGCCGCCGTTAATAATGGCGCAAACTCTGCTCGTAACAGCTCGCCATTACGACAATTATAAATGGCCGTAAGTGGGTTTATTGCGGCGTTTATCGCCAATTTTTGCCATAAAAACGGCGTAATATCATCAACCAGCGTAACCGGTCCCAATGCAGCCTCCATCGCAGGCAATACCACTGCCGTATAAGCTGATGCAGCATGATTTAACGGCGCTAACACACTCTGGCCCTGACCGGTATGTAAAAGATTATGCTGCTGTTTTAATGCGCCATGTGTGGTAGTTAAAAACCACAGGCCCTGATTGGGGGCCAATAAGGGTAATACCTGTTCCAGCGTACCCATGCCATTGTGGCTTAGCACCAGCTGGGCGTTGGCTGCTAAATGTGGCAGCAGGCTTTGCATGGCATCGACAACAGCATAACTTTTTACCGGAATAAGCACGGCATTTAACGGGGGGATAGCAGCGGAGAAGTGTAACGGGCGACCGGCAAAGTCAATGCTTAGGGCGCGGGGCTGTTTTAAGTGTAAGCCAACGGTATAACCGGCCAGCTTAAGGCGGCAGGCAGCCAGCGAGCCGATGGCGCCGCTACCGACGACTGTCCAGCTTAACGGACGCTGCGCGGTCGTAGTTGATGCCACAGGGCACGCACCAGATAAAAACTGACCACACCACCGACATCGGCTAGTAAATCCCACCAGTCGCCGTTGCGGCGGGTAAAATAATGCTGCGCCAGCTCAATGGCACCGCCATAGGCCCCCAGCAGTAAAAAGGCCGTGAGTGCTTTAAGTTTAAAGCCTTTCCACAACAGGGCTGCCAAGACGGCGAAGATGCCAAAATGTGCCACTTTATCTAAATGCGCAATGCCACCGCCAATTTTGTGGCCGCTGAGCTCAGCTAAAAACCCCGCCGTTGCCAGTAAAAAACACAACAGACAAACAAAGCGGTAAAAACCTTGTGACACAGTAATCCCCCGAAACAGAAGTCGCTCGGATTGTATCAGCTTTCTGGTTATAATCACCAGCAGACAGAACGGCTTAAGCACAGGAGACTTGTCATGCCTTCATTCGATATTGTGTCAGAAATTGATATGAATCAGGCGAAAAACGCGGTAGAAAACGCCAAACGGGAGCTGGAGACCCGCTTTGATTTTCGTGGCGTTAACGCCAAAATTGAACTGAACAAAGAGCACATCGAACTGACCGCTGAAGCTGATCAGCAAGTGATGCAGCTGTTTGATATTTTCGCGACTAAAGCCAGCAAGCTGCAGTTAGATGTCAGCAGTTTTAAAATTGAAAAAGAAGAGCGCCACGGCAAATTGATCACCCGACATGTCAGTATTAAGCAGGGTATCGACAAAGACATGGCGAAAAAAATCGTTAAATTAGTCAAAGATAGCAATATTAAGGTACAGGTAGCGATTCAGGGGGAAGAGCTTAGGGTAACTGGCAAGAAGCGTGACGATTTGCAGGCTGTTATGCAATTAGTGCGTACCAGTGAGCTGGGTCAGCCGTTTCAATTTAAAAACTTCCGCGATTAAACTTTTTAGCTACTCGGTTTATTGGCCATCCAGATGTCTGTTGACATTTAATCTTGATGGCGTAAACTGCACGCGGCTTCGACAGGAAGCCGCTTTTTTTGGTGCTGCAAACCACTGCAGGTAAACGGGAATCTGGTGTAAAACCAGAGCTGCCCCCGCAACGGTAAACAACTGATCTGAACCCAAAGCCACTGTCGCAAGATGGGAAGGCGGGTACAGGCGCAAGCAGGTTGTCAGCCCGGAGACCGGCCAAAAAAATTCCTTAACTTATCCGATGTGCGGTGGGCACATTGTTGGAGCTGACATGTTTAAACCTGCTTTGGCGGCCGTGCTGGTCGCATCCTGTTGTTCGGCTACGGCTGAAAATATCGAACACATTAGTATTTACGCCAACCGCACTGCCACGCCAGCGCAAGAAGTGCTGGCCAGTGTCACTGTGCTGGAGCGTGACGAAATTGTCGCCCGTCAGGCCATCGACTTGCCGGCCTTATTAGCGCAGCTACCCGGCATTAATTTGTCGCGCGATGGCGGGCGAGGCCAAAGTAGCGGGATTTATATCCGCGGCGGTAATACCGGCCATACGCTGATATTGGTAGATGGTGTCCGCACCGGCTCGGCTACTTTGGGCTATAAATCACTGGCCATGTTGCCACTGGAGCTGATTGAGCGCATAGAGGTGATACGTGGGCCTCGCGCAGCCTGGTATGGCTCTGATGCACTGGCTGGCGTTATTGCTATAAGTACCCGTCGTGCTGAGGCATTAGAGCTAAACGCTAATGTTGGCAGTTACGGCCAGGCAGGTACTGACCTGAGCCTGAGTCATCACAGCGGGCCTGTGCAGCTGCACGCAACGGCCGGCATCAGTCGCGCCGATGGCTTTAATGTGCGTGAGGATCTGGACAGCGATAAAGACGGTTATCAGCAGAAATTTGTCAAACTGGCCGCCGATTATGACACCACGTTCGGGCTTTTCAGCGCCCAGGCTGATGTTAATTCGGGCAGGTATCAGTTTGACAATGCCTGGAGCAGTGAGGATGAAGCCGACACCTTAAGCCGTGTCTATTTTATTGGCTGGCAGCAACAGCTTGGTCGGTGGCAGCATCAGAGTCGTTTAAGCCGTAATCTGGACCGTGAAGTGACCTTTGGCGCGGATTCTCGCAGCCCGTTTAACACCGTGCGTGACGAATTTAGCTATCAGGCCACGACTGATCTGACGGAGTCATTAAGCTGGTTAGGTGGCGTGAACTGGTATCAGGAGCAGGTGAGTAAGGCCGCGCCGGACTTTGAGCAAACCAGCCGCATTAACCGCGCAGCGTTTACCGCCCTGCAGTATCAGCAGGCTGCCTGGCAGCTGGAGGGAACAGTGCGCCGTGATCTGATTAACCAGTATGGCGCAAACAATACCTGGCAGTTGGCGGCGGCATATCAGTTTAGCGAACGCTGGCAGGCCAGATTAAGCCGTGGTGCCGCCTTTAAAGCCCCAAGCTTTAATGAACTGTACTTTCCTGGTTTTGCCAATCCGGATCTGAAGCCACAGGAGTCGATATCTGATGAGCTGGCACTGGTGTATCAGGATAGCCATTTTGATGCGCAGGTTGCCTGGTTTGACCGCGACATTACCAACCTTATTCAGGGGGTAGAGCAGGCCGAAAACGTATTGCTGGCCAGCATCAAGGGGCTGGAGCTAAGTATAAAGCAGCGCTGGCAGCAGCTTGGCAGCGATTTTAGCTACACCTGGCTGGACAGTGAAAACCACAGCACGGGTTTAAAACTGGAGCGACGGCCTGAGCACAGCATTAATTGGCGCGGTAATTATCAGCAGGATAGCTGGTCGGTATTCATCACTGCCGACTATCAAAGCAGCACTTACCAGGGCGCTTTTGCCCCGGTCACTGATCTTGGCGGTTTCATCTTGTGGGGGCTGGGTGGTAGTTATCAGCTGAATGACCAACTGAGTGTCAGGGCTAAACTGGATAATCTGCTTGATAAAGACTATCAGACCAGTGCCGGTTACACGACAGCGGGTATTAACGTCGCGATTAGCTTAAGCTACCGTCCGCGTTAATCAAAGCTATGCAGAAGACGGCGCTTGCGCCGTCAACTCCATATTGCTCAGATGTTATGCGTCAGAAACTTTCAGCAAGCCCTGGTATTGCCGTCTGAATTTTGCCAGCTTGGGCGCAATAATCACCTGACAATAGCCTTGCTGTGGGTGTTGCAGAAAATAGCCCTGATGATACTGCTCTGCCACAAAGAACGTGCTGGCAGGGCTTAGCTCGGTAACAATGGCCGAATCAAAGACCTGCTCGGCGCTCAGTTTGGCCATGAGTTGCTGGGCGACGTTTTGCTGGGCCGCATCGTGATAAAAAATCACTGAACGATACTGACTGCCGACATCATTACCCTGCCGGTTTAACTGGGTGGGGTCGTGCAGGCTAAAAAACACCAGACACAGCTGCTCAAAGCTGATGGTGTTGTCATCAAATTGCACCTGCACCACTTCGGCGTGGCCAGTGTCACCATCGCATACCCGGCGATAGTTGGCGTCTTGTTCGCTGCCGCCCATATAGCCACTCAGGGCCTGGACGACGCCGTACAATTGATTCATTGCCGCTTCGATACACCAAAAACATCCTGCACCAAAGGTCGCGGTTTGGATTGCCATCTGAGTTCCTTGCTTAACGGGTTAATGCTTTTACGCTGGCGCAAGCAAAATCGATCGTTTTGGCTATGATCGTACAAGTTGCCGCCGGCGTACAAGCTGCCAGTTGAAAAATGACAGGATAGAATTTTGACTGTAGCTATTATTGGCGCTGGCATAGCCGGCGCTGCCTGCGCCCAGCACTTACAGCAGAAAGGGCGCTCTGTTGTTGTGTTTGACAAAGGCCGCTCTGTCGGTGGGCGTATGAGTAGTAAACGCACCCACGCTGGCTATCTGGATCTGGGCGCGCAATATTTTACTGCCCGTACGCCAGCATTCTGCTCGCAATGCCAACGCTGGTTAGCCCAACAGGTGGTTGAGCGTTGGCAGGGCGCTTTGGGCGTTATTGAACAAGGTAAGCTTAGTGCGTCACCCGATAATACTGAGCGCTATATTGGTATCCCCTCCATGCAAAAGCCGGTGCAGCAGTTACTTGCTGATATCAGCGTGCAACATGCACAGGTGAGTGCTATTTATTTCGAGCACGGCCGCTGGCAGCTGTATGCAGGTAGCGATTTACTCGGGCAGTTTGAGCAACTGGTGTTGGCCGTGCCACAGCAACAGGCGGCTACACTGCTGCAAGATTTGATACCATCACAGCAGCAGTTAAAAAAACTGTTTGATCAGACAGCATTATTACCCTGTTGGGCCGTGAATATTGAACTGGCCGAAGCTAACAGCCTGCCGGTAGCGTTTGATGGCATTTTTGTTAAGCAGGATAACCAAGTCAGCTGGCTGGCACGTCAGGGCAGTAAATCCGGCCGTGCTGGTCCGCAGCACTGGCTTGTTCACTTCAATCCGGCGTGGTCAGCGGCACACCTTGAGCTGACGGCCGACGATGTCGCGCAACATGGGCTAGCTGCGCTGCAGCGTTTGCTTAATACCAAAGTAAACCCAGGCGCTATATTAAGCCATCGTTGGCGCTATGCTCAGCAGGCAGCAGACTATCCGCCGCTTGGGGCTGCACTATTGCCTGATCTTAAGCTTGGCCTATGTGGTGACTGGTTGAACGGTGGTCGGGTGGAAAATGCCTGGCTAAGTGGTAAACAACTGGCAGAGGAGCTGGCCCTATGAGTGCATCGGTATTGATCATTGGTGGCAGTAGTGGCATTGGCCAGGCGTTGGCGCAGCACTACGGCGCTGGGGGGGCCAGCGTAACGGTAATCAGTCGTCAGGCAAAGCCGACGCAGGTGTCCTATTACTGGTATCAGGATAGCTTAACCTGCGAGGCTGATTCCGAACAGCTCGTTAAGCAGGCTTTAGCGCAGCAGCCAGACACTATTTTTATTTGTAACGGTGTACTGCATGATGATAGCGCCATGCCGGAAAAAACCATCCGCCAGCTAGAAAGCGCCGTGCTGATGCAGCGCTTGCAGCAAAACGTCGCAGTGCCGGCGGTATATCTGAAATTACTGTTTACCTACCTGTGTAAATGCCCGAATGTAAAACTGTTAGTGTTAAGTGCCAAAGTGGGCAGTATTACCGATAATGCACTGGGAGGCTGGTATAGTTACCGCATCAGTAAAGCTGCGCTAAATATGCTGGTGAAAAACTGCAGTATTGAAGTGGGGCGACTCAACAAAACGGCAACACTCGTGAGCCTGCATCCGGGCACGACAGATACACCGTTGTCAGCCCCCTTTCAAACAAACCTGCCTGCGGGGCAGCTGCAAAGTGCAGCGCAGACCGCCCAGCGGCTGGCGGCAGTCGCTGACGCCTTACAGCCGGCACAAACCGGCGCCCTGCTGAACTGGGATGGCGCAGTACTGCCATTTTAATCTATAGATTACAGGCAAAATAAAGGCGCCCAAGGCGCCTTTATTTTTTAACCCTGTTTATTTTAGCTGGGGTGTACCTCATCAGCAGCATGTTCATCCGGTGCCTCACGCTCTAACTGATGCAGCTTTTGCTCCAGCCGTTTGGGTGAACCGGTGTTGCGTGCGATAACCATATAAGTGACCGGCACCACATAGATCGTCATCAGCGTAGCCAGCGCCACCCCGGAGAAAATTACCATACCAATCACCATGCGGCTTTCCGAGCCCGGGCCTGAGGCAATAATCAGCGGTATGCTACTCATCGCGGTGGTAAAGGCTGTCATCACAATAGGCCGCAAACGCTGCGTTGCCGCTTGCTTAACAGCACTGGCAAATTCGACGCCGGCATCGCGTAGTTGGTTGGCAAACTCAACAATTAAAATACCGTTCTTTGCCACCAGGCCAATCAGCATCACTAAGCCTATTTGACTGTAAATATTCAATGTCATACCGGTAAAGTACAAGCCGGATAGGGCACCGACCAGACCAAGCGGCACCGTGATCAGGATGACCAGCGGGTGAATAAAGCTTTCAAACTGGGCCGCGAGCACCAAATAGGTAATCACCAGTGCCAGTACAAATACCATTAGCGTTGAGCTACCGCTCTCCTGGAACAGTAGCGATTCGCCCTTGTAATCAATCCCTACCGTGTCCTGTATTTCGGTTTGCACGATATTTTCCAAATACTCCAGCGCTTCGCCTAAGCTGTAACCCGGTGCCATACTGGCCGTCAGTGTAATAGCCCGCATACGGTTGTAGCGGTTTAAGCTCGATGACGTTGCTTCCTCGCGTAACGTCACCAGGTTATCCAGTGGGATCAGATCACTCGATGTCTCCGAGCGAATGTAAACATTCGTAATACTACCTGGCGCGGCAAAATCCTCGTCAAGGCCTTCTAAAATGACATCGTACTCTTTACCGCGGTCTAGGAAGGTCGTCACGCGCCGGCCACCTAACATAGCCTCCAGTGCACGGCCAATCGCGCCGACAGAAATACCCAGATCGCCGGCCCGTTCAGTGTTGATATCTACCAGCACTTGTGGCACGGTTTCCTTGTAATCATGATCCAGCATCAGAATGTTCGGGTTCTCTGAGGCTTTGCTGATCACAATATCACGCCAGCGGGCCAGCTCTTCATAGGTATTTCCCTGCAGCACAAACTGAATCGGCCGGCCGCCACCGCCACCGCCACCCAGACCACTGCGCATAAAGGTAAAGGCGCGTACATCGGGGATCTGGTTAAGCTTTTGGCCCACTTCTGTCATTAGTTCTTCAGTACGACGTTTGCCGTTGTGCCAGTTTTCACTGCCAACAATAGCAATACCGCCACTGTTGCCCCAGCCAGGTACCCGCACCAGCAAGCGGTTAAATTCGCCATCGTGGTAGTAGGGCATTAACACGTCTTCAATCAACCGCATATTACGGCTGTTGCTGGCATAACTGGCACCCTCGGCCGGGCTCATCATCACAAAAAAGGTGCCACGGTCTTCTGTTGGTGCCAGCTCTGAAGGCAGTAACTTCACCAGCAGGTAGCTGGCGACAAAACATAGTGCTACCACGATCATTACCGGCCAACGGGTGGCACACACCACATCTAACTGGCGCCGGTAGGCCGCTTCCAGTTTGTGAAATGCGGCATGTAGCCACAAACCCAGCTTGCTTTCACGCTTTTGGTGGGTAAGTAATTTACTGCATAACATGGGAGACAGCGTAAGCGCCGTAACGCTGGAAAAGGCCACAGCGGCAGCAATAGCCAGCGCGAATTCGGTAAACAGCTTGCCTAACTGGCCTTGCATAAATACCAGCGGCACAAATACTGAAATCAATACCAGTGTGGTGGCGATAACGGCAAAGCCAACCTCACGGGCGCCACGGTAGGACGCCACCAGTGGGTGCTCACCCAGCTCAATACGGCGATAGATATTTTCCAGTACTACGATAGAGTCGTCCACCACCAGGCCGATGGCCAGCACCATGGCCAACAAGGTAAGCAGGTTCACGGAGAAATCCAGCGCAAACAGCACAGTAACCGCAGCAACCAGAGCGACAGGCACGGTAACGGCTGGAATAAAGGTGGCGCGGATATTGCCCAAAAACAAAAAGATCACCACCACCACCAGTGCCATTGCTATAGCCAGGGTGTTATATACCTCTTTGATCGACTCGGCGATAAACAGTGAAGAATCATAGCCAGGCTCTATCGTGGTGCCGGCCGGCAGGTTTTGTTTAATACGCTCCATTTCAGCACGGGCGGCCTTTACCACCTCCAGCGTATTGGCTTTGGACTGCTTGATAATACCGATGCCCAGCAGATTTTTGCCATCGCCTCTGAATTCACTCTCTTCATTCTCAGCGGTTAGCAGTACATCAGCCACTTCTCCCAGCCGAACTAGGTAGTTGTTATTGCCGCGCTTTATTACCAGTTTGCGAAAGTCTTCCTGCGTTTTGTAGCTGCGCTCTACCCGTACTGTAAAGTCGCGGTCGTTTGATTTGATATTACCTGCCGGCAGTTCAACGTTTTCTGCCCTGAGCACATTCTCAATATCCTGTACAGTGACACCACGCGACGCCATTGCATCGCGGTCCAGCCAAATGCGCATGGCGTAATCGCGCGAGCCGCCGAGTTGCAGGCGGGCAACACCGTCAACTACAGAAAAACGCTCAACGATGTAACGGTCGGCGTAGTCGGTCAGCTCCAGCGAGCTCATGGTTTCGCTGTTTAGCACAAACCAGGCAATAACATCCTCATCATCGCTGGCTTTGGAGACTTCCGGCGGGTCGGCCTGATCTGGCAGATTGTTTAGTGCCCGCGACACCCGGTCGCGTACATCATTGGCGGCCGCATCGATGTCGCGCTCTACCGCAAATTCAATGGAAATATTAGAGCGGCCATTGCGGCTGCTGGAGGTGATATTTTTAATGCCCTCTATACCGCTGATGCGATCTTCCAGCACCTGGGTAATTTTAGACTCAACAATTTCGGCTGATGCGCCAGGGTAGTTAGTGCCAATACTGACAATAGGTGTGTCTATGTCGGGATATTCGCGCAGCGGCAGCATGCTAAAGCAGACAATACCAAACACCAATAGCAGCAGGTTAACCACGCTGGCAAAGACGGGTCGCTTTACCGAGGTATCAGATAACCACATGGTTAACCTCCTACCCGGTTAATCTTAAGGCCTGAGCGCAGCTTTTGAATGCCCTCAACCACCACCTCATCACCTTCGGCCAGGCCTGAGGTTATTTCAACCCAACCAGGAATACGCTGGCCTATGGTAACTTCTACTTGCTGCACAATGTCATCAGCACCCACTTTATAAACAAACTGCTTTTGTTGCTGCGGCACCAGCGCCTTTTCTGAAATTTGCAGTGCCTGGCTGTTATCCAGCTCCAACTGTACATTTAGTAACATCCCCGGGCGTAAGCGTAAGTCTTTGTTGGGGATAACACCGTGAATTGTAATAGAGCGGGTTACCGGGTCCAGCCGGGTATCAATAGCGCTGACGCTGCCCTCGAATTTCAACTGGCCGTAGGCAGCATTGGTGATGCTGAGCGGCATGCCTACGTTAATTTCGGCTAGATGGCGTTCAGCCACACTAAATGCTACTCGCAAGGTGTTTAAGTCATCCAGCGTGGTAATTACGGTGCCGGCATTCACATAAGCGCCTTCGCTGACCTGACGCAACCCCAGATAGCCATCGAAAGGGGCTGCAATGGTCATCTCGGCCAATTGCGCCTTGGCAATATCAAGCTGTGCCAGAGTCGTATTGACCTTGGTTTGTTGCTCATCCAACAGTGACTGCGCAGTAGCCTGAGTGGTTGCCAGGTTTTTTAGCCGGTCTAGCTGACGGCGTTGCTCGTCAAGCACGCCCTCAAGCTCGGTGACGCGGGCGCGCTCCTGCACATCATGCAAACGGGCGATCACTTCACCCTGTCTCACAGCTTTACCCTCACGCACGTTTAATTCAGTAATAAAATCGCTGGTTGGCGCGACCAGCGTAATCGAATTGTTCGCAATGCCTGTGCCCAGTGAGTTAATGCTGCGGATCATCTGTTTGGTCTGAACTGTCGCAGTGCTTACCGCAACGCTGGCTTGGCCTCGGCGGCTGTCGTTCTTCTGGCCTGGCATCCAATACAAGTAAGCCACAAATAGTGCCAATGCGATCAGGATCACCCAGATCAGTTTTGAATGTAGTTTTGTCACAGTAACCCCGTGTAACAGCTTAAAAACAAGTCAGCCTTATTGTATGGAAGAAACGCGCGTTTAGATTTCCTGTTATCGCAGTGCCCGGGGCTTTGGTCGCTTCACTGCGTCGACTTTGCACAACGCCTTAGCAAGGTGTAGATTAGTCACATTGAACGAATAATGCACTGTTATAGTCAAAATGTTGATGGTAACGTCAGCATTAAAGTGAGCATCGATGCAAAGCGAACCTAATTCAGTATTACAAAACAATGCGCCTAATGTACAAATTGCCCAGGCATCCAGTCGGGGTGGGGCTGGAATAATGTTGCTCAGTGCTGCGGTGCTGCTGTTTTCTTTGCTCAGTATTATCTGGTCGAGTCAACTGGCAGCCTGGCAGGCAGTGCTTATTTTAATCGCCGGGCTGGGTATCTATGCCGGCTGGACAAAGCTGACAGAACCACAGTACTTTTTACATTATGATGCCAATGGCGTGAGCTACCACCACCGTCATGGGCGCTGGCATTTACCTTGGCAGTACTTTTTATACAGTGGTATACCCCAGCTTAATCAACAGTCTCTGGCGTATATTGGTTTTCGTTTGACGGACTATGACGGCTTTTTACAACCTTTACCGCTGCGTTTAGCCGTGCGGTTGATGACAGAGCAACGTGAGCTTTATTTGGCGGCGGTACGACAAGGCTGTACCAGTGGACAGTGTGCCAGCGAGCTGCTTGCGGAGAACGGCCATTTCAGTACCGGCAAGCAGCAATATAATGGTGTTAAAGCCGCTTTTGGCTGGCGTATGCAACAGCTTAACCGGCAAACCGGTTTTGATGTCTTTGTTCCGGTAGCGTTAAGCGAAACCGAGGCGGCAGACTTATGCCGGCAAATTAATCAGGCCAGACTACAATTAATACAAAATACAGTCACCTAGACACTCTGGACGGTCTGTATCATAATATTGGCATTATCACAGGTTAAGTAGGGCAGTAAATGAATAATTACGAAAAACCTTTTCTGGTGAGTGGACGCAACACCTTGATCCATAAAAATAAGAAATTGGATTTGGTGGTAGTAAACGACGACGATGATCCAAATATCATCGTAACGCGTCACGGCGTGAAATTATTCACTGAAAGTGTTCCTGCTAACAGGGCTGAGGCAAAAGACCGTTATATGGAAGTGGTGGATATTTCCAGCTCAGATGTATTTGGTGAAGTAAAAACCTTGCTGTTCATTCAGGCTATAAACAATAAAGAGTATAAAGTGGATTACAGTAAAAAGGGTACGGATTTGTTTATTCGCATCCATCAGGAAAATTATATTTAATTTTACAGGCAAAATAGCCCTGAACCTGCAATCAGGGCTTGCCTTGGCGCCGGTTATTTGTTTCATTAGCTGAGCTTACGTGCAGTACTAAACAATGTGAAGCCTTATGCAATTTACCGAGCACAACAACAGTATAAAAATAACGGTGCCAGTCACGCTTGATGCACTCAGTGCGCAAGATATCAATACGCAGTTACAGGCTGCGGGTTTTGGCCGCTGTCTGATTATTCAGGACCAAATTACCAACCTGCTGGTGGAATATCAGCAAATTCAGCAAAAAATCAAAGAAAAGCTGCAGCCAGAGGGTGTCCCTCTCACTTATCGTATTGCCGAGAAACGTGATGCAGAGCTCAGTTTTGCCATTGCTGATGACCAAATGTCGGCAGCGGCGTTGATCACTGCTGCCTGGGGCGGTGCGCCCGTCTCGGCCAATGCCCTGGTAAAAGGGGCGCAAGAAGCAGGTATCGTATTTGGCTTTAGCAAAGATCACATTATCAAACTGGTAAGCCATGCCAGCAAAGCTGAGCCGGGTAGCAAAGTAAAGCTGGTGATTGCCAAAGGGCGACAGGTTGAGCATGGCCAGAATTCTCGTTTTGAAGCGGTTATTCCCGAGATGGAAAGCCGCCGCAATAAACCTCTGGTTCACTCAGAAGAAAAAGCCGATTTGCGTGATTTTGGTGTTATCCCTGCGGTAAGAGCCGGTGATACGCTAATGCGCCGCCATCCGCCCACGGCAGGGGTTGATGGTATGACGGTAACCGGCTCGCCAATACCGGCAACGCCCGGACAGGTGATTGAATGGAACCTGGCTGAGGGGGCTGAGCTATCGCCAACCGATACGGACTTGCTGCTGGCAGCTCGTGATGGTTTACCGCGGGTAATTGAAAACGGTGCAACCGTTGACGAAGTGTTTACGGTAAAGAATGTTGATCTGGCCACTGGCCATATTATTTTTAAAGGCTCGGTGGTGGTAAACGGTGACGTCACTGAAGGCATGAAAGTGATTGCCGGCGGCAATGTTTTCGTTAAAGGTTTTGTCGAAGGTACCCTGATTGAAGCGGGTGGTGACATTACGATCGGTGGCTCTATTATTGGCCATCAGATCCCAACCGCGGAAAAAGACAGTGAATACAGCACTGAGCTTAAAGCTAAAGGGGATATTCAGTGCAATATTGCCCAGTATGCCCGCTTAAGCTGCGATGGTAATTTGTATGTTAATAAACAAATTATGCATTGTGCTGTTGCCGCCGCCAAAGTGTATGCCGGGCCAGAGGATAACCCTAACGGTAAAGTGATTGGTGGCTATTATTACCTCGATTATGGTATTTACACCGGGAATCTTGGGGCCCCCTCAAGTAGTAATATTCTAATCCATCTCAACCGCCAGGTTGATCCTATTGCCGAAAAGCAGGATGTACTGCGTAGCAGTATCTCTGCAACCAAACAGGATATGCAGGACATTCGTGAGCAGTTGGAAAAGCTGAAAAAGATTGAAGGGAACGCGCAAATAGAGCAGCGTAAACAAGAGCTGCAAAAAGAATTTGAAGAGCACCGTGATGTCGCCCTGGCACTGATTGAAGATGTTAAACAGTTAGAATTACAGCGCAGGGAAAAACTTGACGCTACCCTCATTGTTGTGCGCCAACAGTTGTTCTCAGCGGTAGAAGTACATTTTGGTAAAGATCAAATCCGTAGCCGCCGTGAGTATGGGCCATCAAAAATACTCCTGATAGACGGCAGCCCGGCAATAGAGCCTTTCTTCTGATGTTTTCGACAAGTCGCTGCTGTCTTGCGGTATCAGGGGCTGCCGGGCAGCGCACTGCACTATACACTTAGTGCTTCAGTGTTTGTCGGGTTACTGCTATGAAAGGCGTTATTGTCAGTGTGTTGTTGTTATTCTGCAGTTGGCTGCATGCGGCCGAGTGCAATATGGCGTTTACGCACGGTATTTTAATTGCGCCTGATCATATCCGCATTTTGCAAAACAACCGCACCCATGTACAAATTAATGCCGATAAGCAGTTGTTTATTCGTGGCGAATGGGTTGAACTGGGCAGCGAAGACACTGCCTTGGTGTATCAGTACAGTCAGGGGCTGCGTAAGTTCGTACCTGAAATTGTCAGCATTGCAGTAGATGGCGTAGAGCTGGGTTTATCCAGCATCGAGGCGATGTTTACCGGCATTGGTAGTAAAGCCCAGCAGGCTGAGTGGCGGGAGCTGGTGCGGGAAACCACCTTTCAATGGATGTCGCGCTTTGTCCGCACCAACGAGCATTTTTATCTGGCACCGCAAAGCCTGAATGAGCTGGACTACTTTTTACACGGTGAGCTAAAACCACAACTTGATAACCTGACCCGACATACTGTTGGTGCAGTATGGGGGGCTCTGCGTGATGCGCTGCGCCACTCGGACAGCAATTTTGAACGCAGCGACAATCAGGAATGGCAATCGGTGGGAGAGTTGGTTGACAAAATTAACCTGGGGCTGGACGCCAAAGCGGTCGAGCTGGAAGAGAAATCAGCGCTGTTTTGTCAGCGCATGCAAGAGCTGGACGAAATAGAGCAGCAACTACAGCAGCGCCTGCCAGCATTAAGTCTCTATGATGTCGTGACGCAAAAAAATTAACACCACTAAAGCAGCTATACTACACCATACTCCTCGCCCAGTACGGGTGGCATGGCGTTATCTACTTCGTCGTTAATGGCGTCAACCGTCTTCTCGGCTTCATCCAGTGAACTGACTTCTGCGACATGAAACAGGGCTTCCCCTTCGTTGACTAACGGCAGGTTATTGCGGCCGATAACAATACCGGCAAAACTGGCAGTAACTGCCACTTCAAAGTCGGAATAGGGCGAGTAGATATGCGCCATAATATCGCCGGGTTTAACCGTTTGCCCCAGACCAACATAATAACGGGCAATACCGTCATGCTCGGCGCGCACCCAGCTGCTTTTTTTCGAGAACAGAGATTTGGTTGCTGGCTTTTTGCGGCCGGCCCTTAGCATGCCTAAGTCAGTCATTACATTCAAAATGCCACGCACGCCGATGTTAATCGATTGCTCGTCAAAGCGCAGTGCTTCACCGGCTTCATACAGCAAAATAGGGATACCCAGGCTGTTGGCGGTACCGCGCATGGTGCCATCACGGCTGGCGGCTTTAATAATAATAGGGGCGTTAAATACTTCCGCCATGCGCAGCGCCATTTTGTCTTTGGCGCTGGCGCGCACTTGTGGCAAGTTAGCGCGGTGAATGGCACCGGTGTGTAAATCGATGGCGTGGGTACATTTTTTTAAAATTTTATCGGTAAACTGAAACGCCATCCTGCTACCCAGCGAGCCCTTTTCACTGCCTGGAAAACTCCGGTTCAAATCGCGCCGGTCAGGCAAGTAGCGCGACTGTTGTACAAAGCCGTAAGTATTGACGATAGGTACCACGATCAGCGTGCCTTTTAGCTGGTTTAGCCGGGGCAGTTTGAGTAAGCGACGGCAAATCTCCACACCGTTAATTTCATCACCGTGCAGGGCAGCAGCAACCAGTAGCACTGGTCCTTCACGACGGCCATGAATGACATGGGCGCCGATATTCAGCTCCGTGTGGGTGTAAAGCTTACCAAAAGGGATATCCACCACGGCGCGGCTGCCGGGTGGAATACTGCTGTCACCTAAAATAAAAGCTGCTCTGCTGCCAGTTTGCATTAGCCGGTTCCTTTGGTGTTTAGTTTACGCCGGGTCTTATGCGCAGCCACTTTTTGCTCTAAAAAAGCGATGCTCATGCCGGCGATGTCTTTATCGGTGGCGGCTTCTATGCCCTCTAAACCGGGGGAGCTGTTTACTTCCATCACGACTGGGCCATGGTTCGAGCGCAGTAAATCCACCCCAGCCACATTCAGCCCCATGGTTCTGGCGGCACGCACGGCCGTATCGCGCTCTTCTTTACTTAGCCGTACTGTCGAAGCGGTGCCGCCGCGGTGCAGGTTAGAGCGGAACTCGCCGGCCTTGGCTTGCCGTTTCATAGCGGCCACGACTTTATTGCCGATAACAAAACAGCGAATATCAGCGCCATTAGCCTCTTTAATGTACTCCTGCACCAGAATATTAGCATTTAAACCC
Organism: Rheinheimera fenheensis; assembly: GCF_039871805.1. Classification (NCBI taxonomy): domain Bacteria; kingdom Pseudomonadati; phylum Pseudomonadota; class Gammaproteobacteria; order Chromatiales; family Chromatiaceae; genus Rheinheimera; species Rheinheimera fenheensis. Next base: position 185,278 of record NZ_JBDPJM010000003.1, read on the forward strand.
ATAAAAGCTTCAATCACGCTCTCGGCAGCGGTGCGGGTCTCGGCCAGCACTACGCCTATGCCCTGGGTGCCTTCCAGTAGTTTTATCACCAGTGGCGCGCCGCCTACCATGTCAATCAAATCCGGAATATCACCGGGTTTGTCAGCAAAACCGGTAACGGGTAAGCCAATACCCTGACGTGCCAGTAGTTGTAGGCTGCGCAGTTTGTCGCGGGCACGGCTGATGGCAACAGACTCATTTAAACTGTATACGCCCATCATTTCAAACTGGCGCAGCACCGCTGTGCCATAAAAGGTAATAGAGGCCCCGATACGGGGGATCACCGCATCAAAGCCTTCCAGCGCTTCGCCTTTGTGGTGAATAGAGGATTTAACCCGGTTTACGTTAATGTAGCAGGTTAAGGGATCAATCACCTGTACCTGATGGCCGCGCTCTTGCGCCGCTTCAACCAGGCGTTTGGTGGAATATAGTTCTGTATTGCGCGACAAAATCGCAATTTTCATGCGCTCTCCGATAAGCGATATTTTTTGCCTATTGTAAAAGCCGACGCTTGTGCTGGCAGCAATAAAAGCTGCTACCAGCGCAAATATAGTTATTGCTTTTTATGCCAACAGAAATAATGAGCCTAAACCGAGGAAAGCAAAAAAACCAATGACGTCGGTTACGGTGGTTAATATGACCGAGCCGGATAATGCCGGGTCAATATCCAGTTTTTCCAGCCAGATCGGAATTAACACGCCGGCAATCGCAGCCACCACGATATTAATAATAATAGCCATGCCAATAATGCCACCGATAATCCAGTCGCCGAACCAAAAGTAGGTGGTCACAGCTATGACGAATGCCCACAATACGCCGTTAATAGCACCAACGCCCAACTCTTTGCGCAGCAGGGTTAAATAGGTTTTTGGCGTAATTTGCTCCAGAGCCAGGCCGCGGATAATCAGCGTTAAGGTTTGGCTGCCGGCGATACCGCCCATGCTGGCCACTATAGGCATCAGTACTGCAAGTGCTACCACCTGCTGCAAGGTGGCTTCAAACAGACCTATGGTCCAGGCAGCTAAGAAGGCGGTTAACAGGTTAATGCCCAACCAAAGTGCACGGCGTTTGGCGCTGTCTACTACAGGGGCGAACAAATCTTCTTCTTCATCCAAACCGGCCGTGTGCATAAACTGGCTTTCCAGGCTTCTACGCACGTTCTCCAGTGCTTCACCTATCGATAGCCGGCCGAGTAATTTGCCCTCAGCGTCCACCACGGCCAGCGCGGTATAGCCAGAGCGCGAAACGATGTCTGAGCCCTGGTCCAGTTCCATTTCGCCTTCCACCAATGGCGCGTCTTTATCAATCACTGTCTCAATCGGTAAGTGACTGCCCAGGCCCAGCAGTTGGGTTGCGTGCACCAAGCCGACATAACGGCCGGTGCGGTCGACTACAAACAGGGCGTCATGGTATTCAGCATCATCGGCCAACTGGCGGAATAAGCGGATAGCATCGCGTACCTTGGCGTTTTTGTTGATGATAAGCATGTCGTGGTCGGCATAACGACCACATTGATCTTCAGCATAACCCAGTGCGGTATCCAGCCAGCGCCGCTGGCTGGCGTCTAGCCGGGAGCAAGCATAATCATAAATACGCTGTGGCAGTTCATCCAACAGCTCAATGAGATCGTCAACCGCCATTTCCTCAACCAGACTACGCAGCTGCGCTTCGTCCAGTTGCTTAAAAATGTTGTCACGCGCATCAACCCGCATATAGGTTAGGGCGGCAATCTGATCTTCACTGTGCAGCGTTAACCAGGTGGCAACCCGCTGCTCTACCGGCATAGCCTCCAGCGCGATGGCAATTTCTTCCGGCTCTAGCTGGCTTAGTTTATCAGTTAAATGCTCAGCTTCGTTCTCATCAAAGCTGTCGCGTACTATCTCTTCAATATCCAGCGGTTGGTTTTCAGCCATTTACCACTCCTGTGCCGGTATTACCACCAGCCGCGTATTTTAAACCAAATTAAACCGCCCACGCCGCCCAGCGCCATGGCAATTAACACCAGAAAATAAGCATTAGGCATTTGCAGCTCAGGCATATACACGAAGTTCATGCCGTAAATACCGGCAATAAATGTCAGTGGAATAAAAATGGTACTGACGATGGTTAATACTTTCATGCGTTCATTAATTTGATGCGAGGTGGTAGACAAATAGCCTTCTACCAAATCACTTAATTGGTCATAGTATAAATCAGTCATGCTGTGCAGCCGCTCAAATTTTTCATAAAAATCACGAATTTCACTGCTGTTAAATTGTTTTAGTAGTGGGTTTTGTTCTTCATACAGTGCATCTGAAAAGATATCTTTTTGATAAGCCAGGTTGCGGTTAATTTTTCGAAGCACCGAGCGATAACGCATAATAAGCGCCATTTGCTCATCATTACCGCGATGCAGCATGGTATCTTCGAGCTCACTTTGTTCATCTTCAAACTTAATCAGCTTTTCCAGATAACTGGCCGACACCGCCAGGATCAGCTGTTTTACCCATTCGGCAATGCTTGGGCTTTGCCCGGCGAGCATTTGTGGGCTGAGCTGCGCCAGTAAAGCTGCATTGTGGCAGCGTACTATGCTAATTAATACTTGCTTAGAATACAGTAGGTTAACTTGAGCGCTTTGAGTGTATTCACTAAAGTCAGCATCAGCATAGCCGCGTAAAATCAGCAAGGTAAAGTCGGTTTGTGCTTCCAGTTTGGGTGGGTGACGCTGGCGGCTGAAATCTTCCACTATGGTTGGCGTAATAGCAAAGCGCTGCAGTACGCTAAGCTGCTCATCGCTGCTGGCGTCAGTTAAATTAATCCATACCCGGGCATCAGCCGGTATAATTTTTGGCAGTTGGCTTAAGTTACGGCTATGCCAGCTTTGGCTTTCTGGTTCGAAGTAGTGAATTGAAATCATAGCATTTTCCAGCTTTGGCCTGTGTTTACAGCATACCTACAAATGCGGTGTTAGCGCAAACGAGGCGTGTAAAAGCGTGAATTAAGGTAACGTCGCACCTTGCTGTAAAATAACGGCTCCGAGCCCCTGCTCAGCTAATTTATCTTCCGGGTTATAAAGCGGGCAACTGTGCATACTCAGGCAGCCGCAACCAATGCAGCCGGTCAGGTAGTCCCTTAGCCTCTGCAGATAGGCAATGCGGGCGTTCAACGTCTGTTGCCAGTTTTTCGATAAGTTTTGCCAGTCTTCTACCGTTGGCGTGCGGTTATCCGGCAGCGATAAGAACGCCTGTTTGACTTCTTCCAGGCTTATACCCATCTGCTGCGCGGCTTTAATAACCGCAATGCGGCGCAAGACATCCGGTTTATAGCGGCGCTGATTGCCCGCGTTACGCCAGCTTTTAATCAGGCCTTTTTGCTCGTAAAAATGCAGGGTGCTGACTTTCACGCCACAGCGTTTCGCCACCCGCCCCACACTCCATGTTGCTTCTGCCATGCATTGCTCCGTTTTTGCTCAGATAAAAAAGTACTTTACCTCAACTTGGCTTTAGGTTTTACCCTGCTGGCTAACTTAATGTAAGGAGACCCTGTATGTATTTAGAACACGTTAATCTGGTCGTGGCCGACATGGATGCCATGCTGCATTTTTACCGCGCTGCCTTTCCACACTGGCACATCCGTGATGAAGGCCATGGCGAATGGTATGGTAAACCACGCAAATGGCTGCATTTTGGCGATGACTACCACTACCTGGCACTCAGCGACCACGGTGAGGGGCAAAACCGTAAGCTGGAAGGTCACAGTGTGGGGCTGGCGCATTTTGCTTATGTCACCAACAATCTGGCGGCGGTTATCAACCGCTTACAAAGCGCCGGTTATGCTATTGCCAAACCGGGCGCAACCGAGCCTTATCGCAAAAATGTGTATTTTATTGATCCGGCCGGTTTTGAAGTGGAATTTGTCGAGTATTTAAGCGATCTGCCGCAACAGCGTAACTTGAATCAGGATAAAGCTCAGCGTAACGAGCAGGAGGCACTATGAAGATCCTTGCTTTTGCTGCCAGCAATAACCCTCAGTCTATTAATCAGCAGCTTGCTCTGAGCACCGCCAGATTACTGCCGCAGGCCAAAGTGGAAACACTTAAGCTTGATGATTATGATTTGCCGGTTTACAGCGAACAGCGTGAACACGCGCTGGGTGTACCGGAACAGGTAACGGCTTTCTTACAGCGTATTGCCGTTGCTGATGGTCTGATTGTGGCTTTTGCCGAACACAGCGGTAACTTCACCGCAGCGTTTAAAAACTTGTACGACTGGGCCTCACGCTCTCAGCGGCATATTTTTCAGCACAAGCCGGCGCTGTTTCTTGCTGCCGCACCCGGGCCGGGCGGGGCGCAGAGTGTGCTGCAAACAGCGGTAAACGCCGCCCCCTACATGGGCGCCCAGCTGACGGGTGCCGTGTCGGTTGCTAACTTTTATCAGGTGTTTGACCACGACGCACAGCTGGTAAAAGACAGTGCCGTATTTATTCAGCTGCAGCAGGCTGCACTTGAGCTACAACAACATATCCAGCAGCAGGCCGCCTAGCCTGCTGTTTTTTGCTTGTGTTATTAACCTCAGGCTCTAGACTTGGCGTCATTTGACTGGATGGGAAAGTATTGTGACCGATACGATACAACAACAATTGGGCAGTGTTACCCTGCTGGTACATGACTATGACGAGGCTATAGCGTTTTACACTACTAAAATGGGCTTTGTATTACTGCAAGATACCGATTTAGGAGCAGGCAAACGCTGGGTACAGTTAAGCCCGCCAGGCAGTAATGGCGCTAACCTGCTGTTGGCCAAAGCCAGCAAGCCTGAGCAAACTGTAGTAGTTGGTAATCAGGCCGGTGGGCGGGTATTTTTGTTTTTACACACGAATGATTTTTGGCGTGACTACCAGGCTATGGTAGCTAAAGGTGTGCAGTTTAACGAATTACCCCGCGAAGAGCCTTATGGCACCGTAGCGGTGTTTGAAGATCTATACGGTAATAAGTGGGATTTACTGCAGCTAAATGCAGAGTGTTAATTTCGGTGCAGTGGCAAAGAAACAGCCGGCCAAATAGCCGGCTGTTTCTATCAGCTTGTCAGTTATGCTGCTGTTGCAGCAATATACTCTTCAACCAGTTGTTCCAGTACATCCAGCGGCACGGCACCGTTTTTTAGCACCACGTCATGGAACATGCGGATGTCAAACTTATCGCCCAGCGCGGTTTTGGCTTTTTCGCGCAGTTCAATAATTTTAATCATGCCGACTTTATACGCCGTGGCCTGTGAGGGCATTACAATATAGCGCTCTATGGCTTTCTCAATAGCGGTTGCGGTATTGGGTGTATTGTCCAGCAGATACTGAATCGCCTGTCCGCGGCTCCATTTTTTCGCATGGATACCGGTGTCTACCACCAGGCGGCAGGCGCGCCACAGCTCCATGGCTAAACGGCCAAAGTCAGAGTAGGGGTCCTGGTACAGGCCAATTTCTTTTGGCAGCAGTTCAGTGTATAAACCCCAGCCTTCGATATAGGCCGTGTAGCCACCAAAACGGCGAAACTTTGGCATTTCAGTCAGCTCTTGAGCGATCGCCAACTGCATATGATGGCCGGGTATACCCTCGTGGTACGCCAGTGCTTCCAGCTCGTATTTGGGCATATCGCTCATGCGGTATAAATTAGCGTAATAAATGCCAGGGCGTGAGCCATCCATTGACGGCTGCTGGTAAAATGCTTTTCCGGCTGTTTGCTCACGAAATGGCTCTACGGCTTTAACAATCATGTCGGCTTTGGGTTTGACCAGAAACAGCTCATCTAAGCGGGTGCGCATATGGTCTATTACCGCCGTCGCGTCAGCTAAATAAGCCGCTTTGCCTTCTGCCGTATCCGGGTAGTAAAACTGCGGATCGTTTTGCATAAAGTCAAAAAAGGCTTTTAAGTCATCGTCAAAGCCTGTTTGCTGCATAATGGCGCGCATTTCGCTGTGGATACGTGCCACTTCGTCCAGTCCCAGTTGGTGAATTTGCTCTGCAGTCAAATCTGTAGTGGTAGTGCGTTTAAGCGCATTATTGTAAAACTGCTCACCGTCTTTAAAACGCCAAACGCCATCAACAGTGTCAGCTTGCTGCTCCAGCTGCTGTAAGTAGCTTATAAGGCCGTTATAGGCTGGTTTTACACTGGTCAGTAGTGCCACAGTGGCTTCGTCGAGCAGCAGTTTCTTACTGTTCTCATCCAGCGAAAGTGCGGCCACTTTTTTACTGAAATCGGCCATTAAGGTGCTGGGTTCGCTGGCATCAAAAGGTGCGCCTTTAATCACATTTTCGCTGGCGGAAATCACATGGGGAAAAACAAACTTAGGCGCGATAATGCCGGCCTCAGCGCGCTGCGCTAATTGCTGTTGCAGTTGGTTAAAAAGCGTTGGTACTGCATTTAAGCGCGCGATATACGCTTTGGCATCTTGCTCATCGCTGATGCTGTGCTGGTTAATCAGTAAAGACGGCACCTGTGAGTGGGTACCAAACATCTGGTTTACCGGGTAGCTGTATAGGCGCCATTTGGCATCGGCCAGCTCTTGCTCTATGTTACGTTGCATCAGCAGGTAACTGACGCGCGTTGCATCATCTAGCTTACTGCTGTCGATGGCTTGCAACATAATCTGGTGTTGCCTCGTTAGTTCAAGCCCTGCCTGATAGTGTGCATCAGATAAATCTCGCCATTTATCATAATCATCTTTAATGCCCAGCCTGGTTTGCAAAACGGGATCGCGCCGCACGTTATCCATAAAAATTTGCTCAAACAATGCGTTGGCTTTTTCGCTTTCGCTCTGCAGTGGTTGTTGAGCCTGTTGTGGTGCAGGTGCGGTGGTTTGCTGTGGGCCACAGCCAGTTAGTAAGGCTGCGCTTATCGCCAAGGGGAGCGCCAGGCTGCGTAGATTAGCCAGTTGCGGTAAATTAGAGAGTGTCATGCTAGTTCCCTGTGTTTTAGCTAACTTTATTCTACGTCAGTACAGGCAGACTAACAGCCCGACTATCGCAGTTAAGCGGCGCTACACCCCGCTTTGTTAAATAAACAGGGTTAGCAAATCGTTTAAGTAGCGTGCGCCTTTATCGGTAATTTGCCAGTGGCTGTCGCTGACAGTTAGCAAGCCTTTTTGTTCGGCATCGGTTATAGCGTTGTCAATATAGCTAAGCGGCAAGCCGGTATAAGCGGTAAAGTCGGTTTTGGGGCAGGGTTCCAGCAGGCGAAAACGGTTCATAAAAAACTCAAAGGGTCTATCTTCCGGCTCAACCTGCTCGCGACTGTCAACATAGCCCCGGGTCATATCCATATAGCCTTTGGGGTGCTTAATTTTGACCGTGCGTAAAATACTGTTGCGCGAGGGCAGGGTAATTTTACCGTGTGCGCCACAGCCAATACCCAGATAATCGCCATAGCGCCAGTAGTTCAGGTTATGCCGGCATTGCTGGCCAGCCCTGGCGTAGGCTGAAATTTCATATTGCTGGTAGCCATGTTGCTGCAGCAGCGCCAACCCTTGCTGCTGAATATCCCACAGCGTATCGTCTGGCGGTAATACCGGCGGGCGCGAGGCAAAAGCGGTGTTGGGCTCTATGGTAAGCTGGTACCAGGATAAATGCGGTGGGTTCAAATCAATGGCTTGTTGTAAATCGGCCAGCGCACCCGCTATATCCTGCTGCGGCAAGCCATGCATTAAATCAAGGTTAAAACTGTTAAGCGGTAGCTGTTGTGCCAGGGTGGCGGCGCGTATGGCTTCAGCACTGTCGTGAATACGCCCCAGGGCTTTTAATTGTGCCGTTTGAAAGCTTTGTACACCAATAGAAAAGCGCGTTACACCACCTGCGACATAGCCGGCAAACCGGTCGGCTTCTACCGTGCCGGGGTTAGCTTCCATGGTCACTTCCATGTCGTCAGTACAGTGTATGCGCTGTTTAACGCCGGATAAAATCTGGGCAATACCGGCTGCTGAAAAAACACTGGGCGTGCCGCCGCCGATAAAGATGCTGCTGATACTGCGGCCTTTCACCAAGGGCAGATCCTGATCTAAATCGGCCAGTAAATGGGCGATATATTCCTGCTCTGGAATACCTTGTTTTACCGCGTGCGAGTTAAAGTCACAGTAAGGGCATTTTTGTATACACCACGGAATATGAATGTATAACGCCAGTGGCGGCAGTTGCAGTGCCACTAGTTAGTGCCCTGGTTGGCTGAGTGGCTTTGCTGGCTGAGCAGGGCGATAAGTTGTGCCAGTGCGCGGCCACGGTGGCTAAGCTGGGCTTTGCGCTCACGGCTAAGCTCGGCGCTGGTGCAGCCTTCTGAGGGCACAAAAAACACCGGATCATACCCAAAGCCGCCATTGCCGGCGGGTGTGGTAGTAATAATGCCTGGCCAAACGCCGTGGCACACCAGCGGTGTAGGATCTTCCGCGTGGCGCAAATACACCAGCACACAATGAAATTGTGCGCCGCGCTGGTGTTCCGGCACAGCCCTAAGCGCATCGAGTAGTTTGGTGATGTTATCGCTGTCAGTCGCGCCTTCGCCGGCGTAGCGGGCAGAATAAATGCCGGGTGCGCCTTGCAGTGCATCAACTGCAAGGCCTGAGTCATCGGCAATAGCCGGTAAACCGGTGGCCAGCGCTGCATGGCGCGCTTTAATTATGGCGTTTTCGATAAAGGTAAGACCGGTTTCATCGGCGTCGGTCACACCAAGCTCAGTTTGTGGCAGCACCTCGATATTGAAAGGTGCTAACATTTGGCTTAATTCGGCCACTTTACCTTTATTGCCAGTGGCCAGGACGATTTTTTGACTTATCATGCCGTGTTAATCTACGTAAAATGTTTGCACAAAGCTAAGCTGTTGCTGCTTATTGCCCTGCTGTAGGTTAAGGCTAAAGCTATAACGCTGCTCATGGTGAAATGGCAGTTGGGCCAAATAATAGATGGCATCACCTTCAACAACCTCAGTAAACTCCAGCTGACGTACCCGGCCTTGTAAATCTTTGGCATTGCCGCTAATGGCGACTTTTTCAGCCTGCTGGCTGGCGCTATTGAGCACCGAAATATTCACAATGCCATTGTATTTGCTGCGCTGCAGCCGGTATTGCTGGGCAACTTCGGGCGTTAACAGCGGCGAGGGAAAGGCAATATAGTGCACATCCCAGTTACCTAACGTTATTTTTTGCTCGGCAAGGCTGCTGAAGCTCACAACCAATCCTAGCAGCACGGAAATAATAAAAGCGCGCATAATTGACCTCACAAGGTGAAATAAAAGCGCCTATTACAGCGCTTTATAACTAAGAAGGCTTAAGTATAGTGTTTTAGCCAAGGCTAGACTGGTTTTATGCTACTTATAGCCCCGGAAACCAGCCGCTGAATAAAATATTTAAAAACTGCAGGCCAATCAGTACCACCAGTACCGATAAATCCAGCCCGCCCATCGGTGGCAGTATACGGCGCACCGGGCGCAGCAGTGGCTCGGTTAGTTGGTGCATCACGTATTCTACCGGGCTTCTGCCCTGGCTAAACCAGCTGAGCAGAGCACGTATCACTAAAATCCAGAACAGCAGGGTGAAAATTTCTTTTAGCAGAAAAATCACCGAGAAAATCAGGCTGGGTACCCACTGCACCTGGCCGCTTTGCAGAAGTTGCAGCACAATAAGTTTAGCCAGCATGATGCCATAAGCCAGTAGCAGGGTGGCGGTGTCTAAACTGCCTATGCTGGGAATAGCCCGGCGCAGCGGCAACACCAAGGGGTTGGTGGCTTTAACCACGAACTGGCTGAACGGGTTATAAAAGTCGGCTCGCACCAGCTGCAGCCACAAGCGCAGTATCACAACCATCAGGTACAAACTAAAGGCGGTGTCGATCAGAAACAGCACAGCTTGCATAGGCTCTCCAGGCTAAAAATTATAAGGTTTGCGCCATTTCCTGCGCCCGTTTTATCGCGGCATACATGGCATCAGAAACCATTTTTTCAAGGCCCTGATTGGCAAAAGTGGTTACGGCTTCGTGCGTAGTGCCGCCTTTTGAGGTTACCTGGGCACGTAGGTCGGCAAAGCTGTGCTCGCTGTTAAGCGCCATCGTGGCAGCACCCAGTGCAGTTTGCGCCACCATTTGCTTGGCTTGCGCGGCATCAAAGCCCAGCTGCTCAGCCACTTGCTGCATGGCCTGCATAAAGAAAAAGAAGTAAGCCGGTGAGCTGCCGCTAACGGCAATAATGTGGTCAATTTGTGCTTCGCTATCCAGCCACACATTCATGCCGGTACCGCTGAACATATGATCAACAAAGGCTTTTTCATAATTTGAGCAGGCACTTGGGAACAACCCTGTTACGCCAAGGCCTACCAGTGACGGCGTGTTGGGCATGGCGCGCACTAACCGTACCTGTCCCAGCCACTGCTGGTAACGTGCCACGGTAATGCCGGCCGCCAGGGTAACAAACAGCTTTTCGCTAATTTCCGGCGCGGCGTCAACAAGCGCAGTACAGACTTCTTGCATCATTTGCGGTTTAACGGCCAGCACAATCACATCGGCTTTTTTTACCGCTTCAATATTATTAAGCGTAGTCTGAATGCCAAAATCGGCTGCCAGGGCTGTTAATTTGGGCTGGCTGCGATTGGCGGCAATAATGTTGTCAGCCGGATAGCCGGCCTTGACCATAGCGGCAATCACACAGCGGGCCATATTACCGGCACCTATAAACGCAACCATATTGTCATTCATCTGTTTCATTTTTCCCCATTTGCTTGCTGTTACTGTCGGGCGCCAAAAATGGCGGTGCCTAATCGTATCATAGTTGCGCCATAAGTCAGAGCCAAAGGCCAATCGTCTGACATGCCCATTGATAACTCAGTGGCATCAGGATAGTGCTGTTGCAGCTTAACCGACAACTGCTGCATGGCGGCAAACGCCTGCTCACTGTCGCCCGGCGCCGGTATTGCCATTAAACCTTTTAGTTGCAGCATCGGAAGGCTGGCAACCTGCTCAGCCAGCGCCAACATGTCATCTGGTGTGATGCCGGCTTTGGTTGGCTCAGCGCTGATATTCACTTGCAGCAGCACCTTTAATTTGCCAAGGCTGGCTGGGCGTTGATCGCTAAGCCGCTGGGCTATTTTCAGCCGGTCAAGGCTGTGCACCCAGCTGGCGTGTTCTGCCACCAGCTTGGTTTTATTCGATTGCAGTGGGCCAATAAAATGCCACTGAATATCCTTGTATACCTCCAACTCGGTGGCTTTATCGGCCAGCTCTTGCGGATAGTTTTCGCCAAACTGTCGCTGGCCAGCCTGATATGCGGCCAGTACCTGTGCAGCGGGCTTAGTTTTACTGACCGCAATCAATGCTACCGGCTGCTTGATACCTGCGCTCTGGCATTTTTCATTCAGGTTCTGATAGGCGAGGCTAAGTTGTTCTGCTATGTTATTCATATCAATTGGCAACGTGGAGTATAAATTGTCATGGATATTACCGAATTATTGGCCTTTAGTGTGCAACATAAAGCATCGGATTTACACTTATCTGCCGGCGTACCGCCGCTGATCCGGGTAGACGGTGACGTGCGCAAGTTAAACATTCCGCCACTGTCGCATAAAGAAGTGCACGCCTTGGTGTACGAAATTATGACTGACAAACAACGTAAAGAATACGAAGAAAATCTCGAGTCAGACTTCTCCTTTGAAGTGCCTAATTTGGCCCGCTTTCGTGTTAACGCCTTCGTGCAAAACCGCGGTGCCGCAGCGGTATTTCGTACTATCCCCAGCGAAGTATTAACGCTGGACGATTTGGGCGCGCCGGATATCTTTAAAACTATCGCCGAAAACCCGCGAGGTTTAGTGCTGGTAACGGGCCCAACGGGTTCGGGTAAATCTACCACGCTGGCGGCGATGATTGATTACATTAACACCATGCGCCACGACCACATCCTCACCATTGAGGACCCGATAGAATTTGTTCACACCAATAAGTCCAGCTTAATTAACCAGCGTGAAGTACACCGTGACACGCACAGTTTCAGCAATGCGCTGCGCTCCGCGCTGCGGGAAGACCCGGATGTGATCCTGGTGGGTGAATTGCGGGATTTAGAAACCATTCGGCTGGCGATGACCGCTGCGGAAACTGGCCATTTAGTGTTTGGCACCCTGCACACCACCTCGGCGCCTAAAACTATCGACCGTATTATCGACGTGTTCCCGGGTGAAGAAAAAGACATGGTGCGCTCGATGTTGTCAGAGTCGTTACGTGCGGTTATCTCGCAAACGCTGCTGAAAAAAGTCGGCGGTGGCCGTATTGCGGCGCACGAGATCATGGTGGGGTTGCCGGCCATTCGTAACCTTATTCGTGAAGATAAAATTGCCCAAATGTATTCGGTTATCCAAACCGGTGCCGCCCATGGCATGCAAACCATGGATCAATGCCTGGTCAATCTGGTTAATCGCGGTTTGGTGACGCAAAAAGATGCGGCTGCCAAAGCGCAGGATAAGAATACCTTTGGTGCCATGGGTAGGATCTAAACCACTATGCAACTAGAAGACTTTCTGGAAAAAATGGTGGCACAAAAGGCCTCCGATATGTTTGTCACCGCCGGCATGCCGGTGGCGGCAAAAATTAACGGTGAACTGCTGCCAATTGACGAAACGCCGCTGACCGATGCCACCTCGCTGAAGCTGGTGCTATCAGCGATGAATGATAAACAGCAGCAAGAGTTTATGACCAGTAAAGAGTGTAACTTTGCTATCGCCAACGACAGCGGCCGTTTCCGTGTATCAGCCTTCTGGCAGCGCGATTGTGCCGGTATGGTGGTGCGCCGCATTGTTACCAAAATTCCAAACGTGGATGAGCTGGGGCTGCCACCGATCATGAAAGAAGTGATCATGTCCAAGCGCGGCCTGGTGCTGTTCGTCGGTGGTACCGGTACCGGTAAATCAACTTCACTGGCAGCATTGCTGGGCTACCGTAACCGCAATGCCAAAGGCCATATTCTGACCATTGAAGACCCCATTGAATTTGTGCACGAGCACCATAAAAGCCTCATTACTCAGCGCGAAGTGGGTATTGATACGGAATCCTTTGAGGCAGCACTCAAAAGCTCGCTGCGTCAGGCGCCGGACGTGATACTCATCGGTGAGATCCGCAGCCAGGACACCATGGAGTATGCGCTGTCGTTTGCGGAGACCGGCCATTTGTGTATCGCCACACTGCACGCGAACAATGCCAACCAGGCGATAGACCGCATAATGCACCTGGTGCCCAAAGAGATGCATCAAAAGCTGTTGTTCGATTTATCGCTTAACCTGCGCGGCATAGTGGCGCAGCAACTGGTACCTACGGCCGATGGCTTGGGCCGGGTTGCAGCCATTGAAGTATTGCTGAACTCGCCGCTGATTGCCGATTTAATTGCCCGCGGCGAGATGGGCGAAATTAAAGCGGTGATGACAAAATCGCGCGAGCTAGGGATGCAAACCTTCGACCAGGCGCTATACGATCTGTATCAGGCTGGTCGCATCAGTTACGCCGATGCGCTGCACCATGCCGACTCACCGAACGATTTACGCCTGATGATCAAGCTGCGCAGTGGCGACACCAAAGGGGCAGGTTTCCTCTCGGGTGTGACTATCGAAGGTTTTGAAAAAGACGATAATTAACCGGTTAGCGCGAGGTGGGTATGAGTATCAGCCATATTATGACGCACCGTAATAAGTTGGTGACAACCACGGCTGATGCCAGCCTTGCCTCGCTGCGCGATGTGTTTGCCAAAGCCCGCTTTCAGCATGTGCCGGTAACCGATGCCAGTAACCGTATGGTGGGCATTGTATCGGTGAAAGATTACTTTCGTGAGTTAAGCCCGGTAATGGATGCCGCCACTGATCCGGCGATTGGCTTATTTATCCGCTCGCGCAAGGTACATCAAGTCATGGTGACGCCGGTCATTACTATCACTGAGCAGACTACCGTGAAACAGGCTGCAGCGCTGTTACTGCAACATAACATTAGCTGCTTGCCGGTGGTGGATGAACAAAAACATTTGCTTGGTATAGTATCGTGGAAAGATATATTACGTGCTGCTCTGAGCAAGCCCGCACCGGTTAATACGGCTGGCTAACCAGCTTGCTGATAACGCCGGTGTAATATGGCCACCCGCTCAACATAGGCTTGGGTTTCGGCAAAAGGGGGGATGCCATTGTATTTTTTCACGTTACTGGGGCCGGCATTATAGGCTGCCAGCGCCAGCTGTAAATCGCTGTTATGTTGTTTTAGTAAACTGGCCAGATAGCGGCTGCCAGCAATGATATTCTGCTCCGGGTGGCTTGGATCGGCTACGCCTAAATAGCTAGCCGTTTGCGGCATCAGTTGCATTAAGCCCACAGCGCCTTTTTTCGATACCACCTGTGGCCGGAACGAGGATTCAGCATGAATGACGGCGCGTATAAGTGCCGGGTCCAACTGATGCTGATCGGCCGCTTTAGCAATAATGCGGTTATAGGGCTTGGTGTACAGTGGCACTGTGTGCCAGTTCACTGTCGATACCGGATCACAAGCAAAACAGTCAAATCGCATCACCTGATAAGGCCGGTTTACTGGTTGCCGGTCTGAAAACAGCGCTGTGCCATCCTGTTTTACCGACTTATACACCGCAATGTGCGCCGGGCGAGCCTTGGTTGCAGGGCTATGGTCCGTCAATGACTGCCCCGGGCTAAGTTTACGCTGCGTTTTTTCAGCATCAGCTGCTGGCGTATTGGCCAGACAGGCAACACTGAAGCAACTTACCAGCACAGCGACACGTAACATCCCAGCTCTCCTGAAAACCAACCGCAACAACAAAAAAGCGGATCGCAAGTAAAGCACTAGTCTGGTGAATTCTCAAGCATTCAGTGGGTTTTATCACGATCTGTCGTGTGCTTACCGGTATCCGTTTGTCGCGATTCCTGCTCTGGCGAGGCGCGATGTAGCTGCCGATTAAGCCAAAAAAATAGCAGCCCCACACTTATCAGCACTACAGGCACACTCAGGCTTTGCCATAGCGCCAAATTAAAAGCGACAAACCAGTGACTTAATGCGTTGAGGGCTTTATCAGTCAGTTGTAAGGCATAGTAACTGATGGCGACCAGCGATAAGCCCTCAACCATTTGTTGCATGCGCAATTGCAGTTTGGCTCTTTGATCCATTGATGCCAGTAGCTGCTGGTTTTGTTGCTCTAAGGTTAGGTTGATACGGGTTCGTAACAGCTCCGTAGAGCGGCCTAAGCGGCCTGACAGCGCATTTTGCCGAAAGACTACCGACTCACTGGTGCGAAACGCCGGAGTTAAGCGCCGCTCGGTAAAATCCTGTAACGACAACATACCCTCAATGGCCGCCTCGTCCAGGCTTTTAAGCCTGTCCAGCGTCAGTTGATAATAAGCTGCAGTCGCTTGTAAGCGTGAGCTATTATCGGCAATTAAATGTTCGGTTTGCGCCGCCATGGTGGTGATTTCATTAAGCAGGCGCTCGTCAGCATTGTTTTTATATTCGATACGCTGGGTTATGTCGGATAACTGCTGCTCCAGCAAATTCAATTTGGCCAGTGCCTGACGTGCTACCGGCCAGCCCAGTAATGATAGTTTGCGGTAATTGCCAAGGTCAAACAGTTGCTGCACCAGGCGGCCTAACGCCGCCGGCGTTAAGCCGTTATCCAGCAGCAGCATGCGGCCAGCGCCTTCAGCATGCTTTTGAAAGTCAGTCCAGATCCGCGCCTGCTGCCCCGCAAGGTGGCTGCTAATACAGTTGTCTTTGTTAAACAGGCTGTCAATGTCGCCAAGCTCAGCCAACTGTGCTGGTGTGATAATGCTCAGTTGCACCACACGGAAAATCTGCCCAGGGATCTGGCTTAGCCAGTCTTTGGCGGGTAAAAAATCCAGAGGGTCGTCAAATAGTTGTTTGTCATGTGCCGGGCGGATAAAAATGTAGCTGGAGAACTCACTGTGTTTTTCAAAGCGTAACATGCCGCCAAACAGAGGCAGGTTAACGTCCTGTGCGGTTTCACTAAAATGGCCGCCCTGTGCATTGGCTAATTGCTGGATAAAACTCAGCTCGCTGCTACGTGAAGCGGGTGTTACCGTAAGCATAAACTGGCAGAGCCGGCAGGGCGCCGTCAGTGCAGGGAAAGTACGTTGCTGCAGCTCTTTATCGAGGATATCGCGCAGTGGATGGCTGCGGTGTTGTAAGCCAGTCATAGTAAGGCTCCTGTGTCAGGGGACGAAATGGGCGTTGAGCACAATACTGTTACAGCTAATAAGCAGGTGTTGTGCCAGCCGTATTTGTTTGTCACTATGCCGGCTAAATTAAGTCTAAACCTTTGCTGTAAAATGATATTTTTCTGAATGTTGCGCGGCTTTTGTGTTTCAGCATTGAAAGGAGGCTCGTTATTTGCCCTGAAATAACGCAAAGATGACGCAACTCAGTGCGTTGCGGCTTATGTTTTCGTGAGCTGCGATCTACAATACGGCTGTCGCATCTTCTACTCCCATTCGGATCGCTTTATGTCTTTATCTGTTAACCGCAGTCTGGTTGTCGCCATCTGTAGCGTGTTGCTGGCGATGGTGACTATCCAATCTGGTGCCTCTATTGCCAAGCAGCTGTTTCCGCTGATTGGCCCGGACGGTACCACAGCGCTGCGGCTGGGCTTTTCGGCGCTGGTGCTATGGCTGGTATTCAGGCCCTGGCGATCCTTGCCCCAAGGCCGCGATTGGCGGGCGATAGTGGTGTATGGCCTGTGTCTGGGTGGGATGAATATATTGTTTTATCTGGCGATCGCGCGCATTCCACTGGGTATCGGCGTTGCGCTTGAATTTACCGGGCCTTTGGCGGTGGCGCTGTTTTCATCGCGGCGTAAACGCGACCTGATCTGGGTAGCCTGTGCCATTGCCGGTATTTTACTGCTGCTTCCCGATATGCGCGGTGCCGATGCACTGGATCCTGTCGGTGTAATGCTGGCACTTGCGGCCGGTGCCTGTTGGGCCGGTTATATTTTGTTTGGAAAAAAAACCAATACCCAAAGCTCGGGCGGTATTATCGTAGCGCTGGGTATGACAGTGGCGGCCGCAGTGCTAGTGCCAACGGGGTTCATTACTCAGGGCATGGCGCTACTAAGCTGGGAGGTGCTCCCGTTGGGCTTTTTAGTCGGTATTTTATCCAGTGCCATTCCGTACTCATTAGAGATGGTGGCACTGCGCAATATGACATCACAAAATTTCAGCGTGTTTATGAGTATGGAACCTGCAGTCGCTGCTTTAGCGGGTTTTCTCATTCTGGCAGAGCTGTTAACACTGTGGCAGTGGCTGGCAATATTGCTGGTAATAGTGGCGTCGCTTGGGAGTTCGTTAACCTCGTCTCAGAGCAAGGCGTCTGAGACGAGTTAACAGGTGGGATTACTTAGGCATTACCACGCTGTCTAGCACATGGATCACACCATTGCTGGTAACGATGTCAGTAGCAATCACCTGAGCGCCATCCACAAAGACTTTGCCGTCTTTTACTTCAATCGCCAACTCCTGGCCCTGTACGGTTTTGGCTGAGGTTAATTTCACTACGTCAGCCGCCATCACTTTGCCAGCGACAACATGGTAAGTCAGTACATTAGTCAGCGCGGCTTTATCGGCGACCAGCGCGTTCAAGTCAGCCGCAGGGATTTTGGCAAAGGCCGCATCATTGGGAGCAAATACGGTGAATGGGCCTTCACCTTTTAAGGTATCTACCAGTTCAGCTGCTTTTACGGCGGTTACAAGGGTAGAGAAGTTGCCGGCTGCAACGGCAGTGTCAACTATATCCGCTTTAGCTTTGTGGTTGTGTGCCTGCACGCTAAACATTAACGAGCCAGCTAAAATTGTTGTACTGATAAGATGTGACAGTTTCATAGTGTTTCCTTTTTTCGAGTAAAGTTAGACACAAAAGTCGGTTATACAAACGAAAGTGCCAGATGAAGGGATCAGATTTTTCTTTTTCTGTTTTTGCTAAACCAAATAAATTTTGCTGCCGTATGGCGAAAAACTTGATCCAGTTCGCTGCAAGTTACCGGCTTTTTCGCTATATCTAGTACATCAAACTTGTCGTAACACAGGAGCCACTTATGACCATTACCACCGTTGCCCAGCTGATGACAGCCGATCCGTTGTGTGTTACCCGCGATGCCAGCTTAAAAGATGCGCATGATTTAATGCGGCAGAAAAATGTGCGTCATATACCGGTGATCGAACAAAATGGTGAGCTGGTCGGTATGCTGACGCAAAAAATTATGATTGCCAAAGTCATGGGCTTAATGGCGCAATATGGTGCGACAGCACTGGAGCGCAAAGAAAAGCAGCAGCTGGTCGCCGATATGATGGCAACCGATTTTGCCGCGGTAACGCCAGAGCAGTCGCTCAGAGAAGTGGCCGGTTTTTTTGTCAAAAACCGCCACGGCTGTATGCCGGTGGTAGATGAAAACAACAAGCTGAAGGGGATTTTAACCTCGTCAGACTTTGTCCGGCTGGCGGCAGAGTTATTAGAAAAAAGCCACTAATCAGCGTTTTACGCAAACAAATAAGGCGTTGCCGGCCTCGCCATCCCAGCTTTGGATACTGTCATAATTGTGCGCCAGTATGTGCACGTCGAACCACGGTGCCAACAAGGCCTGTAGCTGGCCAAAGTTTAATGCCACCATGCTGTGGCTGTCTTGCCAGTATTGGCTGTGTTGGCTGCAGGTTTTGCTGATGCGCAGCTTTAACAGCTGTTGCTCGCCCTGTCCCTGATAATACCAACCGGACTCGAACACAAAATGCGCGCCGTTGTGCACTGCATCTTGTCGTACGGCGTCGTTATTCGATATTTTGTCTTTATCGACCACGTTAAAGCAAAACACGCCACCTGGGCTTAAATTGGCATGTACCTGCGCAATACAGCGGCTTAGTAATTCAATGCTGGCATTGTAGTGCATGGAGTATAAAAAGCAGGTAACTAAATCAACTTGCTGTGTCAGGCTAAACTGGCTCATATCACCAAGCAAAAACGTAGCTTCGTTACAACGCGCCCTGGCAAGTTCCAGCATCGGCTGGTTTAAGTCTAAACCGATACACTGATAACCGGCACGGAGAAAATGCGCAATATGCGGGCCAGTGCCACACGCCAAATCAAGATGCCGTTTACCGCCGTTGCCAAATAATTGATGCAACCGCTGTACGCTTTGGCTTTGCTGTTGATAATTGATGTTGCTACACATCAAGTCATAGTAAGCAGAGAGATCGGTATAGAGCGAGGTGGACGACAACATAACGGCGTGCCGCTCAGGCAGATTAGGGTGGCGCATTTTATAGCAGTTTTGTCTTGCCGCGAAGCCAGCTTGCGTTAGCTGGAGAAATATTTTTTGCGCTACGTAATCAGATAATAAAAAAGGGCCTTGCGGCCCTTTGTCAGAGCGTTACTTTGCGCCCATCTCTTTTAACAGATTATCGGCGCCGTCCAGCTGCATTTGCCACAGCATAAAACGGTGATCAACCTGAATAGAGCGGGTATTGTCCGGGTTGTAGTCCCAGTCTGAAATTATCGAGTCCAGTGTGCCGTCAAACGCCAGGCCAACCAGTTCAGCCTTACTGTTTAATACCGCTGAACCTGAGTTACCGCCGGTAATATCAAGCGTGGCCAAAAAGTTTACCGGCACTGAATTTAAGCTTTCTACCTTGTATGGGCCATATTGCTTGGCTTTAATGGCGTCTAGCTGGCTTTGTGGGGCATTAAACTCACCTTCGCCAGTGGCCTTAGCGGTAATACCGCGCAGCGTGGTAAACGGTGCCCAGGCGTTGCCATCTTCATTGCCATGAGCTCGGCCTTTTACATTACCGTAAGTGACCCGCAGTGTGCTGTTCGCATCCGGGTAAACCGCCTGGCCTTTCGACTGCATAAAGGCGATTTTGGCGCGCATGTAGCTGGCATAGGCCTGCTGAATTTTACCAGCCAGCTCTTCTTCTGCCGCTTCCTGTTTTAAGTTCCACTTATGTAGTGCAACGGCGGCTTTAACAAAGCTGTCATCTACTGCTGCAATTTGCTCTGGTGTCATCTCCAGCAGGGCATTGCGTTTATCCAGTGTGGTTAAGCCGGTGTTGGCATACCAGCTGTCAATCAGTGCTTTGAGATCGGCTTCAGACATACCATCTTTAATACCCATAACTTTATCAAAGTCACTGTCGCGCAGTTTTTTAGGTTGGGCGGCATAGCGGCTTAAGTTATAAAGATCCAATGCTTTTTCTACACTAACGGCAAAGTTACGCTCCATGCCGGCGACAAAGGCTTTGTAACGCGGTAAATCACGGCTTTGAAAGCCAGCTTTACGCTCGGCATCCGGCTTAGTGCTCTCTTGTGCTAAACGATACAGGGCGCCAGCAACGGTTAACAGACGGGGTTTGGCATTATCCAGTAAATAGTCTTTGCGATCTTTTTCCTGGCTTTGTTTCAGCAGTTTTTCGATGGTTTTTAAATCATCTGCATAGGCTTTTTTATTGTCACGACTGCTGTTAACCCACTGGGTCAATTCAGTATGTTCTGCTTGTTTGCGAGTTAAAAAATCGCTGTCAGCAAAGCTGTCTAACATGCCCTGACGGTTCTTCATGTAGTTGTTAAGCCCTGCCACGCGGCTGGCGTATTTCAGCTCAGCGTCTTTATCGTTGGCGGTTTGCTTGGCAATAATGTCTAGCGTGTTTTTAAAGTGTGCCACAGTGTTAGGGTAGGCCCATTCAAAGGTTTCGCTCACTTCACTGGGTAAACGGTGGCGGTTAGTGCGGCCCGGGTAGCCCATTGCCATCACAAAATCACCTTCTTTCACGCCATCTTTGGCCAGGGTTAAATGAAAGTCTGGTTTATAGGGCACATTGTCGGTGCTGTAATCAGCTGATTTACCTTCAGGGCTCACATAAGCACGGTAAAAACTGTAATCACCAGTGTGGCGCGGCCACATCCAGTTGTCTGTGTCACCACCAAATTTACCTACGCCTTCAGCCGGTGCATGCACTAAGCGCACGTCTTTAATTTCCAGCTGTTTAATTAAGTAGAACTCCAGGCTGCCATAATAAGCGGCTACGGTGCAGCGGTGGCCTTCATCTTTTTCACACTCAGCGACGATGGCTTTTTGGTTAGCTTCAATGGCATCGATACGTTTTTTGCCAGTTAATTTAGCCGTTTTGCCATCAATCACTTTATCGCTGACGTTATCGACCGCTTTGGTAACAAAAATACGGCTACCCGGCGCTGCAGGCACTTCATCCGTTAAATTTTTTGCTAAAAAGCCATTGGCGAGTAAATCATTCTCTGGTGTCGAGTTATGCGCAATGCTGCCGTAGACGCAGTGGTGGTTAGTGGCAACCAGGCCATTTGGCGAGACAAAAGACGCTGAACAGCCGCCAAGACTAACAATAGCTGCTGCTGGGAACTCAGTTAATTTGGTTAAGTCGGCCGGGTCCAGCGCCAAGCCGGCAGCTTTTAATTCGTTGGCAATTTGCGGCAGTTGTTGTGGCATCCACATGCCTTCATCTGCCATGGCGAAGCTACTGGCTAACGCCAGTACAAGTAAGGATTTTTTCATAGCGACTCTTTTATTTTTAGTGTTAACAGAAGTGTTAAACGTACGACCGCGGCTATAGTCTGTGGCAGGGCGGGCCTTGTCAATAGACAGACAAAGGCTGTTACATTTTAATGCGATGGCTAGCGTAATTAATGGGCCCGGTGTGCTGAGTTTTAACCGGCTTGAAACCAGGACGGCTGGTTTTGTCCCTGGCGTTTGGCTTGATACATGGCGGTATCAGCCTGACGTAATAGCTCGTCACAATCGCTGTTGCCTTTGAATAGTACTAAACCTATGCTGCAGGCACACTGGTGCATCAGATGTTGTTCTAACGGGAAGGGGCGGGATAACGCTACAGCAATTTTTTTCGCCACACTTTGAATGTGTTGCCGGCTACCTTCTGAGTCAGTATCAATATCCCGCAATAGCACAATAAATTCATCGCCACCAAAACGGGCAACAGTGTCGGCTTGTCGCACCGAGCTCTGTAAACGTCGGGCAACCTCACGCAGTAAACCATCACCAACGCGGTGGCCGTAAATATCGTTTACCGGTTTAAAGTTATCTAAATCAATAAACATCAAACCGCAATACGTCTGATTACGTTGACTGGCAGCCATGGCTTGTAGCATATGTTCTTCCAACAGCCGACGATTGGCGAGCCCGGTTAAGCTGTCATAAAACGCTAGGCGCCGAATTTGCGAAACGCTTAAACTGCGGCTTATAGCAAGCTCTGCCAGCTTGCTATAAGTGGCTATTTTTTCCAATTGCTCGGCGCTGGGCGTTGCTGGTCGGCGATGATAAATCGCAAAGGTACCAAGTACCTGGCCCTGGGCGTTTTTGACTGGTTGCGACCAGCATGATTTCACTTCGGCAATGTCAGCCAATGCCAGATAGGGTTGCCAATAGGGGTGAGATTGAATATCACTGACAATCACCCTTTCGCCACTAAAAGCTGCAGTACCACAAGAGCCAACGCCCTTGCCAATAACAACGCCGTCAATTGCCTGGTTGTAAGCTTGTGGCAGGGAAGGTGCTGCACCGTGGCGCAGCGTTTTGCCGTCTTCATCCAGCAGCAAAATAGAGCATAACGAATCAGGATGCAGGAGTTCTACCTGGCTCACCAAATTATGCAGCACAGCTTCGAGCTCAGCGCCATCACTGATCAGGCTTAAAATTTGGTTTTGTAAGGTTAACTCTTGTGTACGTTGTTCAACTTTCAGTTCAGTTTGTTGCAGGCTTTGTTGGTAGCGGTGATTGGCCAAACTGAGCTCTGTAATTTGCAAGGCTAAGGATGACAGCATATTGAGCATAGCGGGCAGTTTGGTTTCATCGACAATTGGTACCTCTGCCAGGGCGCTCAGATATTCCTCTTTATCAAATCCAGCTTGTGCGGCTTGCTCAGTAAAATATTCCGGGTTGGGCTCAGCTAACAGAAACTGGCCAATAAACAAATTGGCGATATGCTCGCCTTCGAGCACAATTGGTGTGGCACAATCAACCAAACCATTGCGACAGCGGTATATTGAATAGTTTTTGCCTTGCTCCAGCTGCAGTGCTAACTCGCGGTCACTTTCCAGACAGCGCTGTAATGTTGTTTCTGCCTGACGATGAAACTGAATGCAAGCGCGCTGCCAGCGGGATGAGGCTAATACTTTGCCTTGCAGGTCAATCAGTGCTATGGGCACATTCATTACCTGTAAAAAATTTTCGAACAAGGTATTTAAGCGGGAAAAATCCAGCGCAGCAACCAGTTTTTGGGTTACTGTACTGTCCGGTGCGGGCAAGGCCTGGTTCCAGTCGGTGGACAGTGGATCCAGCATTTGGATCAGGTTAGCCTCGCGGTGCAGGTGCGGCGATTTTGCTGTCATGACGCCTCAAGTGTAGTTAGCTTTAGCTACTGTCGCCAGAAGGCCGCAAAGACAATTTTTTTGTTGCCGCAGCCTGGTCGTACAGCCAGGCTGCCGGCAAAACAGGTTCACTTATGCCGTTGGCGTAACACGGCTATAACATCGTTCAGTTCAAGCTGCTGGCTGCGTAGTAATACGAGCAGATGGAAAATAAGATCAGCGGCTTCGTTAGCCAATTCTTCCCGGTCACCGGCCATCGCCGCTAAGGCCGATTCAACGCCTTCTTCACCGACTTTTTGCGCAATGCGTTTTACGCCTTTGGCAAATAGGCTAGCGGTATAGCTGCTGGCCGGGTCGCTGCCTTCACGGCTTTTAATCACTTGCTCTAAGTCATATAAAAACGCCAGTTGCGGGCTGTTAGCGTTGTTATCATGCCAGCAGGTTTCGGTGCCGACATGACAGGTGGGGCCTTGCGGCAGTGCCAGCACTAAAATACTGTCAGCATCGCAGTCACTGTCGACGCTGACCAGTTGTAAAGTATTGCCCGAGCTTTCGCCTTTGGTCCACAGCCGCTGTTTGCTGCGACTGTAAAAGGTGACGTTGCCGCTTTGTAGCGTGTGCGAAAGTGCCTCCGGGTTCATGTAGCCCTGCATCAGCACTTTGCCAGAGATGGCATGCTGTACTATGGCTGGCAAAAGTTGGTTTTCCGGCCAGCTTAGTTGGTTAATGGTGTCTTTGTTCATAACTACCCTTATTATGGCCGGATGCTAATGCCATCAGCGATCAATTTGGCTTTCAAATCAGCAATTTCAATAATACCTTTGTGAAACACGCTGGCAGCCAAAGCACCATCAACATCGGCTTTTGCAAATACATCAGTAAAGTGCTGCATAGTACCGGCGCCGCCACTGGCAATCAGCGGCACAGTGCAGATATCGCGGATGCTTTTCAGCTGAGCAATATCATACCCCTGGCGTACCCCATCCTGATTCATGCAGTTAAGTACGATTTCGCCGGCACCACGGCTTAGCACCTCGCTTACCCAGTCGCGGGTAAGCCACTGGGTTTTTCGGGTGCGGCTTTCATCACCGGTAAACTGGTATACCTGATACTGGCCGGAAGTGACATCAAAAAAGCTGTCAATGCCAATCACAACGCATTGTTGGCCAAAGCTGTGGTTAAGCTCGTTAATCAGCTCAGGTCTTAGCAAGGCCGGGCTGTTTACCGAAATTTTATCCGCGCCCATTTCCAGGATTTTGCCGGCATCAGCCACCGTCTTAATACCACCGGCGACACAAAACGGAATATCGATCACTTCAGCAATACGCCGCACCCAGCTTTTATCCACCACCCGGCCATCGCTCGATGCGGTAATATCATAAAACACCAGCTCGTCAGCGCCGGCCTCGGCGTAGCGCTGTGCTAGCGGTACGATATCGCCGATAATTTCATGGTTACGAAACTGTACGCCTTTTACCACCTTGCCATCGCGTACATCGAGGCAGGGAATTAACCGTTTTGCCAGCATGCAATGGCCTCCTCAAGGGTAAATTTACCTTCCAGCAGTGAGCGGCCTAAAATAACGCCGGCCACGCCGCTGCCAATTAAAGCGCGGATATCATCCAGCTTGCCAATGCCGCCCGAAGCCTGCCACTGAATTTGCGGATACTTGCTGGCCAGCTCTTTGTATAGCTGTACATTAGAACCAGTTAAGGTGCCGTCTTTGCTGATGTCAGTACAAAGCACGTGTTTCGCACCGGCGGCAATATAACCGTCCAGCACCTGCTCCAGCGTAATGTTCGATTGTTCAATCCAGCCATGTGAGGGCAGGGTTTTCTCGCCTTTGTCGTTAATAGCGACATCCAGTGCCAGCACAATCTGCTCGCCACCGTATTTGAGCACCCAGCCTTGCACCAGCTCGCTCTGGCGTATGGCCAAACTGCCAATTACCACCCGGCCTGCGCCGGCATCAAGTAAATCAATCACGTCCTGCTCGCTGCGTACACCACCGCCAACCTGAATATGTAAAGGTGAGGCCGTCATCAGTTCGGTTAAAAGCGCCAGCTGGCGTTTAGTGGCATCTTTCGCGCCGGACAAATCGACAATGTGTAGCCAGTCGGCACCGGCCTGGGCATACCGATTACGTAAACCAAGCGGGCTGAAATCATAGTGGGTCGTGTTGTCGTAGCGGCCTTGGTACAAGCGCACCACATTGCCGTCAATTAAGTCGATGGCGGGAATAATCATAACTGCCACTCCAGAAAATTCTGTAATAAGCGCGCGCCGGTTTTACCGGAGCGCTCAGGGTGAAACTGCGCACCGGCGACATTATCTTTGCCAATTACCGCAGAAAAATCAGTACCGTAATGACACTGCGCCAGGCTGTACTCATCCGGTGCCACCGCAAAACTGTGCACAAAGTACAGATAATCGGTGTTAGCAAAGCCGCGCAGCAGCGGGTGGCTACTGATGCTGTGTAGTGTATTCCAGCCCATATGTGGCAAGCGCAGGCCTGCGCTTTGCATCGGCCGCACCTCTGATGGGATAAGGTTCAGGCAGGCTACATCACCTTCCATACTGTGCGCGGTCAGCATTTGCATACCCAGGCAAATACCCAGCAGCGGTTGTTGCAGCTGTTGCAGCGTGTCAATCAGTTCCGCCTGTTGCAGCTTGGCCATAGCATTGTGTGCGGTGCCTACGCCGGGCAGCAGCACTTTATCGGCCGCTTTAATGGCTTTGGCATCGCGGCTGATGCTGGCGTCAACGCCCAAACGTTTGAAGGCAAAATACACCGAGCTGATATTGGCACAGCCGGTATCGACAATCACCAGCTTCATCACAGCACTCCTTTTGAGCTCGGTAAGGCCTCACCCGATACGGTGATAGCCTGGCGCAGCGCGCGGCCAAAGGCTTTAAACAGGCCTTCCACTTTATGGTGCTTGTTGCCTTCGGTGATACTAAGGTGCAGTGTCATCAGCATGGCATCGCTTAACGAGCGGAAAAAGTGCGGTACCATCTCAAGTGTTAAACCGCCCACGGCGCCATCGCCAAGCTCACCGTTAAACACAAACAGTGGCCGGCCGGATAAATCCAGCACACATTCAGCGCGGCATTCATCCATTGGCAGTACAAAGCCAAAGCGGTTGATGCCGCGTTTGTTACCCAGTGCCTGCTTCAGCGCCTGGCCTAATGCCAGTGCGGTATCTTCTACGCTGTGGTGATCGTCAATGTGCAGATCGCCCACCACCTTTACCTGCAACGAAAAGCCGCCGTGGGTAGCAATTTGCTCCAACATATGGTCAAAAAAGCCAACGCCGGTGTTAAAGCTGTTATTGCCGCTGCTGTCGAGATCAACACTGATTTCAATGTCGGTTTCCCGCGTGGTGCGCCTAACGGTGGCTTTACGGCCACGGCTTAGCAGCTGTTTAGTGATTTGCGCCCAGCCTAAGCTGTCGCGGTTATACTGAAATGCCGGCAGGCCCATGTTCTCGGCCAGCTGCACATCGGTAACACGATCGCCAATGACATAAGAGTTAGTAAAGTCGATTTTGCCCTGCTGCAGGTAGTCTTTTACCAACCCCAGTTTCGGCTTGCGGCAGCTGCAGTTATCGTGTTCAAAGTGCGGGCAAATCAGCACATCGTCAAATTTGATGCCTTGTGAGGTTAACAGCTGCATCATTTTGTCGTGTGGTGCGTCAAAAGTGTCACGCGGAAAGCTGTCAGTACCCAGGCCATCCTGGTTGGTGACCATCACTAAGCGGTAGCCAGCGGCTTGCAATTTTAATAAAGAGGGCACCAAATCAGGCTCGTAAGCCAGCTTTTCCAGGCTATCGAGCTGCTTATCAATTGGCGGCTCTTCTACCATGGTGCCGTCGCGGTCGATAAATAAAATAGGCTGGCCACTCATGCGCTCACTCTCTCTTGGCTATTTGTGTTAGAAAAATACTGCTGCATTGCCTGTTGTAAGCGCTGCATTTCATCGGCGTTGCCAATGGATACCCGCACGACCTGTGACAGGCCTAACTGGCTGGACTGATTGCGAATCAAAATATCGCTTTTAATAAGGCTGCTTACGCAATCTGCGGCGTTTGCAACCTGCAACAGCACATAGTTAGCATTGCTCGGCCAGACTTTTTTTACGCCAGTTTGCGTTTTGGCAAACGCGATAAACTGGTCTCTTAGCTGGTTTATCGTCGCCACACTTTGTTGCATTTGTACAATACCGGCTTTGGATAACGCCTGGGCGGCAATTTGTGCTACCGGCTCGGCAATCGGGTAGGGCGCGATCATCTTCTTAAGTGCGTTTATCACTTCTGGTGCGGCCAAGGTAAAGCCGCAGCGCAGCCCGGCCAGGCCAAAGGCTTTAGATAAAGTGCGTAAAATGACTAAATGCGGGTAATTCGCCAGCTCATTGGCCAGTGTCGCTTGTGGTGCAAACTCGATATAGGCCTCGTCGACCACCACCAACGCCTTACCGGCAAAATGCTCAAGTACGGCAATAATTTGCGCACGCGGGATCAGATCGCCGGTAGGGTTATTCGGGCTACAGATAAACACCAACTTGGGGCTGGTGGCAAAAATGCCAGGTAAATCCAGCTGCTCGTTATTAATCAGCAGCACTTTATTCACCGCCGTTTGGTTGCTCTCCGCGCTTATCGCATACATGCCGTAAGTCGGCGGGCAAATGGTAATGCTGTCTTGTTTCGGCTCGCAAAAGCTTCTGATTAAAAGCTCTATGCCTTCATCCGCGCCGCGGCTTACCAATACCTGCTCCGATGATACACCGGCATAGTCTGCATAAGCGTTGATTACCGCTTTGGGCTGACAAGACGGGTAGCGGTTAAAAGTGCCATCTAACTGATAGCTTGGCGCTAAGGCATTTTCATTGGCGTTCAGCCAGACCGCGCCGCCACTCATGCTGCTGCGCGCCGAGGCGTAAGGCACCAGGTCTTTCACAATTTGTCTGGCCAGGTTATTTACGCCAGTTTGGGTTGAGTTTGCCATCTTGTGCTTACCCTTCAATAGAATTAAGTTCTGCCAGACGCAGCCGCACGGCATTGGCGTGCGCATCCAGGCTTTCCGCTTCAGCCAGCGTAACAATAGCCGGGCCGATATTACGCATGCCCTGTGCGCTTAGCTTTTGCACCGTGAAGCGGCGGTAAAAGTCAGTCAGCGATAAGCTCGATACCGTTTTGCTGTAACCGTAAGTGGGTAGTACGTGGTTGGTGCCGCTGGCGTAATCACCGGCAGACTCCGGCGTCCACTTTCCGACAAAGATACTGGCGGCGCTGTTAAATTGCGCTACCAGCTCGTCATCACAAGCGGTTTGCACAATTAAATGCTCCGGTGCATAGGCGTTGGTTACTGCTACCGCCTGGGCTAAATCGGCGGTTAGAATATAGCGGCTATGGCTAAGCGCGGCCTGTGCAATATCTTTGCGTGGTAGTTGCGAAAGCTGGCTGTCGACTTCTGCTTGCACGGCAGCAATTAAATCGCTGCTGTCGCTGACCAAGATCACTTGTGAATCCGGGCCATGCTCGGCTTGGGATAACAAGTCGGCAGCAACAAAGGCTGGGTTAGCGTTGCTATCGGCCAGAACCAGCACTTCCGACGGGCCGGCCGGCATATCTATTTGGGCGCCTTTGGCATCCTGGCTGACTTGCTGCTTGGCTTCAGTAACATAACGATTACCCGGGCCGAAGATTTTATCCACTTTGGCGATGCTTTGGGTGCCATAGGCCAGTGCAGCAATGGCTTGGGCGCCGCCGATAGTGTAAATCTCGCTGATGCCACACAGCTCTGCCGCATACAGAATCTCCGGCGCGATATCGCTTGCAGCTGGCTTGCCAGGCGGTGTTACCAGCACTATGCGCCCGCAACCGGCTAACTGCGCCGGTACACCCAGCATCAGTACAGTGGAGGGCAGTGGCGCACTGCCGCCAGGGATATACAAACCCACAGCGGCAATAGCGCGGCTTTTTAGCTGACAGCTAACGCCGGCACTGGTTTCTACTTCAATATCACGCGGCAACTGGGCAGCGTGAAACTTACGGATATTGTCGTACGCCAGCTCAATAGCGGCTTTACGCTCTGGCAACAGTTTAGCCAGCTGCGCTTGTTTTACCGCAACGCACAGCGCTAACGGGTTGTTATCCAGGCCATCAAACCGCTGGCTGTAGCTGCGTAGCGCCGCATCGCCGTTGGCACGTACATTGCGGATAATCTCAGCTACCTGCGCACTTAAGGATGCCGAATCCGCCAGCGCTGGCCGTGCCAGAGCGGCTTGCTGCTCTGCATAAGATAACGAAGCCCAATCAATCACGGCTGTCATGGTTACTCCATCATCTTTTCAATTGGCAGCACTAAGATGGAGCTGGCGCCAAGCGCTTTTAACTGCTCCATGGTTTCCCAGAACAGCGTTTCACTGCTCACCACATGAATAGCCACCATGGCATCATTACCTGCCAGTGGCAGCATGGTCGGGTTTTCTGCGCCCGGCAGCAGCGCAATAACTTCATCTAAGCGGGCGCGCGGCGCATGCAGCATAATGTATTTACTTTCATTGGCTTGCATCACGCCATTAATGCGCGGCATCAGTTTGTTAATCAGCTTAAGCTGGCGCTCATCGCTTAGCCCTTTGCGCTGAATAAGCACTGCCTTGCTGCGGTAAATGACTTCGACTTCTTTTAAGCCATTGGCTTCGAGTGTGGCACCGGTCGACACCAGATCACAGATAGCATCGGCTAAACCCGCGCGCGGCGCCACTTCCACCGAGCCTTTTAAATTAACAATGCGGGCATTAACGCCTTGCTGTTTTAAATAACGACCGAGCAAGCGCGGGTAAGTGGTCGCAATGGTTTTACCGTCTAATGACACCGCGCCGGTGTAGTTTTCTTCCTGCGGCACGGCAATGGATAAACGACAACCGCCGAAATCCAGCCGTTTTAGTACGGTGTAATCAAAGCTGTCGTTATCCAGCTTGCGCTGCAGTGATTCTTCCTCCAGCACGTTTTCGCCGACAATACCTAAGTCACAAACACCATCCATCACCAAACCCGGAATATCGTCATCCCGTACGCGCAGGATATCGATATCCATATTTTCGACATGGGCAATAAGGCGCTGCTCGCGCAGGTTGATTTTTAACCCGCAGCTGGTCAGCAGGGCTTGGGAGTCGACCGATAAACGGCCGGATTTCTGCATGGCGATGCGTAAACGTTTTGATTCTGTTGCCGGACTCATACTGGTCTCCGTGACGATAAATAAATTGTGTAATACGAATAAACAAAAACCCCGGGCCTGGGCTCGGGGTTGTTATGCTGCTGTACCACCGGAGCGCCAGAAAAAAGCCCTCCGAAATATCCGGACGGCTAGTCGCTATGATGATGCAGTACAGTTACAGTAGTCATAATTTGGGATTTGCTGCTTAAGTTGCTATACAAGTTACCTGTATCTGTTGTTAAGTGCAAGTCGGTTTTGGTTTATTGGTTCTAGAGCTATTTTTGTTAAGTTGCTGAAATATATGGTTTAATTGTGTTTTTTGTCTTTTTACGAAAAAAGGCAGTCGTGTTTAGTGCGTCAAATGCTGAACTTTTAGGTTAATATTTGCTCAAGTTGTATAGTCAATGCGTGCTGTGTTAAGTTTGGCCAGATCTGGCCGATAAAGGTGGAATGGTGTTAAGGAGAAGCGAATGGACGCTTTTATGCCTTTTGTACAGCGTGTACCCGGTACACCGGTCGAGCCTGATCCAAAACAGGTGGTGCCAGTGTTTAAGGATGCGCGCTTAACGCCCATTAAACCTCACGAGCAAAAATACCTTATCCTGTCGCGCTCAGGACGTAAAGGCGATTGTCGTCAGCAAGACTACCCTGACGCGCCGTATACCACGCCAGAGGACGAGCAACATGTCGATAAAGATGGCCATCTGGATATTTTTATCTGAATTTGCCGCGTATTAAGGCATAATAGCCGCCTTAATTTTCTGATGGTTTACTTTGTGCTGTTCACCCCTTATCACACTCTGAGTCAGTATGCGTAAGCAGGTAGCCAGTGCTTTTGCTCCAGGCGGTGCTTTATCTGCGCATATTGCCGGTTTTAACGCCCGCGAGGCGCAGCTTCAGATGGCACAAGCCGTCGCCGATGTTATTGAAACGCCCGGCAGCCTGGTAGTAGAAGCAGGTACCGGTACCGGTAAAACCTACGCCTATTTAGTGCCAGCGCTACTGAGCGGGAAAAAAGTGGTGCTCTCAACCGGCACTAAGAATTTGCAGGAACAGCTGTATTTTCGTGACTTACCCAAAGTCGTTAAAGCCCTAGCCAGTCCACTGCAATTGGCGCTGCTGAAGGGGCGCAGCAACTATCTGTGTTTATTTCGCTTAGAGCAGCACTACAATCATGTGCCAATGCAAGATGACCATTTGATCCAGGACTTAAGCCTGATCAAAAAATGGGCGGCTGAAACGCAAAGCGGTGATATTGGCGAGCTTAGCTACATTAGCGAAGATTCTAAAGCGCTGCCATACATTACCAGCACTACTGATAACTGTCTGGGTAAAGACTGCCCGGTATACGAAGACTGTCACTTACTCAAAGCGCGTAAAAAAGCGCAGGCGGCCGACCTGGTAGTCGTTAACCATCACTTATTTTTTGCCGATTTAGCGTTAAAAGACACCGGCTTTGGCGAGCTGTTGCCGCAAATGGATGTGATTATTTTCGATGAAGCCCATCAGCTGCCTGATATTGCCAGTGATTACTTTGGCGAGAACATCTCCAGCCGGGTTTTGCTGGAGCTGTGTCGCGATATTGATGTTGCCTGCAAAACCGAGCTACGTGACCATCCGCAGCTGGCCAAAACTGCCGATAAAGTAGCGCAGCTGATTAAAGACTGGCGGTTACAGTTTGCCCCAGAGCCTGCGCGTGGTAATTGGCGTGATCAGTATCAAAGACCAGAGATGCAGCAGGCGCTGAACCGGGTGCTTGAAGCGATAGATATGCTGTATTTGGTAATGAAAAGCAGCTTAGGGCGCTCAGATCTTATCGACAATGCCTTTGAACGGCTGGCGCTTGGTAAAGCGCGGCTACAGAAACTGACCGATATGCAGCAAACCGGCGTCAGTTTATGGTTTGAAACCAGCCGGCTACATGTCAATTTGCATTTAACGCCGCTGAGTATTGCTGACAAATTCAGTACTATCGTCGCAGAACACGAACGTAGCTGGGTATTTACCTCGGCTACTTTGTCAGTAAACAACGGTTTTAACCATTACACTGCCCAGATGGGGCTGGATAACGCCAAAACCCTGCTGCTGGAAAGCCCGTTTCATTACGCCGAGCAGGCGCTGTTATGTGTGCCGCGCTATTTGAGCGAGCCGCATGAGCAGGGCATGGCCAAGCAGTTACTGCAGATTGCGGTGCGGTTGATTGAAGCGAATAACGGTCGCTGTTTCTTCTTATTCACCAGCCATCGCATGTTACAGCTGGTGGCGCAACAGCTGCCTGATTTGGTGCGCCAGCCGGTATTAGTGCAGGGCAGCACCGGTAAGCGTTTGCTGCTGGAGCAGTTTGTTAAGCTGGATAATGCGGTACTGTTGGGCACCGGCAGTTTTTGGGAAGGCGTCGATGTGCGCGGTGACACGCTAAGCTGCGTGATTATTGATAAACTGCCGTTTGCCTCGCCGGATGAACCCTTGTTACAGGCGCGCAGTGAAGACTGCGCGCTACGCGGTGAAGACCCGTTTGCTGCAGTACAATTACCGCAGGCAGTGATTACCTTAAAACAGGGCGTCGGCCGGTTAATTCGGGATGTAACCGATCGTGGCGTGATGGTGATATGCGATAATCGTTTGGTTACTAAACCTTATGGCGAAGTTTTTTTAACCAGCTTACCGCCAATGCGCCGCACCCGCTCGCTGGATGAAGCCGTACAGTTTTTACAGCAGATAAAACAGGACACTTAAGTTGACCACAGTAAATTGCAAACTACTGGCCCTTGATACCTCTACTGAAGCTTGCTCAGTTGCACTGCAGTATGGCGATGAATTATTAACGCTGGACGAAGTGTGCCCGCAACAGCACAGCAAAAGGGTGTTGCCAATGGTGCAGCAGCTGTTAAGCCAGGTTGGGCTTAGCTTAAACCAGCTAGACGGTATTGTATTTGGTCGAGGCCCGGGCAGTTTTACCGGTGTGCGTATTGGCGTAGGGGTAACCCAGGGGTTGGCTTTTGGCGCAGATTTACCGGTGTTTGGTGTCTCTACCCTTGCGGCTATGGCACAGGCAGCGCAGCGCTTACACGGTGCAACACAAGTGATAGCGGCCATAGACGCGCGCATGGCCGAGGTGTATATCGGCAGTTTTACGTTGCAACAAAGCCTGATGCAGGCCATTGACGAAGAGTTGGCAGTTAAACCGGCGATGCTTAGCGCCTTTAATCTGAGCGGCGAAATATATGGCGTAGGCACCGGCTGGCAAACCTATGCTGATGCATTACTGGCAAAACAGCAGGTCATTATTGCGGCTGACATTTTATACCCGTCAGCGCAGGATATGCTGACGCTGGCGTTGCCGGCATGGGCGAAGGGGCAGTTTGTCGCAGCAGAGTTTGCGGAGCCGGTGTATGTGCGTGATGAGGTGACCTGGCAAAAACTGCCTGGAAAATAAAACACTTGGTTTGTTGGCGACGCTGGCTATAATTAGTGCTAAGTCTGGCTAAGATTTGTATTATGACGCTTAATATCAACTCAACGGCGAATGCAACACAAAGTATCAGTACCGTTTTTACCGGTGTTGAGCCACGTCGTGCCCAGCAGCCTGCCGACAACCGCACCGAGCGCAGTGAACTTGCACCTGGCCGGGGTGTGCGCGCCAGTGCCGAGGTGATAAACCGGCTGGATGATGAGCGTCGCCAGCAAAGCAGTTTTAGCGCAAGCAGCGACAGACGCAGTCAGCAGGCTATAGATGCTTATCAAAGTCAGGCTAACGAACAGCGGCGCAGTGAAGTGCAGGCGCTGCTGGGTGTCGATATTTACGCCTGAGTAAATCCAACTTAATCGCGCTATCGTAGTCTTAACAGCAAAGCCACACACTGGAACTGTTATGACTTCGACTTGTTTAATTACCGGTGCCAGCTCTGGCATCGGTCACCAACTGGCACAGCATTATGCCGCTAATGGCTGGACGGTTTACGCCGTCGCCCGCTCGAAAGACAAGCTTGATGATTTGGCTAAAAGTGCCGGTATTATTGCGCTGCCGCTTGATTTGACCGACAGTGCGGCTATACAAGATACTGCCACTCGGCTGCAGCAAGAGGGCGTGGTGCTGGACTTGCTGCTGTTAAATGCCGGCACCTGCGAATATGTCGACGCAACCGATCTGGATCTGGCAGCTTTTGAGCGTACCTTTGCCATTAACTTTCAGGCCGTGGTGGCGGCAACGAAATTTTTTATGCCGCTGCTCAAAGCCTCGCTCAGCCCACAGCTGGCGATCGTTAGTTCAATGGCGCACTTTTTCCCTTTTACCCGCGCTGAGGCTTATGGCGCCAGCAAGGCGGCAGTCAGTTATTTTGCCGACAGCTTACGAGTTGATTTGGCTGACAGCGGCATCAGTGTACACCTGATTGAGCCGGGTTTTGTTGACACACCGCTGACGCAAAAGAATGATTTTGCCATGCCATTTTTAGTACCGGTGGAGCAGGCGGCTACCCGTATTTACAACGGATTACTGTCAGGACAAAGCCGGATCCGCTTCCCGCGCCGGTTAAGCTTCACGTTAAAGCTGTTGTCGTTATTGCCGTATAACCTGAGAAATAAAATGGCGCAACGGATGAAACAGCAATGAGTGGCGGCAAAAGCTTTCACTGGCGGGCGCTAATTGGCTTTGAGCTGTGCTGGTTTGCCTTAGTGTATTGGCAAAACCTGGCCATGTTACCGGTGTTGGTATACTGGCTATACGGTTTTTGGCGTATAAACCACCATGAGCGGGTGGCCGTGCTGCTGATTATGCTCTTTGGCGTAGCACTTGATAGCGCACTGATTGCTGCTGATGTGCTGAGTTTTACCGCCAGCCAAATGTTACCGCTGTGGTTTGTGTTGTTATGGGGGGTATTTGCGCTGGCCGCTGTCGAATTTATGGCTAAGCTGTTAACCAAACCCTGGTTGGCAGCGTTATTAGGCGCCAGCGGCGGGCCTTTATCTTATTGGGGCGGAGCGGCGTTAAGTGGCGGCGTGCTGCAATTTCCATCGCCGCTGTATTCCGTTATCGTGTTGATCATTGCCTGGGCGCTGCTTGCGATAGCGCTGGGCCAAAGCCGGAGGTTTTATGTTAAAGCCAGCTAGCATGTTATTGGTTGCCGCATTGGCGTTTAATACCCATGCGATGCCTGATCTGAAAACGGTAGGCGAGGGCTCGTACCGCTATTTGTTTTGGCAGTTATATGATGCGCGCCTGGCCACCACCAGCGGCGAGTTTGCCGGCTATCAGCAAAGTAGCCCGGTGTTGTTGGAGCTTACTTATAAGCGTGATATTACCCGACAGCAATTCATTGACGCCACCGTTGATGAATGGAAAAAGCTCGGCCACAGCAGCGCTGACCAGCAGCAACAGTGGGCGGCACAGTTACAAAACCTCTGGCAGGATGTGAAAAAGGGCGACAAGCTGGCAGCACTGTTGCTAGCTGATGGCCGGGTTCAGTTTTATTTTAATGGCACCGAGACCGGTATTTTAGATGACACAGCTTTTGGTGCGGCGTTTTTTGATATCTGGTTGCACCCTGATACCAGTGCACCGAAATTACGTAGTGAGTTAACAGCGACTAATTAGCCGGCTTGCCGCTGAGTTGATAAGTAAAATAAAAGCGCTGCCGGATAGGGCAGCGCTTTTTCTACGCGTTAATTTAGCAAATCCATTAACGGTCCAGATTCATCACCTTAACCCAGGCTTTGACGAAATCATCGACAAATTTTTGCTTGGATGTGTCATACGCATACACTTCGGCAATAGCTCTTAGCTCAGAGTTAGAGCCAAAGATCAGGTCAACAGAGGTAGCAGACCATTTTTTCGCACCGGTTTTACGGTCGAAGCCTTCGTACACACCGTCATCAGACGCTTTTTTCCACACTGTGGACATGTCCAGCAGGTTTACGAAGAAATCGTTGTTTAAGGTACCAGGCTTGCTGGTAAATACGCCATGCTTAGCGCCCTGGAAGTTTGCATCCAGTGCACGCATACCACCAACTAACACCGTCATTTCCGGTACCGATAAATCCAGTTGATCGGCTTTATCGATCAGCATTTCGGTCGGTGAGCGGTAGCTGGCTTTTGCATCAAAGTAGTTTCTGAAACCATCTGCTGTCAGCTCCAGTAAGCTAAATGACTCAACATCGGTCATATCCTGGGTGGCATCACCGCGGCCAGGTGTAAAGGGCACTGTAATATTGTAGCCCGCATCTTTAGCTGCCTTTTCCAACGCTGCTGCGCCACCTAACACGATAAGGTCAGCCAGTGACACTTTACGACGGCCTTTGTTGAAGTCACTCTGCACTTTGCTCAGCGCTGCAATCACTTTTGCCGTTTCAGCCGGGTTGTTCACCGCCCAGTCTTTTTGTGGCGCTAAGGCTATACGGGCACCGTTGGCACCGCCGCGCTTGTCTGAATTACGGTAGCTGGCTGCTGAAGCCCAGGCTACGCGCACCAGCTCTGGTACGGTCAGACCGGTTTTCATAATGCTGGCTTTTAGCGATTTAACGTCACTGTTATTGATGGTCGACTGCGTCTTGGCATCAATAGGGTCTTGCCAAATTAAAATATCTTTTGGCACTTCAGCACCGACAAAGTTACGTGGTGGCCCCATATCGCGATGTGTCAGTTTGTACCAGGCTTTAGCAAAGGCTAAACGGTACTCTTCCGGGTTTGCCAAAAAGCGCTCGGCAATTTTGCGATACTCAGGGTCAAACTTCAGTGCCAAATCGGCAGTGGTCATCACCGGTGGGTTAAACTTGCCTTTAACATGGGCATCAGGCACCACAGTATGCAGTGATTCGTCAGTGGGGATCCACTGAATGGCACCGGCTGGGCTGCGGGTTTGTTTCCAGTCAAAGTTCAGCAGGTTACTTAAATACAACGTAGTCCAGCGGGTTGGCGCCTGTGTCCAGGCACCTTCTAAACCACTGGTAATGGTATCTTCAGAATGGCCTTTGCCGCATTTGTTTTTCCAGCCTAAACCTTGCTCCTCAATGGCTGCAGCACCAGGCTCTGCGCCTAAGCAGTCGGCTGGTTTGTGCGCACCGTGCATCTTACCGAAAGTATGGCCGCCAGCAATCAGGGCTACGGTTTCTTCATCGTTCATCGCCATGCGGCCAAAAGCTACGCGGATATTCTTGGCTGAGCCGACTGGATCTGGCACACCTTTCGGGCCTTCCGGGTTAACATAAATCAAGCCCATATGGGTAGCACCCAACGGACGCTGTAGTTTGCCATCAGCATCTTCACGGTCACTGGCAAGCATTTCAACTTCCGGGCCCCAGTATACTACGTCAGGTTCCCAGTCATCGGCACGGCCCCCGGCAAAACCATAGGTTTGAAAACCCATGTTTTCCAGCGCGACGTTACCGGCCAGTACCATTAAATCAGCCCAGGATAAGGCTTCACCGTATTTTTGCTTGATCGGCCACAATAAGCGGCGGGCTTTATCCAGGTTGCCGTTATCCGGCCAGCTGTTCAGTGGGTCAAAGCGTTGCTGACCACCGTCTGCACCGCCGCGGCCATCCAGCGTGCGGTAAGTGCCGGCGCTGTGCCAGGTCATACGGATAAAGAACGGACCATAGTTACCAAAGTCAGCTGGCCACCAGTCTTGTGATTGGGTTAACAGCGTATCAATGTCTTTCTTAACCGCCGCCAAATTCAGTTTGCTAAACGCTTCAGCGTAATTGAAGTTGGCACCGTAAGGGTTTGAACGCGCGTCATGGTCGCGCAGCGGTGATAAATCCAGTTGATCCGGCCACCAGAACTGGTTGTTGCGTGCTACACCCATTTGTGCGCTGCCCTGACCTTTGGCGCCTGCAGGTTTGGTCATTTGTGGGTTGTCGGCAAAGGCGCCGCCAGACAGTAAGAGCATGCTTACCATAGTGGCCACAGCTTTTGCTTTAAACGTCGGTCTATTCATTGTCAGCTTCCTTATCGTTTACCTGGTTAACGTGTTTTTGTTATCAACAGTCGCAGCACGCCTTCGCCCGTTGCGGCACAACAAGCTTAGGTCAATACTGCAAAACGTCACAGCAAGAAAAGTGTATAGCAAGATCTTAATAGCTGTATGTGAATTAAACCGATAAGGTTAATCGATAATTTTGATTATTTTTCTGGACTTAGCGGCGATGTCCGGCTGTACGGATTAACAGCCGGGCATTGCAGCGATGGGGTTAACGATGAAAGGCGCCCTCCCGTTCTGGTTGATACAATACCTCTTCGACGGTAATAGTCGACATGTCACCGCCTGGCAGTGGCCAGTTAATAGTATCGCCGCACTTAAGCCCCAGTAAGGCGCTGCCGACCGGTGCCAGAATGGAAATTTTATCACCACTGCCGTCGGCATCTTTTGGATACACCAGCGTCAGAGTGCTCTGTTTACCGTTGGCCAGGCGAAAGCGTACCGTTGAGTTCATGCTAACCACATCTGCTGGCAGCTGTGCAGGCTCAACCAAAATGGCGCGCTCCAGCTCCTGATTTAAGGTGTCATAACCAGAGGTGCTATCATTTAAACCAGCAAGTAATTTATCAAGCCGCTCAAAATCCGTGGTAGAGAGCGTAATATCGGGGGTTTTCATCAGGTTCTCCTCTTCATACGTTGTTTAACATTAATCACACTCAGCACCCGCAGCCGAAGCTGATATCCCAACACCATCAGCTGAATTTCTGTTTCAGTAGTCTGGCCTAATAAAGCCCGCCCCAGTGGTGATAACACTGAAATATGGCCGCTGCGATAGCTGGCCTGCTGCGGATAAACCAGCTGCAGCCAACCCTGTTGATGGGTGTCGAGGTTTCTTAGCTCTACCGAGCTGCCTATACGCACACAGCTGCTGTTGCTATTAAGCCGGTTTGGGCCACTATTATCGGCAATAAGCTGTACTACACGGCTTAATTCTAATGGTGCTACAGGTAAAAACGGCTGACAGGCGAGTGTCGCAATGACGCTTGCCAGTGGGGTGTTAGATAATTTTGGATAGCAGAAAAACATGGTAGCTGCGCCTTACAAAAGCTCATATCAATGCCGACAAAAATGACGACGAATAAAGACGATAAGTAAAAGCTGTTATGCCGGTTTCGCGCAGGGCAAAACCGGCCTAAGAATGGAAGGCGATAGCGATATTATGTGTGCGGTACAGTGCTGCCGTGCCGA
This sequence comes from Rheinheimera fenheensis, assembly GCF_039871805.1. Taxonomy (NCBI): domain Bacteria; kingdom Pseudomonadati; phylum Pseudomonadota; class Gammaproteobacteria; order Chromatiales; family Chromatiaceae; genus Rheinheimera; species Rheinheimera fenheensis. Next base: position 225,081 of record NZ_JBDPJM010000003.1, read on the forward strand.
CAAAATAGAAACAAGGTAGTTGCATGGGCGTACCATAGTGCATAAGGCGTTAAAGTGCAATCATGCCAGCGGTAAAACACCGCCAGCTCAGGCTTATCAGCCGCCATGGATGGTTTTGTTAATATTTTTTTGATATAAAAATAAATAGGGTTTTATTTTTTTAAAATGTAAATTTAAAGTGTTTATTTGTTTTATTAAAACCATTAGAGTGTGCGCCATTATTTGACACTAACTTCGGAGTTTTACTTTGCGCACTTTATCTCTGTTGGCTGCCGTTGTTGCAGCCGTTTTAACCACCGGCTGTGCCAGCACAGCGGATAGTAGCAGTAAATCAGTCACTGCACCGGTCAGTGCTGAGGCGGCTAAGCCACAAACTGTGTTTGCGGCGCGTTTGCAGCCATTGTCGGCCGTGCAAAGTAAAGAACTTGCCGACGGACGGTTAAAGCTGAGCTTTCCCGGGATCAGTGCGTTTTCGCATGATGGCGCCAGCTTAAGCGATGACCTGCAGCAGCAATTGACCGCTATTGCGCAGCTGTTAAAAAACAGCTCTTTTTCTCAGGTGGCTGTGGTGGGCCATAGTGACAGTTCAGGTCAGTTGGCTTACAACAATAAACTGTCATTACAACGTGCCGGGCAGGTAAAAGCTTTTTTATTACAACAGGGCTTAACAGATGCGCAGCTGGTTGCCGAGGGCCGTGGCCCTGCTGAGCCTATTGCTGATAACCGCACCAGAGAAGGTCGCTCAGCTAACCGTAGGGTAGAGCTGGAGGTCACTTTTTAAAGCTTTTGATGAAATGGATTGATAATGAGTGACAAATAAACAACGGCGGCCATCGGACGCCGTTGTTTATTGCACAGCAACTGAGGTTTAATCCGCTAATGCCCAACCTTTTTCTGTCTGGCGCAGCTGCAGATTTTGCTGTTTTACCTGATACACATCGCCGGCATTAAAATCACCGTATTGCAGTTTCAATAAGCCAACCGCCATGCCACTGGCCATCTTTTCCAACGGATTACCCGGTTTTTGCGTTTGCTCGTCCATATAAGCTTTAAAGGATTTATTAAAACTGATCTGATAGCTGACTTCCGCCGTGTAGCGGGTATCGCTGTCTGCCCAGCCATTGAGCTTTTCCAGATGTTCAATCTCAACCAGCCCCGGGTGTTGTTGTTCAAATTGCTGTTGTAGTAATTGCTCAAGTTTACCTGCTCCCGGGGTATCCGAGCAGGCCGCCAGCAGGGAAACAATCGCCAGCAGTGCCAACTTCACTAATATGCGCATCGATATCTCTCTTATTGGTTAAATCAGGCGATTATCTTACAAACTGCTATCTGAATGCCAGCCGAATTGCCTGTTGTTCTCATTCGGCTCTCAAGATAGCCCCGGTGCAGCATTTTGTTGTTTGATCTAGTCTGAGCAGGCTGTTTAACGTATAACAACCATTATTTCTGCTTTGTAGGGTTAAGCATGCAAATTTCTGTTTTAGGCCACAGTGGCGTGGCGATATCGCGCGTGTGTTTGGGCACGATGACCTGGGGCTGTCAGAATAATCAGGCCGATGCCGATGCACAGCTCGATTATGCGCTGGCGCAGGGCGTAAACTTTATCGACACCGCCGAGATGTATGCCGTACCGCCCAGTAGCGATACCTATGGTGCCACCGAGCGTATTATTGGTGATTGGCTTAGTCGCAACCGGGATAAGCGTAGCAAGCTGATTATTGCCAGCAAAATGGCTGGCAGCGGCCTGTCTTATATCCGCGGTGGCGGACCTATGACCGCCTCCACCTTATTGCAGGCGGTAGACGCTTCGTTGCAGCGCCTGCACACTGACTATATCGATTTATATCAGCTGCACTGGCCTAACCGGGTGTCGCCGCATTTTGGTAAGCACCGGGTCGGCCGCATTGGTTTTAGCGAAGTTAGCTGTACTGAACAAACGGAGCAAATGCTTGAGTTGTTGCAGGCGCTGAATAGCTGCGTTAAGGCCGGTAAGATCCGTTTTTGTGGTTTATCCAATGAAACGCCCTGGGGTATCAGCCAGTACTTGCAGCTTAGTAAGCAACACAATTTACCGCGCATGGTGTCAATACAGAATGAGTTTAGCCTGCTGCACAGTAAAGACTGGCCTTACTTAATTGAACAATGTGTGCATGAAAATATCGCATACCTGCCATGGTCGCCATTAGCTGGTGGCGCGTTAACCGGTAAATACCTTGGTGGTGCCCGGCCAGCGGGCACGCGCTGGAGTATGTTGCAGCGCAATGGTTTGTTTCGTGATACACCACAGTCGAATCAGGCGATAGCCGCTTTTGTTGAACTGGCAGCTTCACACAACATGGCGCCTGCTCAGCTGGCGTTAGCTTGGGTTAACCAGGTAGAGGGCGTTAGCTCAACCATTATTGGTGCCACCACTATGTTGCAACTGGAGCAAAATATCGCCGCCTTTGCCAAGCCTTTATCGAACCAGGTGTTGGACGATTTAGCGCAGTTTTTGCAGCAATACCCGGCGCCATTTTAGCGTTGGACGCAAAATGATACAGCTTGGCCGAATTTCTCTGCCAACAGCGATAGGCTAAGCTGATACTTATCTCAATTCTCAATCAAAGTGGTGTTATGTCGTTACTTGCCTTTACCACTGATAGCACAGATTTATCGCTGACGTACCATGGTCATCACGCCGGTATGTTGGTGCTGCTGTCGTTACTGATTGCTATTCTGGCTGCCTATACCAGCTTTAGTCACCGCCATTTAATGCAGCAGGCTGTTAGCACGCTGTCTTATCGTTTATGGCTAAGCAGTGGCTCGGTCGCAATGGGGTTGGGGGTCTGGGCCATGCACTTTACCGGCATGATGTCGCTTCAGTTACCGGTTGAGGTGGGTTATCAGCTAAGCCTGACGCTATTGTCGGTATTGCCGGCCATTGCTGCGGCCTATATCACGCTTAACGTGGTGGCAGCTGATGTGCAGCGGCCTCTGGCAATAGTGCGTGGTGGCGCACTGATGGGCGCGGGTATTGGTTGCATGCACTACCTTGGCATGGCGGCTATGGTGATGCAGGCAGAGCGGCTGTATAAGCCGTTGCTGTTTGTGCTCTCTGTTTTGGTGGCGGTGTTGCTGGCAACGCTGGCGCTGTGGGTGCGGCCATTGTTAAGCCGCTGGCTGGCTAACCAATTGCTGCTGGAGCTTATCAGCTCGGTCGTAATGGGGCTGGCAATTGCCAGCATGCACTATGTTGCTATGCACGCTACCGTATTTTTGCCCGCCGAAAAGCTGCACGGTTTAGGCGGCATGGTCATGAGTAAGCAAACACTGGGCACCCTGGCTGTGGTAGTGGCAGTGGCCATTTTGCTGTTATCGACCATCACAGTGTTAATGCGCCGCCGGGTACTAGATGCCGAGCAAAGCCGTTATCAGGCGATGTTGGAAACGCAGCAACTGGCGCTTCGGCTGCAGGGTATAGCGTCCCGCGTACCCGGACTGGTGTACGAGTTCAGGCTGACAAATGACGGTCATTTTAGTTTTCCTTATGCCAGTGAGGCGATCCGCGATATTTATGGTATCTCACCTGAACAGGCAAAACAGGATGCCTTACCTGTGCTGGAGGCTATTCATCCCGATGATAGGGATGCCATGATGCAATCGGTGTACCGCTCGGCAGAGCAGCTCAGCGTGTGGCACCACGAATATCGCGTTCAGGACAGCAGCGGCAAAGTACGTTGGTTGTTGGGTAATGCCCAGCCGCTGCGTGATGCAGACGGGGTAAGCTGGAGTGGCTTTATTACTGATGTAACTGCGCGCAAAGCTATCGATCAGCAAATGCAGCAACTGGCTTATTTTGACAGCCTGACCGGTCTTTTTAACCGGGGCAAAATTCAACAGCAGTTGCAGCAACTGTGTGATGAAGCCGGCACTGATGGTGCTGTAGCAGTCATTCTGCTGGATATTGATCAATTTAAACGGTTAAATGATACCCAGGGGCATCAGGCTGGCGACCAGTTATTGATCCAATTGGCAAGTCGGTTGCGCATGGCTGCACCGGCGCACGCCTATTGCGGCCGGTTAAGCGGTGACGAGTTTGTATTATTGCTGGCAGGCGCATCGCAGCAGGAATTGGGATCCTGGGCTGAGCAGTATTGCAGTTCACTGCGTGAGTTAATGCGACAGGCGTTTGACATTCAACAACATCAGTATTGCTGCACGGTATCACTGGGATATTGTTTAGCCCACAGCGGTGCATCGTCTGACGAATTATTAAAACAAGCGGCTATCGCACTGTCGCATGCCAAGGCGCAGGGGGGGAACAGTCACGTGGGCTTTAACCCGGCGATGACTGTTGAAATTCAGCAGCGTTATCAACTGGAGCTTGCCTTAGCGGCCGCACTGGCAGATAAGCAGTTCGAATTACACTATCAGCCTCAGCTGACTGATACGGGGAAGGTTGTTGGTGTAGAGGCACTGCTGCGCTGGCAACACCCTGAGCTGGGTTATGTCTCGCCGGCCCGCTTTATTCCATTGGCGGAAGAAACCGGCCAAATTGACAGCATCGGCTATTGGGTGTTGCAGCAGGCTTGCGCTCAGCTACAGCGCTGGCAAAACACACCTTTGCTGCGCGATCTGGTGATGTCAGTCAATATCAGCGCGCGGCAGTTTTACCAGCCAGAGTTTGTTACGCAGGTAGAGCAGTGCCTGCAAATATATCAGTTAAAACCACCGCAGCTGATGCTGGAGCTTACAGAAAGCCTGATCCTGGCAGACCTTGACGATGCCGTCAGCCGTATGCAGCAAATCAAGCAGATGGGCGTACGGTTTTCGATGGATGACTTTGGCACCGGTTACTCGTCACTGTCTTACCTGTCACGGCTGCCGTTTGACGAGGTAAAAATCGATCAGTATTTTGTTCGTAGCGCCAGCTCGGGCAAACCGCGTGACTGGGTTATTGTCGAGGCCATTATTGGTATTGCCAACACCTTTGGTATGAAACTGATTGCCGAAGGTGTTGAAACCGAAGTGCAGCGCGAGCTGTTGCGTCAAAGTGGTTGTTATTGTTATCAGGGCTATCTGTTTGCCAAGCCCGCCAGGGCGGCCGATATAGCCAGCTGGATAACCGGGCATTCTCAATCTGATTAACTAACCAGGCGCGTGAGGCTGTTAAATTGCAGTGACCAGCAGGCAGTGCCAGCTTAGGCACTGGCTAAAAAATACAGTAATACATGACTAAATAACACAACCAAAGTTAGCTGATTGCGTAAGCTGCGGTAGGGGCCTGCGTATTGCCGGTTCAGGCCCAGCCGGAATTCTGATAAACGCAATAGCACAAATAAGCAGGCTTGTGCCGGCAAAAAATACTCTGGAGCGGTGAATAATGCGAGAAAACTCAGTACCGGAAAGGCCACCGCTGCCAGCGCCAATCGCTCAGTTTTGGCCTCGCTGGTCATGTTGCTGTGTAGCACCGGCCAGAATACCCCTGCCATAAAGCCTAAAATCAGTGCACTGTATAGCTGGTAGAGATCTAGTATGCGCGCCGGGCTTAGCCACATCGGTGTGGTATAGAGTAGCGGCAAGGCTACAAACGGGATCAGGCCAGCGTATCCCAGCAGCTTAATCAGGTTCATGCTGTTGTCTCCCCTTCGGCTGCCTGCATAAGCAGTGACATCCGCTCTTCTTCAGTCAATATGCCCACCAGCACAGTGCGCCGGCGAAGTTTGCGCATACGCTCACCACTATCCAGCAGAGCGCTGCGAAACAGTTTAGGCTCATTAATACAGTCTAATATGCTATACCAGTGAATATAGCTGCTGTGGCGCAATAGCCCAGCCTGATAACGTTGCTCCAGTGTCTGCAATATCTGTGTTACCAGCTCTGGCTGCGCCAGTAACTTGTCTGCCATGGCACTATGCAAGCGTAAGATCTGGCTATCGGTAGCGGCACTTTGTTTGGTCAGCGTGCGTCGGCGCATGGTTACACCGCACAATCGCCGTTGCTACACTGAGTACGTTTTGCAGCCCAATAGGCATAAGCTTTATTTGCCAGCCAGTAGCAGGGGGGCAAGCGCAAAAATGCTACCAGCCAGCTATGTCCGGCCAGCTGCCAGTAGTGCAGGGTTGCATCGATGCCAATTAAGAAGTGGTCATCACGCCAAAGATGAATTTGCTGCATCATGGCGTTTTTGCTCACACCGGCAAAGCCGCTGAATTCTTCAGCGCTAATATCGACCAGTTCAAGATGTGGCTTAAGTTTGGGCGCCAGCCAGTTAATTTCACGCTGACAAAGCTGGCAGCTACCGTCATAAAACAGCTTTTGCATGGACTACTCATAAAAAAACCTGTTGCCAGCCATTACGCTAACAACAGGTTTTAGATCAGCGGGCGTTATCGCGAATAAACTACTTTAACAGCTCGTCTACCGTGCCTTGCGCCAGTGGGTGATAGCCCGGCCGGGCTTTTTCATACACGGCCCGGGCAAAAGCTAAACCTTCCGGTGTGCTGGCAAGTTGCTTGTATAACGGAATAATCAGCTTACGCCGACCTATATTGATCAGATATTGCTCCAGTGGCCCTGCGATCTCCTGGTAACCGGTTTTCAGCGCCAGTAAATACCAGGCATGGGCAATTTCACTGTTGCTTGATAATGTCAGGTTAAAGGTGGCATCCAGCTGTGCCAGTTGCTCTGGCGTGATGCTAAGCGGCAGGTTATTGATGAAATATAGCCACTCGTGCACTGTCCAGTTATTGGTAGGCAGGCTGCTTAAGGCGGCATCGCCGGCTAACCAACCATTGGCTTGCTGTTGCACCTGATTAAAGGCATCAGATTGTGGCTCTGGTGCACCCTCTGGCAAACCAGGCTGGTAAATCCAGCGTTTTACCTCATCCAGAGACACTATGCCCGGGTACTTGTTCAGTAATTGTTGCTCAAGGTATACCACAAAGCGGGCGGTATCCAGGCTTTGAAAGGCGTGATCGTCAAAGTACTGTTTAACAAAGGGGTCGAATTTATCGCGGCCGAACTTTTGCTCCAGAAACATTAAAAACAGTTGGCCCTTGGTGTAAGGCACGCCGCTAAATGCATCATCCGGATCGCGGCCCTGTAAATCGATATGCAGTATGCTGTCATTGGCCGGCAGCTCGATCAGTTCGTCTTTTAAACCTTGTACCGATAGCGCCTGCTCCATCACCGCGCGATCAGTGCCGAACACCTGCTCCATAATGCGGTTTTCAACATAAGAGGTAAAACCTTCATTGAGCCATAGGTCACGCCAGCTGGCATTGGTCACCAGATTACCCGACCAGGAGTGTGCCAGTTCATGCGCAATTAAATTCACCAAACTGCCATCACCGGCTACCACCGTTGGCGTAATAAAGCTCAATACCGGGTTTTCCATGCCACCAAAGGGAAAACTGGGCGGTAAGATCAGTAAATCGTAACGGCCCCAGCGATAGTCGCCATACAGTTTTTCCGTGGCGTCTATCATGGCCTGCGTACTGGCAAATTCCTCTGCTGATGCCTGTAAAATATAGGGTTCGGCATACACACCGGTTTGTTTACTCATGGCTTTAAATTGCAAGTCACCGGCGGCGATGGCAATTAAATACGCTGGTATGGCTTGAGGCATATAAAACTGATAATCGCCGTCGCGGGCACTGGCCGGATCGTTTGGTGCGCTCATTACGCTAAGTACATTGTCAGGTGTCTGAATACGGGCGCTGTAGGTCATACGCACCGCAGGCGTGTCCTGAATAGGGATCCAACTGCGGGCATGAATCGCCTGGTTTTGGCTAAACATAAAGGGTGTGGATTTGCCGGCGGTTTGCTCGGGCGTTAACCACTGCAGGCCTGAGGCTTTGTCGGTAGAGCTGTAGTAAATACGCAGGGTTTGTGCCTGAAAGCCGGGTGTTATCGTCAGCTTACTGCCCAGTACTGTATCGCGCGCGCCAAGCTCAAACGGCACTTTTTGCCACTGGCCATCTGCACGTTTAGCGTACACTCTATCGATAATTAAATCGCGGCTATCCAAATACACAGTGTTGGTTTGCTGGTTTTGCCAACTGAGCTGTAAATCAGCGAAGCCGGTCAGGGCTTTTTCAGCAAAGTTAACCGCAAGGTCAAGATGCAGATGCTGCACCTTCACATCAGCATAGTTGGCGTAGGTATAGTTATCGTCGGCGATAGCCGCAGTAGGCGCCAGCAGAGTAGTGACGCAGAGCAAAAAACGGGCAGACATAGCGTTTCCTTTTTAAAAATACCGCCCGAGTGTAGCGGTAACGGCGGCTAAGTAAAAGATGCCTTGTTATTGCAAAACGCTTTGGGTATGTTGGCGTTATTGTGTCTAAGCCGATACTGACTATGCCTGATTTATCCGCTTTTAAGCTTACCGAGTACAGCCACGGCGCCGGCTGTGGCTGCAAAATTTCGCCGCAGGTGCTGGATAAAATTTTAACTTCCAGCATGACAATGCAAGATGACAATTTGCTGGTGGGCAATGCCAGTAAAGACGACGCCGCCGCCTATAACTTAGGTGATGGCACAGCGCTTTTAAGTACTACTGACTTTTTTATGCCTATTTGCGACGACGCATTTGACTTTGGCCGGGTAGCCGCCACCAATGCGATCAGTGATATCTATGCGATGGGCGGCACGCCGATGCTGGCGATTGCTATTTTAGGCTGGCCAGTGAATAGATTGCCGGCAGAGCTGGCGCAGCAGGTGCTGGAGGGCGCCCGTCAAACCTGCAAAGCGGCCGGCATTATGCTGGCAGGTGGCCACAGTATCGATGCCCCTGAGCCAATATTTGGCTTGGCGGTAAATGGTCGCGTGGCGATAGCGCAGCTAAAGCGTAACGATACCGCCAAAGCCGGCGACAGGTTGTATTTAACCAAGCCACTTGGGGTAGGGGTGTTAACCACAGCACAAAAGCAGAAAAAACTGCTGCCAGAGCATGCGCTGCTGGCGCGCGATACTATGGTGCAGTTAAACCGCATCGGTGCCGATATTGCGAAAATTGACGGTATTCACGCCATGACCGATGTGACCGGTTTTGGCCTGTTAGGCCATTTGCTGGAAATGTGTGAAGGTAGTGGGCTTTATGCCGAGCTTGACAGCCACGCGGTGCCGGTGCTGCCTTTTGTGCCGGACTATATTGCCAAAGGCTGTATTCCTGGCGGCAGCGGCCGTAATTTTGCCAGCTATGGCGGTAAAGTATCACCATTAAGCAGTGAGCAGCAGGCTTTGCTGTGTGATCCGCAAACCAGTGGCGGCTTACTGGTGGCAGTCAGCCCTCAGGCAGAAGCGGCCTTTATTCATCTGGCGGTGGCATACGATTTAGCGTTGCAGCCGATTGGCGAGCTAAAAGCCCGTGGCCGTGGCCACCGTATTCGTGTTCGTTAAGCCCGGCAGATGACGGCCAATTTACCACTAACAGCGAATTATCAGGCTATTTTACAGCAGCAACTGCCGCTGCTTGACCTGCGCGCACCGCAGGAGTTTAGCCGTGGCGCGCTGTGTGGCAGTGTGAATTTACCCCTGATGACTGACGCCGAGCGCGCTGCCGTAGGAACCTGTTATAAACAACAGGGCCAGCAAGCCGCTATTGCGTTGGGCCATCAGCTGGTGCGAGGCCAGGTTAAAGCTAGCCGAGTGCAAGCCTGGGCAGAATTTGCCAAAGCTCACCCCAACGGCATGTTGTACTGTGCCCGTGGTGGCTTGCGCTCACAGATTGCCCAGCAGTGGTTGGCTGACGCCGGTATAGCCTACCCCAGAGTACAAGGTGGTTTTAAAGCGCTGCGTCAGGCGGCGATTAAGGTGATTGAGGATGCAACCAAACAGCCACTGCTGTTATTAGCCGGACCTACCGGCAGCGGTAAAACCCGCTTGCTTAAGCAGCTGCAGGCCGTCGATTTAGAAGCGCTGGCCAATCATCGTGGTTCGGCCTTTGGCCGTAAATTAGCCGCGCAGCCCAGTCAAATCAGTTTCGAAAATGCTCTGGCCGCCAGATTATTACAGGTGCAAAGCAACAGTCCGCCATTTCTGTTGTTGGAGGATGAAAGTTTATTGATTGGCCAGCGCAATATTCCGCACAGCCTGTATCAGGCAATGCAACACAGCCCGCTGCTGCTATTGGATGAGCCGTTAACGGCGCGCATTGAGGTGATACTGCAGGATTATATTATCGATTTGCACCTTGAGGCGACGGCGGCTGAGGGCGAACAAGGCTTTGCTGTATTTAGCACTATGCTGCTTCAGAGCATGGCGCGTATTGCTAAACGCTTAGGCGGTGCGCTGTACGCTGAGCTCTCTGCTATGCTGGAGCAGGCGTTAACGGTGCAGCAGCAAAGTGGTGATATTCAGTTACACCGGCTGTGGATAGCGCGGCTGCTGAGCGACTACTATGACCCTATGTATCACTATCAGTTGCAAAAACGTGGTTTGCCAGTGCTGATGCAAGGCAATGCAACTGAGCTTATGCAGTGGTGGCAACAGCAAAGAGGCTAAAACATGGTGACTAAAACATGGTAACTAAAACATGGTAACCAAGTGGGGTTGGAAGCTGTTAAAGCTAAGCCGTAAACTTTGGGTGCGTACTGTGGCTTTTGCCCTGCTGGCGCTACTGTCTGCATTGGTTGCTGTGCTCTTGCAAGATGTTATTCCTGCGTCAGCGGCCGACATTATCGGTGCCGGTGCCGCGGAGAAAATCCTCACTATCCTGGCGTCCAGCATGTTGGCAGTCACCACCTTTTCACTGAGTATTATGATTGCGGCGTTCAGTGCTTCAACCAACAGCGTGTCACCGCGGGCGACCCGCTTGCTGATGGAAGACAGCACTACTCACAATGCGCTGGCCACCTTTGTTGGCTCGTTTTTGTACAGCATTGTCAGCATTATTCTGCTTAATACCAAGCTTTATAACGAACGCGGTGAAGTGGTACTGTTTATCACCACCATTGTTGTGACGGCGCTGATTGTTATTACCATACTGGTATGGATAAACCACTTATCCGGTCTGGGCCGGGTAGGGGAAACGGCTAACCGGGTAGAGGACAAAGCCTATGCGGCGCTGATGGCTTTTGTAAAAGACCCCTGGCTTGGCGCCAATCCGCTGACATCACTATCTGACGTGCCGGCAAGTGCCAGGGCTTTTTTAACCGACACCATTGGCTATATTCAGCATGTCGATGTCAGTGCCATCAGTAAATGGGCTGAGGCCAATGCCTGCCGGGTGTTTATTGTGGTGCGTGCCGGCGTCTTTATCGATCCGCGCCGGCCACTGCTTTGGATAGATGGCGAGCTGCCAGACAATACCGATAGCTTGTCGAAGGCGTTTACTATTGAAGATTTTCGCAGTTTCGATCAGGACCCGCGCTTTGGTTTGCTGGTGTTAGCCGAGATTGCCTCTAAAGCGCTGTCACCTGCGGTTAATGACCCCGGTACTGCTATTGAAATTATTGGCCGCGGTATGCGGGTACTGAGTAACTGGCAGTTACCGGACAGAGGGGAAGTAGACGTTCGTTATGCAAAGGTGTGGCAATTAGGGTTAGCGCTGTCTGATCTGTTCGATGATTTCTTTACCCCAATTGCGCGCGATGGCGCGGCGCTGGTTGAGATCCACATTCGCCTGCAAAAGAGTTTTATTGCGCTTGCCAAGCTTAATCCTCAATTGCGTATTCAGGCCCGGCGCCACGCTGAGGCGGCATTGGCCAGGGCTGAAAAGGCACAAAGTGACGCCGCAGATCTGGCGCATTTAAAAGCGCTGCATCGCACGCTGATGGACGCTTAGTGCCATAGTTTCAACCTGTCAGCGCACTGTAGTTTGCGGTGTAATAATGCCAGGCTGTGCTGCTGCTCTGCTGAGCTATCATTTAGCCAGTAGATAAATACCGCGATAAATACGCTGCTTAGCGCTATTTCCTGGCCGATACGGCCGATGCCGCTGGCTGTTAACTGCGCCGCTTCGCGCAGCCACTGCACAGTGCGGCTAATACGCAACACGCCGGCTAATTGTAAATGAATGTGCCCCGGCTCCAGTTTGTACAGCAACATCTGGCCGGTAAGGTCATGATAAGGCGCCAGTGCATTAAGCCAACATCTCAGCGCCTGCTCGATACGGCTACTTGCCGGCAGCTCTGGTGTTATCACAGTGCCTAACATAGCTTTGTCGGCGCGGTCAAACCAGGCATCGACTAACTCATCTTTGCTGCAATAGTGCTGATAAATATCAGCCAGACTAATACCCAAAGCCGCAGCGATTTGCTGCAAGCTGAGCTGCTCCCAGCTGCTTTGCTCTGCCAGTGTTAATGCCGTGGCTAAAATATCGTCTCGCATGTTGGCTCCGGTGTGAGTTCGACATTAAGTATAGGCGGCTGTGGCAAAGCCGGATAAAGCGGCTATAGTGATGCGGTTAAACCTCGAATAAACAAAGGACATTATGCACAGATACCAAACCGAAATTCGCTGGGGCCTGATTTTTACTGCGGTTATGCTGCTATGGATGTGGGGCGAGCAGTTAGTTGGCCTGCATGGCCGTTATATTGCCCAGCATGCGACTTACACCAATCTGTTTGCCATACCGGCGATACTGTTATACGTGCTGGCACTTAAACAAAAAAAGCACCGCGACTACGGCGGGCAAATGAGCTGGAAACAAGGTATGCAAAGCGGGGTATTGATCACACTGGTGGTGGTGGTGCTAAGCCCGGCGGTGCAGTGGCTAACCCATACTGTTATTACGCCTGAGTATTTTAATAATGTGCAAGTTTATGTCATTACTCAGGGCATGATGAGTCCACAGCAAGCTGCTGAGTATTTCAGCCTGGGCAACTATATGCTGCAAAGCCTTATCGGCGCCGCCATTATGGGGGTATTAACCTCAGCGATAGTGGCATTTTTTCTACGCAGCAAAGTCGAGGAAGAGATACAATAGCCCACCTTTTGTTGTGGTGCTGTGGTATGGCTGTTTCTTCCTCTTCCAATTCTGATAAACCCTTGCATGGTGTGTTGTGCATGTTGCTGGCCGTGGCGCTGTTTGCGGCGATGGATGCTGCGATGAAATCCCTTACACCGCACTACAGTGCTATGCAAATTGCCTGTTTGCGAGGTGCCCTGGCCTGGCCTTTAGTGGTGCTGTGGCTTATCGGCAGTGGCCGCTATAAAACGCTGCTAAACACTCGCTGGAGCCTGCACCTGCTGCGTGCAGTGCTTGGCGTAACAATGTTGTGGGCTTTTGTTTATAGCCTGCAAAGCTTGGCACTGGCCGAGGCCTACACCATCTTTTTTACTGCGCCGCTGCTTATCACTGCCATGTCGGCGTTTTGGCTAAAAGAATATGTTGCGCCCCGGCATTGGGTTGCCATTGGCATAGGCCTGGTGAGCGTGCTGTTTATGTTAAAACCGGACGGCGATAAGCTGATTAGCTTTGGTGCTTTAATGGCCCTTTTAGCGGCGTTTTGCTATGCCGTATCGGCCATTACGGTGCGCATTTTGGGCCGCACTGAAGGCACCGGCAATATGGTGTTCTGGCTGATGACATTGTTATCTCTCGGTGCCGGTTTGTTGGCGCTACCGGATTGGCAGCCACTTAAAAGCGAGTTATGGTTTAGCTTCATGTTAATTGGCATTACCGGTTTTGCCGGCCAGATTGCCATTACCCAGGCGTTTAAAGTCGCCCCGTCGGCGCTGATCGCACCCTTTGAATATACTGCGCTATTGTGGGGTATAGGTTTTGATATTGTACTGTGGCAGCTATACCCACAGCTATCAACGCTGATAGGCGCTTTTGTCATCATGCTAAGCGGGCTCTACTTACTGTGGCAACACCGACGCTAAGGCCATCCTCTGGCCTTAGTTTGCCGGCCCCGTTGAGCGTAGTATGGCCTCATACCGATTTCACCGCACTTTTACCACCAGGTAGTGAATAGCGCATAATGCGCCAAAACACGGTACTGTACTGGCGTAAAAAGCTGCCGGTGTTGTAAGGGATGGCGTATTTCTTCGCAATGGCCTGCACCTGTTTAGCCATATTGGGATAGTGCCGGGCAGGAATATCGGGAAACAAATGGTGCTCTATCTGGCAGCTTAAATGGCCGGTTAAAATATGCAGCCAGGTTGGGCCGGTAAAGTTAGATGAACCCAGCATCTGGCGGTAATACCAATGGCCGCGACTTTCGTTTTCGCACTCTTCAGGCTTAAAAGCATACACCTCTTTGGTGAAGTGGCCGCAAAAGATCACTGTTGAAGTCCACAAATTACGCAGTAAATTCGCCAGTAAATTGCCGCACAGCACCCACAGCCACATTGGCCCTGCTATTAACGGGAAGAACACATAGTCTTTTACCAGCTGGCGCACGCCCTTGCCAAAAAACGCTTTTTTTAGTTCAGTGTCAGACACCTGCGTTTGCCGATCGGTTTTCTTTCTACCAAAAAATACCCGTTGCCCGGCCAGCTCGTGGTATGACACGCCCCACTGAAATAGCATGCTTAGCAGCAGGTAAGTGCCGCCTTGCCATAAATTGCGTAGCCGCCAGCGAAAGTCGTTGCTAAGACGCAGCAAGCCATAACCAAAATCGCGGTCCTTGCCGATAATATTGGTGTAACTGTGATGCTCAACATTATGGGTGCGCTGCCAGGAGCCGGACTCGCAGGCAATGTCCCACTCGTAGCGGCGGGAGTGCAATAACGGATCGTTCATCCAGTCGTACTGGCCATGCAGCACATTGTGGCCAATTTCCATATTGTCGAGAATTTTCCCTAAGGCCAACAGCAGCACGCCTAACAGCCACAGCCAGGGAGTAATAAAGCCCAACACCAGCAAAATGCGGCCGCTAATGGCGCTGATGCGCTGCACCAGCAATACCCGGCGGATATAACGGGCATCGGCTTCGCCGAGTTGCGCCTGTACCTGCTGTTTTACGCCGTCCAGCTCTTGCGCCAACGCCTGATATTGCTCGTTACTTAATGCCATCTTTTGTCCTGCTACTGTTTTAACACCAGATCCGTGACCGGCTGGCTGATACATAACTGAATTTGTTCACGGCCGTGGCCGCTTAAGGCGCCAGTGCGTATGTCGCGCACCTGGCCGCTGACTTTGTCGCATACGCACTGAAAACACACACCAATACGACAACCAAAGCGCGGACTAAGGCCTCGCTGCTCAGCGCTTTGCAGCAAGCTTTGATTTGCTGGCGCACTAAATACCTGCTCTATGCCGCTTTGCAACACCACCTGATGCTGACTGCTATTGTCATTCTGGGGCGGCGACGGCAGCGAAGGGCCAAACTGCTCCTGAACAATGTGGTCTTTCGCAACACCTGCTTGCAGTAAGGCAGTGCTTAGTTGCTGCATAAAGGCTTGCGGGCCGCACAGGTACAGCTGCTTATGTGCGCTTGCCGCACACACCTGTTGGGTAAAGGCGTCGCTATGTTCAAGCCGGCTGTCAGACAGCACCAGGCTAAACAAAGGCTGTTGCTTAGCCAGTTGCTGCAAAGAGGCTAATAACGCCGCGTTTTCTTCACCGCGCACCCGATAGTAAAGGCTGACGGGCGAAAGCCAATGGCGCTGGCTCAGTAACATGGAGGCAATAGGCGTAATACCTGAACCAGCAGCAATAAACAGTGCAGGCTTAGCAGGCTGTTGCCAGCTAAAGACACCCTGAGCAGCACTGATATTTACTTTGCTGCCTGCTGCCAAGTGTGCCAGCTGCGGCGTAAAGGTGCCGCTGCGTTGCACCTTGCAGCACAGTTCAATCTGGCGTTGGCTTTGCCACAGGTTAAGCGGCGAGCAAATACTAAAAGGGCGGGTTAAGTTTTTGCCGTTATGCTCAAGCGTTAGCAGTACATGCTGACCTGGTACAAAGCCTGGCCAGCGGCGTGACACTCGTAAGGTCAGTTTTACCATATCAGCCGTTTGCCAGCTTTTTTCTACCAGTTGGCCACGAAACTGGCTGGGCATAAAACCTGGCCAAATAACGCGAAGTAAAGGTTGCAGATAGAGGCTGAGTGCAGGCTGATTACCCAGCATTAAACAAAAATGGCGCCACAGGCGGCGTGGTACAGAGAGAACAGCAGTCACAGTCGTCACAATAATTCATTAAGGGTTATTTCAGCGCACAGTTGTACACCAAAATATCTGGTTTGGCCAGTTTTAGTTATGCTTGGTCACTGTTGCGTATGTTAAGATTATGAAATTTATGATTTTAAATTATTAAGAGTGAAGTGATTGATTTGTTTTTAAGCTAACGCTTGTACGCTTTTGTGGTTTTGGTTATGTCGGGAGCAATAAAAAAGCCGCTAATGTTAAGCGGCTTTTGTGTTCTGACTGGCTTAGAGACCAAGCTGAGTGGGCATCGCCGGGGCCTGGCTATGATCTTTCGGCGGGTTAGCGCTTAGCTCGTTTAGCGTATGGCTGATTGCACGCTCTAACTGCACATCTTTGCCTTTATTTACCGCGATCGGGTCCAGTTCTACCTCGATATCCGGTGCTACGCCCTCGTTTTCTACGCGCCACTCACCGTCTGGCGTGTAGAAGCGGAAAAACGGCACCACATGAAAACCGCCATCGATCATCGGCGGGTTCGCTGAAATACCAATTAAACCGCCCCAGGTGCGAGTACCAATGGTTTTACCTAAACCTAAGCGCTTAAAGGCCCAGGGCAGGAAGTCACCACCAGAGCCGGCGTCCTGATCAATCAGCATGGTTTTCGGGCCATAAATGCCACCGCCCGGCGTGGTAAATACCAGGCCGTCACGATCTTTCCAGCCGGATAAAAACGGCCGGCCAAGAATTTCGGTAATGTAGTTAGCCGCCTGGCCGCCGCCATTTTTGCGCTCATCGATAATTAGTGCCGGTTTATCTACCTGGGCAAAAAACATACGGTTAAAAAAGTAAAAGCCACCATCAGCGGTATTGGGCAGATAAACATAGGCCACTTTGCCGTCGGTTTTTTCGGCGACTAACTTGCGGTTGTGCTCTACCCAGTGCCATAGCCGCAACTGGCTATCGTTGGCTATTGGCTCTACTGTAATGTTGCGGCGGTTTTTGCCTTTGGCATCGTCGGCCAGTGTCAGCACCACTTGCCGGTCCTGGGTGTTGTCCATCAAGGCGTGAATGTTGTCCGTGGCGTTAAGCTCGCGGCCGTTAATGGCCAGCAGATAGTCACCGGCTTTGGCGCTGGCACCAGGCACATTTAGCGGTGCTTTTAAAAACGGGCTCCAACGATCGCCCTGATAGACCGTGCTAAACTGATACTTACCGTTTTTAATGACAAAATCAGCGCCCAGCAAGCCCACTTTACTCGGGCTCTCCTGATGCACATCGCCACCGCCAATACGGTTATGACCGACTTGTAGCTCGGCAATCATCTCTACCAATACGTCGTTTAAATCCTCGCGGCGCTGCACGTGTTTAAGCATCGGTTGGTATTTGTCATAAATGGCCTGCCAGTTAATGCCGTGCATATTGGCATCATAAAAGTACTCTTTTTGCATCCGCCAGGCGTCATTAAAAATTTGCTGCCACTCTGCACTGGGGTTAACAAAACTGCGCACATCAGCCAGGCTCACGGCTTTAGCGTCGGGCTTGGCCTTGGCATCGCCCACTTCAAGCTTGTTTGGCAGGCTTAACAGTAACAGCTTGTTGCCATCATCACTTAGCTGATAACTGCTTATAGCCTGTGCCACTTGTTCGGTTTTTTGCTCTTTAAAATCATAACGATGAAGGGTGCCATTATTCGGGCTTTGCTGCGCCGGTGGCTCATTACTGCTGCCAGGCTGGCTGCGCTCTAAGTAAAACAGTGCACCATCACTGGCAACGCTTAAGCTGGCATAATTGCGCTCGGCCACCGGCAATGCGACGATGCGGTCTTGCAGGCCGTTAAGGTCTAGCTTTACCGGTTTAACCGCGGTTTTAGCACTGTCTTTGCTGTCGTCTTTTTTGCCTGTTTTGCCGTCGGCTTTAACCGGTTCATCACCGGCTTTTGGCAGTAGTGGCGACTTGCCGTCAGCGGCCAGCACATAAGCATAAATAGCGCTGCGTACGGGCCGTTCACGGGTGGACAAATCCAGCCCGACTTGCGATGGCCCGGTATTAACTGAGGCGGTGAAGAACAAATAATCCTGGCTGAACGCCGGATCGCTGGTGTGGCTTAAACCATCGGTAATTTGGCGGCTGCTGTTATTACTAAAATCGTAAAGTTTAATCTGGCTAAAGTAATTGGTACCGGCCACGGTATAAGCCAGATAACGGCTGTCGGGTGAGAATGACACGACAAAGTCTTCACGCCGCTGTGAGCTATCCAGCTTTTGGCTGCGCTGTTTTTCTAAATCAAAGGCATATAAATTCAGATGGTTATCATGATACACAATACGTTTGCCATCGGGAGAAAAGCTAAGCAGGTTAAAATAGCCATTGTCGGAAAGCGCAAACACCTGCGGCGCGCTTAAACCATCCTGGCTTTGTAATACCAACTGGTGTTTATTGCCCTCATCAGAGATGTACGCCACTTTGCTGCCATCCGGGCTCCACAGGCCGTCAAATTCGCGCACGCCACTGCTTTGCGTCAGGCTACGGGTACTGCCATCGGTTACCGGTACGGTAAAAATATCGCCACGTGCCGATACCACCAACCGCTGACCGGTGCTGGACAGACGTGCATTGGTTAATGTTTTACTGGCATCTTTCCACTGTGGTCGTTTTTGCACTGAAGTGGTGTTGATACTGACGCTAACCGGCGAATTTTGGCCACTGGCCAAATCAAGTAGGTATAAATAGCCACCGGCTTCATACACTATGCTATTACCGTAGCCGGCAGCACTGCGTAAATCCCAGTCTTTGCTTTGGGTAAGTTGCTCTACCTGCTGATTACGGTAGCGAAACAGGTTTACTGCCTGGTTGTCGCGGTCAGATAAAAAGTACACCGTGTCATTAAGCCAGAACGGGTTAAACTCATTGGCATTAGGGTGAGGGATTTTTTCCAGCTGCTGTTTTTCCAGATCGATGATCCACACCGGCGGCGTGCTGCCACCGCGATGCAGCCGCCAGCCACTGGCACCGCTGTAGGCCATATTATTTGGCCGGTAAGCTAGCTTTTTGCCATCAGGGTGTAAGTCGCCTTCAAAGGCCACGGCCTGCATCAGTTTTTCCGGGTAACCGCCGTCAATACTGATTTTGTACAGCTGATTACTGCGGCTATTGGCAATCTCACGGTTTGACGCGAACAGCACACTTTTACCATCCGGACTCCAGCCGTTTACGGTATCTGCACCCGGGTGATAGGTCAGCCGCTGCGGGCTGCCGCCACTCACGGGCATAATGTACACGTCGGTGTTGTTATCGTAACTGGCTGAAAACGCAAGCCAGTTGCCATCGGGCGAAAATTTAGGCGCAAACTCACTGGCCGGGTGGCTGGTCAGCTGGCGTGGGTTCTGGCCGGTTTTGTCACTGAGCCAAATATCGCCGCCGTAAACAAAGGCCAGGTGAGAGGCGGAAATGTCCGGCTGGCGCAGTAAGCGCGTGTTCTCGCTGGCAAAAGTAGCGCCGCTGGCCAGCGCACAAAACAGGGCGAGGTAACGTGGAGTAAACATAGAGTATCCTTGTTGTTTTATAAGCTGTACCAGTAAAGCACAAGGCGCCGCTTTGATAAAACAACAGCTTGTAACAGTTAATGTCTGGCCGGAATTATTTGCTGCTGTTATGGTCTGATGGCCAATATGATTTACGCCGGAGTGAGTGAATGAATACCAAAGGGTTATTAGATCAATTATTTAAGCAAGGCTCAGAGTTACTCGGGGGCAAAACTGCAACCCAGTCGACCGGTAGCAGTGGCCTGGCTGGCCTGCTGTCGGGTAAAACTGGCGCGGCCTTAGGTGGTGGTGCACTGGGGTTGCTGCTGGGCAGTAAAAAAGGCCGCAAAATGGGCGGTAAAATTTTAACCTATGGCGGTTTAGCCGCGCTTGGCGTGGTAGCGTACAAAGCCTACAGCAATTATCAGCAGCAACAGCAACATGCGGGCGCAAGGACAGAGCCGCAAACCATTGACCGCTTGCCACCACCGCAGGCCGAGCAGCATAGCCATGCTATATTGCGCGCCATTATTGGTGCAGCCAAAGCCGATGGCCACATTGATGACAGAGAGCGCGAGCTTATTGATAACGAAATTGCCCGGCTAACCAGCGATGGCAGCCTGCAGCAATGGTTTGATGCAGAGCTTCGTAAACCTTTGGATCCAGCCGATATTGCCAAAAGCGCCAGCACACCGGAAATGGCGGCAGAGATGTATCTGGCCAGTGTGCTGGTGGTCGATGAAGAAAGCTTTATGGAGCGTAGCTATTTAACTGAGCTTGCGCGGCAGTTAAAGCTGGACCCGGCGTTAAAAGCTGAGCTGGAGCAACAGGCGCGTCAGGCTGCGGCTTAACTTTTTTACCCTAAAAGGGTACTGGCTGGCAGTATTTTTGCTTGGCGGCCTTGTACAAAAGCCGCTAAAGCCCCATCATGCTCGAAGCTGCGCCTCAGTTAACGCAGCAACTATCAATAGCGGATTTGGGTGATAGGCGGCTATGCGCTGGATCAGTAGTGTTGCGATATTATTTTACTTAGCCATACTTTGCACGCCGCAAGCCTTTGCCGTGCAGGATGTGCGCTTATCGCCGCTTGCCGACAGCCAGCTGTATGCGCTGAATCTTAGCCAGCAGCAACTCGCTCATATCTCCGGCGAAAATAATCATACCGATAACGATGACACGCCGCCGGTACTGCCCCAAAGCATAACTAAGCCGTTTCTTCACCAAACTTGCGGCCAGGCAAAGGGCACCTTGCTGTTGGGCAGCTGCTCTGCTGCCATCAGGCCGCAGCAACCCCGCGCACCACCACTTTCTTAATGCACTGATAAACACTGGTTTTGTTACCGGCAGTGATGTCTGCTGCACTGATCAGCCCTTGCTGTCAGTGTCTGCATAAGCTGTCTGTACTTACCAAACAAAGAGTATTAGCGCCGTTATGCTGCCTCTGAGCATGCGGCTGTGCATTTAAGGATTAATAATGTTGAATAAAAACCCGCTTTGGCGCTACCTGGTAGTGCTGGGCCTGCTGTTACTGGCGCTGATTTACGCGCTACCGAATTTATACCCCGAGCAACCGGCGCTGAATATCAGTGCCAGCCGTGGTGGCGAGCTAACCCCTGGTTTGGTTAAGCAGCTGGCCAACGAATTTGACCGCGCCGGCTTTAAACCTCAGGCACTGGACCTCAACAACGGCCAGTTAGTGGTGCGCTTTAACTCGGCTGATGAGCAGTTGGCCGGCCGTGAACTGGCCAGCAGCGTGCTTGGTAATAATTACATTACCGCGCTTAATTTAGCGCCGACCACGCCAGCCTGGTTAAACGCCATTGGCGCCGGCCCGATGAAGTTGGGGCTGGATTTACGCGGTGGCGTGCATTTTTTGTTAGCGGTTGATATGCAGGCTGTGCTGGATAAACAACTGAATGACAGCGCCCAGCAGCTGCGTGCTTTATTGCGGCAAAACCAGCTTCGTTACCAAGGTATCAGCGTTGATAATACTAACCAGCAGCTAAGGTTGAGTTTGCGTGACGTTAATGATGTGGCGGCCAGCGAGAAACTGATCGCTTCGCAGCTGCCCGAGTTACAACACAGCGCTGAGGGGTTAAACATCACGCTTTCATTAACCGAAGCGCGGCAAAAACAAGTCCGCGAAGAAGCCCTGCAACAAAACCTGACCATTATCCGCAACCGGGTTAACGAGATTGGTGTGGCCGAGCCTCTGGTGCAGCGCCAGGGCGCAGATCGAATAATAGTGCAACTGCCCGGCGTGCAAGACACTGCACTGGCGAAAGAAATCCTCGGTGCTACGGCCTCGTTAGAGTTTCGTCTGGTTGATACTGAAGCCGATATTGTCGCTGCCTTAGCTGGCCGCCTGCCGCCCAATGCTGAGCTGTATTACAGCCGAGATGGCCAACCGCTGCTACTGGAAAAACGCATTATGCTAACCGGCGATCATATCACTGGCGCCAGCGCCGGTTACGACCAATACGGCCAGCCAAAAGTCAGTATAAAGCTGGACGCTCAGGGCGGCACTAAGCTCTCATCCGCCACTAAAGATGCAGTAGGCCGGCGTATGGCGTCGGTGTTTATTGAGTACAAACCCGGCGAAACGCTGACCGCTGATGGTACGCCGGTACTGCTAAAACAGCAGGAAGTGATCAACGACGCCACTATCCAGCAGCGGCTGGGCATGACGTTTGACATTACCGGCATTGCCAGCGCGGCTGAGGCGCAAAACCTGGCTACCTTGCTGCGGGCTGGAGCCTTAATTGCGCCGGTACAAATTATTGAAGAGCGCACCATAGGCCCAAGCTTGGGGCAGGAAAATATCGCCTTGGGGGTCAGTGCCATTCAGTGGGGGCTGGTAGCGGTAATGCTGTTTATGCTGGCGTATTACAAAGCTTTTGGCATGGTGGCCAATATCGCACTAATGGCCAACCTAGTGTTGATTGTCGGTGTGCTGTCAATGGTGCCCGGCGCCACCCTGACCTTACCCGGTATGGCCGGCATAGTGTTGACAGTGGGCATGGCGGTGGATGCCAATGTGCTGATCTTTGAGCGCATCCGAGAAGAGCTCAGTGAGGGCCGCTCAGTACAGCAGGCCATTCATCTGGGCTACGACAGGGCTTTTGCCACTATCGCAGATTCTAACATTACCACCTTGTTAGTGGCGCTGGTGCTGTTCGGTGTGGGTAGCGGGCCGGTAAAAGGCTTCGCCGTCACGCTGGCGATTGGCATTTTAACCTCCATTTTTACCGCTGTAGTCGGCACCCGCTTGTTAGTCAATTTAATTTGGGGTGGCCGCCGTTTGCAGTCACTGCCGGTATAAGGAGCACAAGATGCAAGTATTTAACTTTGTAAAACCGCTGAATTTTATGCGCTTAAAATGGCCGGCGGTGGTGTTATCGCTGTTGTTACTCTGTGGCTCGGTAGCGTCGTTTTTTATTAACGGCATTAACTGGGGGCTGGACTTTACTGGCGGTACCGTCATTGAGGTGGGTTTTGCGCAAGCGGCCGATTTGCCTGCGGTACGGCAAACATTAAGTGCAGCGGGCTTTGACGATGCCGTGGTGCAGCTGTTTGGCAGCAGTCGCGACGTGCTGATCCGTATACCGCTGCGGGCCGATATAGTGCAGGCGCAAATTGGTGATGCAGTCGTTACAGCACTGAATGCAAGTGATGCCGGTGCGGTGAATGTGCGCCGGGTCGAATTTGTCGGCCCCAGCGTCGGGGCTGAGCTCAAACAAGACGGCGGCCTGGCCATGTTGGTGGCGTTGGTCGGCATCTTAATTTATGTAGCGCTTAGGTTCGAATGGCGTTTATCAGTGGGTGCGGTCGCTTCATTACTGCACGATGTGGTGTTAACGCTGGGTTTGTTCTCGGTGTTGGGGCTGGAGTTTGACTTAACGGTGCTGGCAGCGATACTGGCGCTGATTGGTTACTCGATAAACGACACCATAGTGGTGTTTGACCGCATCCGCGAAAGCTTTCGCAAATTGCGCGATGCAACCGTCGCTGAAACGATTAACGAAGCCATTACGTCCACGTTAAACCGCACCGTCATTACGTCACTAACCACAGTATTAGTGCTGCTGGTGTTGTTTTACTTAGGCGGCGCGCTCATTCACGGTTTTGCCACCGCGTTGCTGTTTGGTATTGCCGTAGGCACTTACTCGTCTATCTATGTCGCCAGCGCCATCGCGGAGCTGTTGGGCCTAAGCCGCGAAGATATGCTAAGCCCACCGGTAGAGGCCGAAGGCGCCGATCTGCAGCCGTAAAGCAACCATAGCCAGGCCCTTTTTCATCGTGGCCTGGCTTTATAGTCAAATCCTTGTTACAAATCTTCATATATATTTCATTACCGATCGGTAAGAAATATGCTATTTTACTGCCGTTTATTCATATCAATTGTGTTTCAGCTAAAACTACCGCACCTGCCGCTGCCAAAATTGCAGCCTCAGACGGATCGCTTACAGGTACTTTTATGACAACCAGCTCTGCTTTTTTTCGTGTTGCCATTAGCGCAATAGTGTTACTGCCCCTTGCACTGTTATCAGGTTGCTCTGATGCACCAAACGCAGCAGAACAAGGCGGTGGTATGCCGCCGGCCATGGTTAATGTATTAAAAGTAGAGCCGCAAAGCGTACCGTTATTGCTGCAAAGCCCGGCGCTGCTGGCGGGGTCGCGCGAGGTGGAAATTCGTGCCCGGGTGGGCGGTATTTTAGAGAAACGCCACTTTAATGAAGGCGCTAAAGTCAGCGCAGAGCAAAGCCTGTTTAGCCTGGATGCGGCGCCGTTTCAGGCGACGGTAAACCGTAATCAGGCGGAACTCAGTGCAGCCAAAGCACGCCAGACCCAGGCCGAGCGCACCTTAACCCGTTTGCAGCAGCTGCGTAAAGACGGTGCGGTATCGCAGCAGGCGTTAGATGATGCCTTGTCAGCGCTGGATGTAGCCAAAGCCGATGTGAAAACCGCTGAAGCAGTATTGCAGCAGGCGCAGCTGCAGCTGAATTATACCCAGGTGCGCTCGCCGATTGCCGGTGTGGTAAGCCGTGAGCTGGTGTCTGAAGGTACCCTGGTGTCGGGCCCGGACATGTTGCTGACCTATGTCACACAGCTTGACCCTATGTATGTGCGCTTTTCCATCGCCGAGCGCGAGCAGCTAAAACTGCGTGCTGAGGCGCAAAACGGTGCGGTAACCCTGCCACAGCAATGGCAGGTAAAGCTGTTGCTGGCCAATGGTACTGAATATAACCAGACCGGTGTGGTAGATTTTGCCGATGTGCGCATTAACAGCCAAACCGGTACCAGCGAAATGAAAGCGGAAATTAGCAACCCTGATAATTTGCTGCGCCCCGGCCAGTTTGTCCGTATTGAGCTTGAAGGTGCTGTGCGCCACAACGCTATTGTCGTGCCGCAAAATGCGGTGCTTGACGGTGGCACCGGCAAATTTGTTTATCTGTTAGCTGACGGTGAGCAGGGCGGTAAAGTCGCATTGCCGGCGCCGGTGGAAGTGGGGGACTGGGTCAAACTGAACGGCGATAATGGTTGGGTGATTACATCCGGCTTAAAAGCCGGTGATACCGTGATTGTTGAGGGTATGGCACGTATTTTCTTCCCCGGTATGCCGGTACAACTGGCACCAGCTAATACTCAGGGCTAACAGGCAGGGATCAGACTATGTTTTCGCGTTATTTTATTGACCGGCCGATTTTTGCTTTTGTTATCGGTATTTTTATCTGCCTGGCCGGTTTAGCCGCTATGCGCAGCCTACCGGTGGCACAGTACCCGGAAATTGCGCCGCCTGTGGTGCAGGTCATGGCGATGTATCCCGGTGCCTCGGCCGAAGTGCTGGAGCAAACGGTGGCAGCACCACTGGAAAATGCCATTACCGGCGTCGAGGGTATGATGTATATGTCATCGACCTCGACCAGTTCGGGCATGACCACCATCTTTATTACCTTTGAAATTGGCACCGATGTCGATCAGGCCGCGGTAAACGTGAATAACCGTGTCAGCAAGGTAGAAGCGCGTTTACCCGAAGAAGTGCGGCGCCAGGGCATTACGGTAGAAAAAGGCTCATCAAGCTTTTTGCAGGTATTGGCGTTTTACTCGCCCGATGGCAGCCGTGACGATTTATGGACCTCAAACTACGTTACCCTAAACGTGCTGGACAGGCTAAAACGTATTCCTGGCACCACGAATGTGCAAATTTTCGGTGCTAAAGACTATGCGATGCGCATCTGGTTAAAGCCAGATCAGATGAGCCAGTCAAAGGTTACCGTGCCTGAGATAGCCAGTGCACTGCGCGAGCAAAACGCCCAGTTCGCTGCCGGTAAAATTGGTGCTACACCCACCGCGGCCGATGCGCAGGAGCTGGTGTACACCGTAACGGCGCAGGGCAGGTTCTCGACGGTAGAAGAGTTTGAAAATGTCATTATCCGCGCCAACGCCGACGGCAGCAGTTTGCGGGTTAAAGACATTGCCCGTGTCGAGCTTGGCTCACGCGATTATGACTTTTCGGGCCAGTACAACGGCAAATCGGCCACCCTGGTGGGTATTTTTCTGCAGCCAGGCGCCAATGCGCTGGATGTCGCAGCAGAAGTAAATGCTACTGTGGCTGAGCTTAAACAGCGCTTTCCATCAGGGCTGGATCAGGCTACGCCTTATGACACCACACGCTTTGTTGAAGTGTCCATTCGCGAGGTAGTAAAAACCCTGGCCGAAGCTATGCTGCTGGTGTTTTTAGTAGTGTATCTGTTTTTACAAAACTGGCGCGCTACCTTAATTCCTATTCTTGCGGTGCCGATTTCGTTGCTTGGCACCTTCGCCGGCCTGTATATGCTGGGCTATTCCATCAACACCCTTACGCTGTTTGGTATGGTGTTATCTATCGGCATCGTGGTGGATGATGCCATAGTGGTGCTGGAAAACGTCGAGCGCATCATGCACGAAGAGCATTTATCGGCGCGTGATGCGGCGATAAAAGCCATGCAGGAAGTATCCGGCCCGGTAGTGGCCATAGTGATGGTGCTATGTGCGGTATTTGTGCCTATCGCCTTTTTAGGCGGTTTAACCGGCGAGCTGTTCCGTCAGTTTGCTGTCACTATCTCCATCTCGGTCAGCTTGTCCGGCGTGGTGGCACTGGTAATGACACCGGCGCTGTGCGTGGCGATATTGCGCCATGAGCATAAGCAAACCGCGAAGTTTTTCCTCTGGTTTAATGCGTTCTTCCAGCGTATTACCGGTAAATATGTTGCCACTGTTGGCTTTTTCCTGCGCCGTGGTTTGCTTGCACTGGTATTAGTAGCAGGGATGATTTTCATCACTGCCGGCCTGTGGCGCGCTACACCGGGCTCCCTGGTGCCGGATGAAGATCAGGGCTTTTATATTGCAGCGATCTTTTTGCCTGATGGCGCCTCTTTAGAGCGCACCCAGCGTGTTACTGATGAAGTGATCGCGGCTATCCGCTCTAACCCGGCCAATAAAGATATTGTCAGCTTTGCCGGTTTTGATTTTATCGGCGGCGGTTATAAAAACAGCGCTGCTACGATTTTCGTGACGCAGCAGGACTGGGATGAGCGTGATATCAGTGCCAGCGATTTAGTTAACGAGCTGTTTATGAAAACCGGCCATATTAATGAAGCCCTGGTGCTGGCGTTTAACCCACCGCCGATTTTTGGCCTGGGTAATACCGGGGGCTTTGAGTTTTACCTGCAAAATCGTGGTGACGGCGGGCCGGAAAAACTGGCCGAAGCCATGGGTATAATGCAGGGTGCAGCGGCACAAAGCCCTATTTTAGCCGGCGTGCAAACGTTGTGGCGGCCCAATACACCGCAGTTAAAAGTCGATTTGGATCGCGAGCGCGCCAAAGCGCTGGGCGTACCGGTAAGCGATGCCTTTAATACGCTGGCTGGCACGCTCGGCACTTACTACGTTAATGACTTTAATAAGTACGGCCGGGCCTGGCAGGTGCTGATGTCTGCCGATGCACAGTATCGCATGCAGCCGGATGACATTAAGCATATCTACGTCAAAAGCAGCACTGGCGAAATGGTACCGTTGTCGGCGATTGCCAATATCCAGTACAGCTCGGGCCCGGATAATATGGAGCGCTACAATAACCTGCCAGCGGTAAAACTGCTGGGTAATGCTGCGCCGGGTTATAGCTCAGGGCAGGCGATTGCGGAAATAGAACGGCTGGCCAATACGGTTTTGCCACCGGATATCAGCTACGACTGGACCGGCAGTGCCTTTCAGGAAAAACGCAGTGGTGGCACTACAGGTTTGGCGCTTGGCATGGCGGTGGTGATGGTGTTTTTAATTCTGGCGGCCTTGTATGAGAAATGGTCGTTGCCGCTGTCGGTGCTGCTGGCGATGCCGTTTGGTATCTTCGGTGCGCTGGTGGCGGTATGGATCGCCGGCTTAACCAATGATGTGTACTTCCAGATTGGTTTGGTGACTTTATTAGGCTTGGCGGCGAAAAATGCCATCTTAATCGTCGAATATGCGCTGATGAAAACCCAGCAGGGCTGGAGCACCGGTACGGCGGCTCTGGAAGCAGCACGCTTAAGGTTCAGGCCGATTATTATGACCTCACTGGCGTTTATCTTAGGTGTAGTACCACTGGCGCTCAGTAGCGGTGCCGGCGCCGGTGCGCGCCACAGTGTTGGTACCGGTGTAATGGGCGGTATGATGGCAGCCACCTTTCTGGCGGTGTTTGTGGTGCCGCTGTTTTTCTTCTGGTTAACCGAGCGACGCCTGCGCGAAACGCGCACTAAGCAGCAGTTAGCCGAGGAAATTGCCCAGCAGCACCGGCGTGAGCAGCTGGATACTAAAGAGGGCTTATTGTAAAAGCCACTTGCCCTGATGGCGCTGCCTTGTGCTAAGGTAGCGCCATGTCTGCTTGTTAACCACTATTGATGACAACAAAAAGCTCCCGTTTTGGCCCGGCAGCGCTGGTAACCGCCGCTTTTATTGGCCCCGGCACGGTGATCACTGCTTCGCTGGCTGGTGCCAACTTTGGCTATGCCTTGTTATGGGCGCTGCTATTTTCGGTAGTTGCGACCACGATTCTACAGGAAATGGCGGCGCGCTTAGGTATCGTCACCGGCCAGGGGCTGGGAGAAAACCTGCGAACCCTAGTGACACAGCCGCTGCTGCGCTGGCCGCTGTTGCTGTTAGTTATTGCGGCTATTGTCATTGGCAATAGCGCTTATCAGGGCGGTAATATCAGCGGGGCGGCATTGGGCGCCGATGCACTGTTTGGCCATATCAGTGTTATCCGCCACTGGCAGGCGGCCAGCGGCCTCAATCTGTGGGCACTGTTGCTGGGGGTTATCGCCGCCACAGTGCTGTGGTTTGGCCGCTATCAGTGGATAGAGCGCTGTTTAATTGTGCTGGTGCTACTGATGAGCCTGGCGTTTATTGGCACTATGGTGCTGACTAAGCCAGATGTAATGGCTTTGCTAAATGGCATGTTTTTGCTGAAGCTGCCTGCCGGGGCGACACTAACCGTAATTGCGTTGATTGGCACAACCGTGGTGCCGTATTCGTTATTTTTGCATGCGGCCAGCGCGGCACAAAAATGGCCGAAAGCGCGGCTTGATACGCCAATGGCACTTAGCGCTGCACGGGCTGATATTGCAATGGCGATACCGCTTGGCGGTCTGATCTCCATTGCGATAGTGTCCACTGCGGCTGCGGCCTTTTTTGGCAGCGGCCAGCAACTGGAGAATGTTAGTCAGCTGGCACAGAGTTTAATGCCGTTATTTGGTAATGCCGCTACCTGGTGTTTAGCATTGGGTTTGCTGGCAGCAGGTTTATCATCGGCCATTACCGCCCCTTTAGCCGCCGCCTATGCGTTGGCGGGCATTTTAGGTAAGCCGCTGGATTTGACCCAGCCGCTGTTTCGTTTAACCTGGCTGCTTATTATCATTTGCGGTGTGCTGCTGGCATCACTGGGTATTCGTCCTGTGCAGGTGATTTGGTTCGCGCAGGTGGCGAATGGCATTTTACTGCCGCTGATTTGCTGTTGCTTATTACTGGCGATGAACCATGCAGTGCTGGGGCAATACAAAAACAACCGTTGGCAGAATGTACTGGGTAGCATAGTGCTGTTAATAAGCCTGGTATTAAGCGGTCGTAGCCTGGCGCTGGCCTTTGCGCTAATCTGACTCGCCGAAAAGCTAGCGTTACGGCTGCAATATATCATCTTTGCAGCCATAACTTTTATGACAACACGTTTATTACTGGCCAATACGGGCGCGTATTTCGTTTACCAAGGGCGAAGCGCTAAAGCCGTTACTGTTTGCCCAGCTGTCATAATCAAACTCGGCCAGGGTTTTTGCCGGCATTTGCTTGATGATAAAAGTACCGGACTCGTAGGCATCACTGCGAACGGCAAATTGCAGCAGGTTGTCGTTGTCACATTTTAGGCTGTCAAAGATTTTACGGACGTTTAGTTTGTTATCGGTCAGGGTTTTACGCAGCTGATTCCGGTTGTCGTCTTTTACATAACCGCAGATACTGCTGAATAACTGATCATCAGCCAGCGCTGGTGCGCTTAGCAATAACGCCATAACGGGAACGAGCAAAGTTTTCATAGTGCCTCCGGGGCAGGGGGGGATTATCGTCTGAAGTATAGTGTGGCTTTAGGTTATTGCGCTGGCCAGACGATATTTTTTCGCTGAATATTTTCAGCACCTTAGCAGGTTTCGTCATCTAACAGCGCTATACTGGCAGCTGTTATGAGCCGCTTTGGCGGCGCAGTTTTACGGGAGTAAATATGACCACGCTGGAATATATGTTGCTAATGCTGTTATTAGTGGCGGGCAGCGCGTTTTTTTCAGTATCTGAAATTGCGCTGGCGGCATCGCGCAAAATGCGCTTGCGGCTGATGGCCAGTGAAGGCAATGCCAACGCTGAGAAAGTACTGGCGCTACAAGAGCATCCGGGCAACTTTTTTACCATAGTGCAAATTGGCTTAAATGCGGTGGCAATTCTGGGCGGTATTTTGGGCGAGTCCGCCTTTACGCCTTATTTCAGCGCTTTATTGGCGCTGATGTTTAACGGCAGCTGGGTGAGCAGTGCCGGTTTTGCTTTATCGGTGTTTTTTGTCACCTCGTTGTTTATTTTGTTTGCCGACTTAATGCCTAAGCGGCTGGCAATGATAGCACCGGAGAAAATTGCCACCCGGGTGGTCAACCCAATGCTGCTGTTAATTACGTTGTTGAAGCCCTTTGTCTGGTTGTTTAACGGCTTAGCTAACTGGTTTTTCAGCCTGTTTAACGTGCCAACCATGCGAAAAGACGACATTACGCCAGACGATATTATTGCCATGATGGAAGCCGGTGCTCAGGCGGGGGTGCTGCAAGAGCATGAACATCAGTTACTGGAAAACGTATTTGATATGGAATCGCGCACGGTAACGTCGGCAATGACAGCGCGTGAAAGCCTGATCTTTTTCACTCTGGATGAAACACAGGACAATATCAAAACCAAGCTGGCGGAACACCCGCATGCCAAGTTTTTGGTAGTGGATGGTGTGCTGGATAAGGTCGTGGGCTATGTCGATACCCGCGATATTCTGATGCAGGTACTGCATAACCAACCGATTTCGCTGAAAAAAGAAGGCATAGTGCGCTCGCCGCTGATCATCCCCGATACCTTGTCATTATATGAAGTGCTGGAGCATTTTAAGTCGGCTGGTGTCGATTTTGCCATCATCATGAACGAGTATGCGCTGGTGGTCGGCATTATTACGCTCAAAGACGTAATGAGTATTGTGATGGGCGAGCTGGTCAGCTCTGAAGAAGAGCAAATTGTGGCGCGTGATGCCAACTCCTGGCTGGTAGAGGGGTTAACGCCGCTGCAGGATGTGATGCGGGTGCTGGATATCGACAGTTTTCCCAGTCCGGAAAACTACGAAACTATAGCCGGCTTTATGATGTACAGCCTGCGCAAAATTCCGAAACGCACCGACTTTGTGCTGCACGGTGGCTATAAGTTTGAGGTGGTAGATATCGACAGCTACAAGATTGATCAGCTGCTGGTCACCCGGCTACATAATGGCGAAACGGCCGACAAGGCAAAAGAGCACAGCACGGTTTAAACCGTGCTGTTGTTGCTGACATTGCTTGTGGTGTCAGCGTCTTGATTGTTACCCGCAAGCTCGAGCATTTTTTCGCGGAAGTTATTTAGCCCCTGCAGCACCAGGCTGTAGGTTTTATCAACCCCGCTTTCTACTTCGCCTTCATACACTTTTAAGCCTTTTAATATATCTTTGGCATCGGCAAAACCTTTATCGATACCGCCACCGATAATGCTAAGAAAATTATTCAGGTTCTCTTCTTCGCTTTTGTCTGGGTTTAGCTCTTTATAGCGGCCATAAAAGCCCGTGGCAAAAGACACAATCCGCTCTGCCGTAGCCTCTGGCGAGGTATCTATGCCGCTGTCGTAAATCTTTTGCGCGGCGTTTTCGCCCATCACAGGCTCAAGCTCGGTATTAATGCCTTCCAGCGCGGTTTTGTATAGCAGGCTTAACGAGTCATTATTGCTGCGTAGTGACACCTGCTCATTGGCTTTTAAAATGGCCGTGTTTTGTACCTGTCGGGCTTGCTCTCTTACATTACGAGGATCGTCTGATTTTGCTGGTGCATTATTACTTTTGGCGGGCTGGTTTACCGCTGTGCTACCGGCGGATGTATTTGAGGAAGATATCGCCATGATGCTGCTCCTGATTCTGGCCGACATGACTGGCACCGACATAACGTGCATAAGTATAGTCGTTTCACGGTTATCGGCAGCAGAGGTTAAAACTTTAGGTGGTGCTGAAAATATTTTTTTAATGCTGAATAGATACAGATTTAAACACATAAAAAGATAACCTGGGCTGCTTAGCGTGTTAGCAGGATCAGATATACTATTGCGACGCTGGGAAGCCGCCCGGTGAAATGTTTTGTGGAGAGACGACATTGAATAGCAAAAACAACAATTCAGTACACAAACTGACTACGTCGCTAAGTTTATTAACCCTTGCTTTAAGTGGTGTGCTGTCTGGCTCTGTGCTGGCGCAACAAGCTACTGAGAGTGCTGAAGATACAAGCAAAATAGAAAAAATCACCGTTACCGCAACCAAACGGGCGCAGGTAATTTATGAAGTGCCGGTGGCAATCAGCGCTTTTAGCGGTGATGCGCTGGCTGAGCAGGGCATTACAGATTTAACCGATGTGGGTAAGTTTGTGCCAAACCTTAACGTTACCGGTTTCTCCGCAGGCCATACTTCATCGGCTAACCCGTTCATTCGCGGCATTGGTTTGCAGGATCACCTGATCACGACTGATCCTGGTGTTAGCGTTTATGTCGATGGGGTATACCTTGGCCGTCAGGTTGGGCAAAACTGGAACCTGAATAATATCGAACGTGTTGAAGTATTGCGCGGCCCACAAGGCACACTCTATGGCCGTAACTCTATTGGTGGTGCGATAAATATTATTACCAAGCAGCCGGACCAAACCACGCTACGAAAGGTAACCTTACAAGCCGGTAGCCGTGGCCGTGTTAAAGGCGATGTGTTTGTTAATGCAGGCCTGACAGAAGAGGTGTCATTTAACGTCAATGCCGGTTACAACAGGCGCGATGGCTTGGGTAAGTTTATTAACGTACCTGATGCAAAATATGACGTCGGTGAAACAGAAGATACGTATGGTCGTTTGTCGGTAAAATTTGCACCGAACAAAGACTTTAGCCTGGTACTGACGGCCGATGCAAACGATGGTGAAGGTGGTTTGCGGCCTTACACGACATTAATTGACGAAGTGCCAACGGGTGCTTACTACACCGGTGAGCGGTTTGGCTCGCCATTGCCATCTGGCCCACTGCGCAATACCGATGTCGCGGCTAACCCCTATGACAACGCTACCGGCACCAAAGAAGTTACCGAAGTAAGCAACCAGGCTGACGGCATTTCGTTAACCGCAGATTGGAACTTTAGTGATAACTTATCTACCCGCGCTATTATCAGCCGTCGCTCGTCTGAGTACAAAGCTGGCCTGGATGATGACGGCACTATTTACGCGCTGGACCATTATCCAGAGCGGGGGGAAGCTGATCAAACGTCAGCCGAGCTGCAGTTAAACGGTTACTTTGGCGACTTTGATTTTGTCTCTGGCTTGTATTGGTTTAAGGAAGAAGGCAGCAACCGTCAGGGCGAGGATTCCCGCTTTAATGCTGGTGTAAACCTGTTAGAACTGGATCAAGAGGCAACCAGTCGCGCGGTGTTTGTCAATGTAGGCTATAACCTGACCGACGATCTACGCATCGCCGGTGGTGTGCGCTATAACAAGGACAAAAAGTCGGCGGTGGCAAATGTCGGTATTGGTCCTTTTGCCGCAGAAGATGATTGGAGCCAAGTAAGCTTTGATTTGTCGGCAAATTATCGCCTGGACAATGGCATGAACCTGTATGGTAGCGTTCAAAGTGGTTATCAGTCAGGGCAGTTCCCGGCGCGGCCTTACTGTTTATTCGGCAACCCAGCGTGTTTTGTAGCGTCGGATAACATTACTGCAGTTAACTACGAAGTTGGTGTAAAAGGCCAGGTAACCAGCGATATCAGCATGAGTATCGCGTTATTTAATACCGAATATGATGATTTGCCCTATCAGGTAAGTACAACGGCAGTGGGCGGTTTTAATACCACCAATCTGGTGGTAAAACAGCGCTCTCGGGGAGTTGAGTGGGAAAGCACGGTTTACGTTACCGATGGCTTTAAATTGCATACCAGCTTAGGTTATATCGATGTTGATGTGGATGAGCAGGATGGCGTGAAACCGGTAGCGCCATTAACACCAGAGCTGACAGCCTCTATCAGCCCATCTTATGAATTTGTGCTGGAAAATGGCAGCATGATAACCACGCGAATCGACTACTCCTACCGCGGTGAGATGTACGGTGAGCCAAGTTCTGATCCAGGCCGATTAACACTGATTGATAACCGTGAATTAGTTAATATGGATATCAGCTATGTGCCTGCCGATGCCAATTGGACAGTAGCGCTGTATGGCCAGAATATTTTTGATAAGCGTTATGACAACGCCCGCTTAAATACCGGCGACTATATTCTGCGTATTATGAGCAATGATGCCAGTGAGTTTGGTGTACGTTACAGCCTGAAGTTCTGATAGCCTAACACATGATACAAAAAGCGGCCTGAGTGCCGCTTTTTTATTGTGCTGAAGCACTTAATTGACGTTGGTTTCGTTTATAATGCAGCCATTTTAAACAAAGGCTGCGTAGCGTTGATAGAGTATAAAAGTCCGGCATTTTATCGCGCCACCTTCGCATTATGTTTGGCTGCTGTGGTGGTATTTGCCAATTTACACTTACTACAGCCGCTATTGCCCGAGCTTAGCCGGCAGTTTTCGCTTACACCTTTGCAAGCTAACTGGGCCTATGCCGCGGGTACTTTGTGCCTTGGGGTGTCTTTACTGATTTATGCTGCTCTGTCAGACGCCTGGGGGCGAAAAAAGCTATTAGTCATAACGCTTTGTGGGATGACGCTATCAACAGTGGCGCTGACTCAGGTTGAAAGCTTTAGCTCACTTATCCTGTTTCGTTCGTTACAAGGTTTCTTTCTTGGCGGCCTGCCAGCAATCGCTATCGCCTATATGGGCGAGGAGTACAGCAAGCCAGCGCTGGTCGCGGCGGTGGGGTATTACATCAGTGCCAATTCGCTGGGTGGTATTAGTGGCCGCTTGATGGCCGGCGCTTTGGCTGATATTGGCCATTGGCAATGGGTGTTCTGGCCTATGGCGCTATTAGGCGTAATAAGCTGTTACCTTATCTGGCGTGATTTACCTGTTGCTGCCCGTTTTAATGCTAAGCCTTTTCGTATAGCCGATGCCGTTAGCAATAATCTGTTTCATCTGCGCCAGCCGTTACTACTGCTGACTTACCTGATTGGCGGCTTAAACTTTTTTATATTTCTCAATCAATACACCTATATCGCTTTTGTTCTGTCAGATGCACCTTATCAGCTCTCCAGTTTCTGGATTGGCTTGCTGTTTGTCAGTTATTTTACCGGCACCATAGGTTCTGCCTTATCCGGTAAATTAGCGCAGCGCATGCCGGTGCCTCTGGGTATGGCGCTCGGCGTCATCATTTTAATGCTGGGTACCTGTTTAACGTTAAGTTGCCAGCTTTGGCTTATTGTCAGTGGTTTTTTTATTAATGCCTTTGGTTTTTTCCTCACCCACTCACTGGCTAGCAGCTGGGTAACACAGTGTGCAGAAAAAGCCAAAGCCAGTGCCAGTGCGCTATATCTGGTGTTTTATTATGTCGGTGCCAGTACCGGCAGTTTGTATCTGCAACCGTTTTGGCAGTGGTTGCACTGGCGCGGTGTGGTTGTTGGCGCTTTATTGATGTACGGCGTTACGCTGATGCTATGCCTCTGGCTGTATGTTATCGCTAAGCGCAAGCAGCGTGGATAGTTCGTCTGCGCGAAGATCCCGCAGCTCACCCGCAGCTAGATCGCCAAGCAGCAGGTTATGAATGCGATAACGCTGCAGTTTGAGCACCTTTAAGTCCACTGCTTTGCACATATAACGAATTTGTCGATGTAGGCCTTGGGTTAGCGTGATATCAAAAATGTGTTCACCGGTTTGTATCACAGGGCAGGGCCGGGAGTGGTATTGCGTCGCGCCCAACTGCCAGCTTACGCCAGAGGCTAACTTCTCAATATGTTCTGCGGTTAATGTCTTGTCGGTTTGTACCTGATAGGCTTTTTCATGATAAAAGCTTGGGTGCATAAGGCGCTGACACAGGGCGCCATCATTTGTTAGCAACAATAAACCCGACGAGTCTTTATCTAAGCGACCAACGGCAAATAGGCGTTGTGGTAAGGTGCGCAGCAGCTGATAAAGACTAGATGGATCCTCGGGTCTGTTATTGCAATCGACGCCCACAGGTTTGTGATATGCCAGATACTGCAACGTGCTGGCCGGTGTCAGGACTATCTGGTCAATCATCACAACATCATCATTACTGACAGTATCGGTATGTTTGGCCAAAATGCCATTCACACTTACCCGGCCTTGGGTGATAAGACGCTCTGCCGCCCGGCGCGAGCAATGACCAGACATCGCAATATATTTTGCTAATCGCTGCTGTGGCTTGGCGCTCATACTGCCATTTCAGTCGAAAAAGAATGACATGGTAACCGATATGACGCAGAAAAATCATCTGGTTGTCACACTTTGCCGGCACACTAAGTCAGGTCTGCAAGTGCAGATCTGTTCCTCCTAGTGCTTGATTGTACTTAACTTGTTAGTGATATTTTGGCCGGACATTTGTCCGGCTTTTTTTTGTGCAATAACCGAATGGTTTTTGACGTAGTGCAGAAGTTGTCATACAACTGCCACGAAAACCTACGATAATTGCGCCCGTTACACCTTCCTTCCTGGATTATTTCACCCCTTTAGTGACGGGAGCCCGGCTCCCGCTTTTCTTGCAAAAAAATTATCTTTATTTAAACCCTTAGCGACCCGCGTACGACTAACCCTACAATAACGCAAAACACCGGCCAGTAAGGGCAGTTATGACAACGGAGCTGTTGCAGGCCATAACGGCGGCACAACAGGGCGATAAGCAAGCATTTTATATTCTGTATCAGCAGTTTATCGGCCGGGTTTATGCTATTTGCTGGCGGCTTTTAGCCAACAGGCAAAAAGCAGAAGACACCAGCCAGGAAGTGTTTATTAAGGTATGGCAGCAGTTACCACAGTTTCGCGGTGACAGCAGCTTTGCTACCTGGCTGCACAGCATAGCGACCCGCACCGCTATTGATAGCTGGCGACAAGATAAATATCTGCGCCTGACCGACAGCAGCGATGAGATCACACTTGCTGAACCCAGTGTGGCGTGCGCCAGTGAGCAGGTACCACTGGAGCAAGCGATACAACGTTTACCGGCGCAGGCCAGAGCGGTGTTTGTGTTGTTTGCGCTGGAAGGCTATCAGCATCAGGAGATCGCAAGCTTGCTGGGTATTGCAGAGGGGACCTCTAAAGCGCAGTACTTCAGAGCCAGACAATTATTACAGGAGTGGTTAGCTGATGAATGAGCAGCAATTAGATAACGCTATCCGTGGCTTAACGAACAGTATCGCGCCAGAGCGCGACTTATGGCCGGACATTGTCAGTCGCTTGCCACAGCAGCAAAAAGCGAAACCGATACTGGCGTATTGGGCCAGCGCCGCCGCGCTGTTACTGGTGGGTTTAGTCAGTTGGCAGCTGGTGCTGCTGCCGCCAGCAAACGAGCGTAGTGCTGCTATGCCCAATGCTGAGCTGATGTTGCTACAGGTGTATGAGCAGCAAAAAGCGCAGCAGCTAAGCCAGGTGGTGGCGGTTGCAGAAGGCTTTGAGAACTGGCAGCAGCAATTACAGATTTGGGATCAGGCCATCGCTCAGGTGCGCCAGGCCCTGCAATTTTATCCGGATGAACCGCAGCTACTCGCGAAGCTGCAATTTTTGTATCAACAGCAGCTTAGCTATATCCAGCAAGCCACGCTGCAACAACCTTTAGTTATCAGTTAGGAGAGTCGTATGCAAACAGCAAGCAAAATCCGGTTTACCGGCCTGGCAGGATTAGTATTGTTGGCGGTAAGCCAATTGGCGATTGCCGACCCGCGTACCGCGGTGAATGAACGCGTTAGCGTATCAGCGAATGAAAAAATTTATATTGAGGTGATGAGTGGTGAAATAACCATTAAAGCCGTCGACAGCAACAGCTTTAGCGTTAGTGGCAAACTGGATGAGAAAGCTACTGGCTATGAGTTTGACAGCAAAGACGGTTTTACCCGCTTTGAAATGACCATGCCTCGCCAGGTGAACTACAACTGGAATGACAAAAGTAATGCCGCCCAGCTTAGCTTTGAAGTGCCGGTCGGGGCCAGCGTTGAGTTTAAAGGCGTTAATGGCAATGTCAGTGTGAGCGGTATTCACGGCAGCAGCCAGATTGGCACGGTAAATGGTGAAATTACCGCCACCGATTTACGTAACAGCGTCAAATTAAGTACGGTAAATGGTGAAATTAAACTCAGTAGCGGCAGTGGCCGCATTGAGCTGAGCTCAGTAAATGGCGAAATCGAAGATAACGGTTCCAGCGGTCGGATAAGTTATGAGGTGGTCAACGGCGAGATTAACGCCAGCAGCAACGCAGAAGAGGTAAGTGTTAGCACGGTAAACGGTGATGCCGATATTAAACTAAGCGGCACCACGCAGCTGAAGCTGAGCACGGTAAACGGCGAGATTGACGTGACGCTGCGTGACAGCAGTGCACCACGCATCAGTGGCAGCAGCGTTAGTGGTGACATTGAACTGACACTGGATAGCAATATCAGCGCTCGCTTCGATGTTAAAGCCTCTGCCGGTGGCAGTATCGATAATACGCTCAGTAGTGATAAAGCCAGTAAGGCTAAGTATGGCCCTTCCCGTAGCCTGCAATTTACCCTGGGCAGCGGCGATGGCAGTGTTGAGCTTACAACGGTAAGTGGTGATGTTAAGCTGGAAAAGCTGTAAAGCTCTACGCTGGTGTATAACGATAAAGGTCGCTTTGGCGGCCTTTGTTTTTTGCGCCGCCGGCCATCAGCTGCTTGTGCTGCCAGCTAACAGCTGATTACACTGTCGCACCAGCTAACAAGAGGTGGGTTGAGATGTCCGATTTTATTGCCGATAACAGTAGCCACTTTGCAGAGCAGGCCAAACAAAAAATTGCAGAGTTTAATGCCAAACATTGGGATGCCAGCAAACGGCAGGGCTTGGGTTTAAAAAAACTGAATAGCCGTGGCGAGCTGATTGCCATGTTGGCAGGGCGCACCTTTGGTAACTGGTTTTATTTAGAGTCGTTTTGGCTAGCCGACCTTGAGCGCGGCAAAGGCCTGGGCAGTGCCATGCTTAATGAGGCTGAGCAAATAGCCAAACGGCGCGGTTGCAAGTTTGTGCTGTTAGATACGCTGGAGTTTCAGGCCAAGCCATTTTATCTGCGCCACGGCTATCAGGTGCAGTGGGTGCAGCAGGATTACCCCTTTGCCGGCGGGGCGAAATACTTTATGACCAAAACGTTGTAACACAGACAACAAAGCCCGCGATGCGGGCTTTGTTGAGTACTGAGTGTCGAGTGCTTAGCGGTTAATTAAACCGTACTCTTTATCCAGCACGGCAATAATCTCGGCTTTCGGGTTGGCCGACAATTCAATCTTTTTCCCAATCACTTTTTCGGCTATGCCTAAATAGGTGCGCGAGATATCCATCATCACCTCGGTTGGCAGCGCATTGTCGCGGGCTAAGGCTGCACGCTCTGGCATGCGGTCTTTATTCAGCAGAATATCCGGCTCAGGGAAGTTAGTGAGCAGCCACTGCCTGAAGCCTTCTTTGGACTGCTCGACAATCTTGCCACTGCGCCAGCTCTCACCATCCCAAATGCGTGAGCTGTCAGGCGTGCCCACTTCATCCATATAAATCAGTTTGCTTTGGCCAGTGGCATCTTTGACGTAGCCAAACTCAAATTTGGTATCAACAAAAATCTGATCCAGCTTAGCCAGGGCATCACTAATTACGCCAAAACCTTGTTTTAACAGCGTCTCGTATAAGTCGATGTCGGAAGCTCGCTCAAAGCCAAAGGCAGCACTGTGGCGCTCAATATCGGCACGAGAAATGTTAACGTCATCAGCCTCGGGCACGCCGTCCAGGCCGGTTAAAATGCCTTTGGTGGACGGGGTGATTAAAATATCAGGCAACTTTTGATCTTTTTTAAGCCCCTCAGGCAGGGTGATGCCGCAAAACTCGCGCTCGCCTTTACTGTAGGCGCGCCACATTGAGCCGGTAATATACTGACGGGCAATCGCTTCAATTTTTACCGGCCGGGCTTTTTGTACTATCCACACCAGCGGGTGCGGAATATCTAAAATATGGCTGTCGGCCAGGCCGTGCTGTTTAAACAGCGAGAACCAGTGGTTAGAGATCGCATTTAACGCCGCGCCTTTGCCCGGTACGCCATTTAAACCGTGTTCACCATGCCAGATGCAATCAAACGCAGAGATGCGATCGCTAATTACCATAATGGCCAGCGGCGTATCAGCGGCAACCGGGTAGTTTTTCTGCCGGATCAGCCGGGCGCTGTCTTCGCTGGTTAACCAATACACGCTGCGCACCTTACCGGAATGGACCGGCAAATGAGTGCGAATAGGCAAGTCGTCGTTGACCGCCAAAACCTGAGTTGCAAGAGTCATAGTCATGTCTTCTGAGGCGTTAAATTAGGCGCGCAGAGTGTAGCAGAATCCTTGGCTTAACTGAATCGGTCTGTAAGGCGCCCGGCTAAATAACGCACTTGGGCAACGTATACAGTTGTATAAAAGCTATGGTGTTTGTAACTAAGGGTAACCAACTGTTTGTATTGGTTATTTGCCGTAGCCAGTCTGGTGTGGCTGCCTTACCCTGAGCGGCGGATTAACCAGCTTTAGGAAGCATTTAATGAAATCAGGGTTTAACATGGCGCTGCTGGCTTGTGCCGTAGCGGTATTAACAGCATGTGGTGGCAGCAGCAGTGATGACAGCAGTGCGCAAGCCTATTTGCAGTTTTACAACGGGGCTGCCGGCAGTGGTAACACCTCGCTCAAAGCCGGCGATATTGCTGTGGGCAGTGCCACCTTTGGCGATGCCACCAGTGTGCAGTCGCTTGATGTAAACAGCTACGAGCTGACATTAACCGATGTCAGCTCGGCCGATGAGCTGTTAACAGAAACATTGCCGTTGAATGAGGGCGATAAAACCCTGCTAATCCTGACCGAGCAGGGGCAGCAGTACGATTATTTAAGCCTGAGCTTTAAGCGCGAAGAAACCCTCGACAAGCAGTTTAAGCTGCATCTGGTGAATTTATCTGATGAGCAAACTGCACTGGATGTTTACCTAAGCCCGGAAAATAAAGGCTTTGCCGATGCGCAGCTGCTAGACAGTTTGGCGCTGCATGAAATCAGCTCGTTGGCTGAGGCGAAAGACATTGGTAAGTTTAATCTATATCTGACCAGCACTGGCAGCACCACACCGCTGTTTGTCGCCCGCAGCGTCAATTTTGCCTATGCCAGCCACTATGTATTGATTGTACGTGACAAACATGGCCCGGTAGCAGGGCAGTTGTCGGCAGATCTGGTGCTGCATTCATCCAGTGTTACCGCTTACAGCCATGCCGATGCACCGGCGCAGTTTCGCTTATATAACAGCTTGACAGAGCAGGTAAGTGTGGCGCTGGATAACAGCGAGGTTGCAGCGTTAACGGCCGGTGAGCTTAGCGACTATTTACCGCTTAACAAAGGCGATTTTAGTTTGTCAGTACGTGATGGCGATAATAAGCTGCTGCTTAACAGCGCGCTGCTCAGCATCAGTGCAGGTGACAGTAAAGCCGTGCTGCTGTATGCAGATGCCGAGCAACAGGTAGAAGCCTTAGCGATTAACGAGCCGGCCACGCCGCAAGTGCAGGCGCATGATGTGATTGTAGCCAACCTGGCCAGCGATTTTGACAAGCTGCAGTTCTACTTTGTAAGGGACAACGAAACTATTGCCGATGCCCGCTACAGCGTGAAAAATCTGGCGTTTAAAAAGCAGCAGAGCATAAATCTGCCAAAAGATTACTACGCTATTGCGCTGGTACATGTAGCGGAAAATGGCAGCACCACCTTGCTGGATAAAACCGACAGCCTGCAATTAACACCGGGGCAGCGTTACATGCTGTTGGCCGAGCAAGATGCAGCCGCACCGTCAGGCTATAAGCTGACCTTAGTGCATTAAGTTATGCAAAATAAAAAAGGCGATCTCATGATCGCCTTTTTACGTTTGATAGGGGTTAGAAACGATAGTTGGCCTGTACTGCTAACAACTGGCCTTTATTGCTGTACTGGCCCTGAAAGCCGCTGTTATACAACGGTTCGTCCTGCACATTGTACTCGCGCTCATCCACCGTCACATCGCCGGTAAACAGGTAGCCATAGGCAAAATCCAGGCTGAGCTGCTCGCTAAACTGCCAGGTCGCGCCTACGGTCAACCACACCCGATCGTCGGTGGGAATACGCGCCGTTTTATGGCTTTGGCTAATGGGGTTTTCATCATAGGCAATACCGGTTTTCAGTGTCAGATCTGGTCGGTAAACATAGGTAGCACCCAGCGCGAACGACCAGCTGTTATGCCAGTATTC
This sequence comes from Rheinheimera fenheensis, assembly GCF_039871805.1. Taxonomy (NCBI): domain Bacteria; kingdom Pseudomonadati; phylum Pseudomonadota; class Gammaproteobacteria; order Chromatiales; family Chromatiaceae; genus Rheinheimera; species Rheinheimera fenheensis. Next base: position 267,851 of record NZ_JBDPJM010000003.1, read on the forward strand.
AGGAATATAGCCAATGTAACCCTCGCTATTCAGGTTTGGCTCGCGTTGGGTGTTCAGTGAAATGCTGGGGTTGGCATCATTGCTAACAATATCAATGCTTTCAAACTTGCTCCACTGGGTCCAGGCTGCACTAAACTGCAGCGACAAGGCTTCTGTCAGCTGTTGATCCAGGCTAAAGGCGGCAGTGGCGGGTGTGGTTAAATCCAGCTGGCTTTTTTCAATCAGCACGTCATTACTGGCCAATTTACCGGTGCGGGCATCTAACAGCGGTAATTGCGGCATGCCCGGTACCGGCACCAGGTAAGGCAGACCGTTAGCGCTGGTCACGGGTGTATTAGTAATAACCGAGTCGCCTTTTAAGGTGTAGTCAACTGCTGAGTGCCAGGTAAAGGCTAAGCGGGTGCCTGCAATCGGCTCACCATGAATACCCAGGGTGTAGCCAAAAGCGATATCATCGCCTTCTACTTCATAATGGCTTTGGCAGATGGCGTCATTAAAAATGGCGCCTAACATCGGGCCAGCTTCACATAAGCCACTGTGATCTTTGAATTTGGATAAGGTGCCCTCAGCGCGGTTTAACGAAATACCCAAACCCACCGACCAGCTGTCATTTAGCTTGTACGCCAGTGTCGGTTGCAGGCTTAATACCTGCACTGCGGTTTCATCGGCAAAGTAACGGCCGACAAAGTCATCGTCATAGTCTGACGACAAACCAAACGGCACATAAAAACCGATACCCCAACTTAATTGATCTGACACTGTATCGGTGTAAAACACAAAAGGCACCAGCTCATTCAAACTATTTGCGCCTTCGGTACGACCAACAACAGACTGACCATTTGCATTTTGCGCACTGGCGTTACGGTAGTTGGTTTTCGCGCTGATCAGGTTTAAACCAGCCGATAGCTGGGCACCGTCTAATTGAGTTAATGCCGCAGGGTTAGAGTGCACCAGGCTGGCATCAGTAATTTGGGCACCACGGCCGGCATAAGCATTGCCCATGCTGCTAACCGATTGCTCAAAGAGTTTATAGCCCTCAGCGTGCGCCGACACACTGGCAAGGCTGGCGATAATAGCTACAGACACGGCGGTTTTTCTAAACATATACATACCCTGTTGAATGTAAAAGCCGCCAGTATAAAGAGGTCATACCTTAGAGTACATACTCTAGAGCGTAAAAGGTTGTGGATTAGTCGTACGTGAATGAGCTTTATCACCATTAATTAGTGAATTTGACCAAATTTAACCTGGGTTGGATGGCTTGAAAATGCTTAACATATTTTATGTTGTTGAAAATATTCAGGAATTAATGTTTTTGTCAGCTGGCATAGCCTCTGCATTAAGCCTGTTAACTTGCACTGTTTTTTGTTTTCCAAAGGATGAATGATGAAAACCTCACACAGCATTAAACTGACCGCCGCCGCTGCCATTATCGCCAGTCTGTTGGTCAGTGGTTGTAACCAGGCCAACAGCTCCACCGCCGCCACCAAGGCCGAAGCCGTAGTGGCCATACCGGTAGAAGCCGTATTAACCCGCCAGGGTGAGATCAGCAGCAGTTACCGTACCACCGCCACCCTGGAAGCCCGCGCTGAAGCTGAAGTGATCAGTAAAGCCACCGGCATCGTGCAGCAAATCCTGGTTGAAGAGGGCGATAAAGTAGTAGCTGGCCAGTTGCTGGCGGTGCTGGATAACGAGCGCCAGCAATACAGCCTGCAAAAAGAAAAAGCTGAATTAAGCCGGCTAAACAGCGAACTTAAGCGCATGGAAGAGATGTACCAGCGTAAACTGATCAGCGCCGACGTATTTGAAAAGCTGCAATGGCAACACGATGCCCTGATGGCCAGCGTGAGCTTAGCCGAGCTGGCGGTAAAGGAAACCCAAATTCGGGCTCCGATTGACGGCGTGGTGTCACGCCGCTATGCCAAAGTGGGTCAGTTGGTTAACCAGCATGCCGTGCAGTCTTTGTTTCATCTGGTATCAAACCAACAGTTAGAAGCCGTAGTGCATTTACCTGAACAGCAACTGGCGCAGGTCCGTCTGGGCCAAACTGCCCAGCTACAGTTTGCCGGTATGACACCGGTAACGGCTACGTTGGTGCGCATTGCGCCGGTAGTGGATGCACAGTCTGGCACAGTGCGCGCTGTGCTGAATGTGGCCAACGACAGCCAACAGTTAAAACCCGGTATGTTTGCTCAGGTGCAGCTACAGTTTGATGTAAAACCCGATGCCTTATTGCTGCCAAAACGGGCGCTGATGAGTACCGACAATAGCCAGACCGTGTTTGTGATTGATGCTGAGCAAAAAGTGAGCCGTAAACAGGTGCAACTGGGCTATCAGGCCGACAATACGGTTGAGGTGCTGTCAGGCTTGGCGCTGGGTGACAGGGTGGTGATTGCCGGCCAGTCGGCGCTGAAAGACGATGCGCTGGTTAATGTGGTTACCACACGCGAATTTTGACGAATAAGTGAAACCAACCGGGTTACCCACGCCGACACGCCGTAAATCCATCCCTGGGGGCTCGTCTCAGCTCGTCCAGGGCTTCAACGGTCAGCTTAGGGTAACCCGGTTCTCCATCTGAACTTAATTAAAGTGCAACAACAAAAATAACAACGTTCACAGGATATGACGCTATGAAGCTGGTCGATACCGCGGTAGCCCGCCCCGTTACCATCTGGATGTTTACCCTTGGCATTTTGCTGTTTGGTCTGGTCGCTGCAGGCCGTCTGGCAGTAAACCTGCTGCCCGATTTATCTTACCCATCACTTACCGTGCGCACTGAATTTGTCGGTGCTGCGCCGGCAGAAGTAGAGCAGCTGGTGAGTAAGCCGATTGAGGAAGCTGTCGGTATTGTTAAAGGCGTGCGCAAGGTGATGTCAGTATCGCGCTCGGGCCGCTCTGATGTCGTGATGGAGTTTGACTGGGGCACCGACATGGACTTGGCTGCGCTGGAAGTGCGCGAAAAACTGGATGTGTTGTTTTTACCGCTGGAAATTGAAAAGCCGCTGCTACTGCGTTTTAATCCCAACCACGACCCGATAGTGCGGCTGGCACTAAGCCGTGATAATAGCGGTGAAGCATTAAGTCCGGCGCAATTGGTTAGCCTGCGCACCTTTGCTGAAGAAGATTTACGCCGCACGCTGGAATCCTTACCGGGCGTGGCGGCTGTGCGGCCTGATGGCGGCTTAAGTCAGGAAATTCAAATTCTGGTTGACCCACAAAAGCTCAGCCAGCTGCAATTGGACATCAGCCAGATTAGTGACCGCCTGCGCCAGGAAAACCTGAATCAGGCCGGTGGCCGCTTAGAAACCCCAAGCTACGATTATCTGGTACGGACCATTAACCAGTTTGCTGACTTAAATCAGATTGAAAATTTATACCTGGCAGAGGTAAGCGGCAGTCAAATCCGTTTAAAAGACGTGGCCGAGGTACGTGACAGCTTTGTTGACCGGCAGAGTATTACTTACATCGACGGCAAAGAAGCCATTGAAGTGGCCATTTACAAAGAAGGCGATGCCAATACCGTACAGGTGGCGCAAACGCTGCTGGCGCAACTGCCACAGCTTGAAAAAGCGCTGCCGGCCGGTTATCGCTTAACCCTGGTTTATGATCAGTCAGAGTTTATAAAACAAGCCATTGATGATGTAAAATCTGCAGCTGTGGTCGGCGGTATCCTGGCTATGCTGGTGCTGTATCTGTTTTTACGCAACGCCTGGGCCACACTGATTATTTCGATTTCTATTCCGGTATCGGTCATTGCCACCTTTAACCTGATGTATGGTCAGGGCATTACGCTGAACATGATGAGCTTAGGCGGTATTGCACTGGCAGTGGGTTTACTGGTTGATAACGCTATCGTCGTGTTGGAAAACATTGCCCGGCATAAAGAGCAGGGCAAACCGGCTTTTGAAGCGGCAAAAATTGGCACGCGTGAAGTGTCGATGGCGATTACGGCCTCTACCTTAACCACAGTAGCGGTATTTTTCCCGCTGGTGTTTGTTGAAGGTATTGCCGGTCAGCTGTTTCGTGATCAGGCGTTAACGGTCACCTTTGCGCTACTGGCCTCGTTAGTGGTGGCGCTCACGCTTATTCCTACCATGGCCGCCCGTGAGCGTCACCAGACAGCAGGAGATGCCCCCGCCTTGCAAACCGCTACCGAGGAATCAGTACGGCGCTGGTATTACTGGCCAACCTGGCCATTGCGTATGCTGGGTAAGGCACTACGTGGTTTGGCGTTGCTGGTGCTTAGCGTATTGACACTGCTATTTCGTCTGGTTAGCCGTGGCCTTGCGCTCGTGTTTAAGCCGTTACTACTGGCGGTGCAATGGCTGTTGGTTAAACTCGAAGCTCTGTATCGGCGCACGTTAAATGGCGCCCTGAAACTAAAAGCCCTGACGCTGAGCCTGACACTGATCATCGCCGCGTTATGTTTTAGTCTGTTACCACGCTTAGGCGCCGATGTGATCCCAGCCATGAGCCAGGGTGAGTTCTTTGTTGAAATACAGCTGCCTGTTGGCAGTGCCATTGAGCAAACAGATAAGGTGCTGACTCAACTTGCGGCACTGGCTGGCGAGCAGGCAGGTGTAAAGCGCAGTTACGCTCAGGCTGGCACCGGTGCCCAGATGACAGTCGATCCCAGCATCGGCGGTAGCCACTGGGGCCGGTTAAATGTGGTGTTACAAAGTGACAGTAGCGCAGAGCAGGAACAACAGGTGATTTCTGTGCTACGTGACTTTCTGGCGCAACAACCGGACATCAGCGTTAAAATAGACCGGCCACAGCTGTTTAGTTTTAGCACACCGCTGGAGATTGAACTGTCGGGGTATGAGCTGGCACAATTGAAAACCGCCGCCGATAGCTTGCTATTGGCACTGGAAGCAGAAGATCGCTTCAGTGATGTGAAAACCAGCCTGCGTCCCGGTCAGCCAGAAATTACCCTGTATTTTAATCATGGTTTGTTATCCCAGCTGGGCCTGACCTCGCATGATGTCGCCAAGCGCGTTGCTGCCTATGTGGGTGGCGAGCTGGCCGGCCAGTATTCGGTAAACGATAGAAAAATCGATATCCGTGTACGTTTAGCCGAGCAGTATCGCCAGTCTGAACAGCAACTGGCGCAGCTTATTATTAACCCCGGTAGCGACAAGCCGCTGCCGTTATCGGCTGTCGCCGAGATAAAACGTGAGACCGGCCCCAGTGAAATTACCCGTATTGGCCAGCAGCGGGTGGCGGTGGTTAGCGCGAACCTGGCATTTGGCGACTTAGAACAAGCCACTGCGGCAGCACAGCGTATTTTAGCCGCGCAAAATCTGCCTTATGGTGTAACTGCCGCTGTGGTGGGGCAAAGCGAAGAGATGCAACGGGCTTATACCTCGCTGACCATGGCGTTACTGTTGGCAGTATTTTTGGTGTATCTGGTGATGGCTTCGCAGTTTGAAAACCTGCTGCAGCCGCTGCTCATATTGTTTACTGTGCCGCTGGCCGGCGCCGGTGCCGTATTAGGTTTATGGCTAACCGATACCCGGTTATCCGTCATCGTATTTATCGGCCTGATTATGCTGGCCGGTATCGTGGTGAATAACGCCATTGTGCTAATTGACCGTATTAATCAGCTGCGAGATGAAGGACTGGCGCTAAAGCAAGCTATTGTCGACGCCGGTGCCAGCCGTTTACGTCCGGTGTTAATGACCACCTTAACCACCATTTTAGGCTTGTTACCCATGGCACTGGGCAGCGGCGATGGCAGCGAGATCCGCGCGCCGATGGCGATAACGGTCATTTTTGGTTTGGCGCTGGCTACCTTGCTCACGCTGCTGTTTATCCCGGTGTTGTATGCGCTGGTTAGCCGCGACAAACCTCAACGCCCGGCTACAGAGGAGGTAGGTGTATGAGCCAGCAACCTCTGTGGTTAACCCGTGTTGCACTAAGCCGGCCGGTGACGATTTGTATGTTGTTTTTGTCGATGTTGGTGTTTGGCATTATCGCCAGCCGTATGCTGCAACTGGAGAAATTCCCGGGTATCGATATACCGCAAATCTTTATCAATGTGCCGTACACCAATGCCACGCCGACAGAAATCGAGCGCCTTATTACCCGGCCGGTAGAAGAAGCCTTAGCAACAGTAACAGGCGTGAAAGAAATGCGCTCCTGGTCCAATGAAAACAACAGTGAAATTTCGCTGGAGTTTAACTGGGAAGAGAACATCAACAGCAAAAGCATTGAAGTGCGTGAGCGGCTGGACAGTATCCGCCATTTATTACCGGATGATGTAGAGCGGGTGCTGGTGTTTCAGTTTAACACCAATGATATGCCGATTTTTCAGCTGCGCATTTCCAGTGAGCGTGACTTAGCCATGGCCTATGATTTGCTGGAGCGGCAAATTAAACGGCCGCTGGAACGGGTTGCGGGTGTATCTAAAGTGGAATTATATGGCGTTGAAAAGCGTCAGGTCATTATCCGCTTGGATCCGGATAAAATGCGCGCGCTGAATATTGATGCGCAAACTGTCGTACAGACGCTTAAGGCGAATAACTTTGCCATGACTGCGGGTGAGCTGCGCAATGGTGACAACAGCATACTGGTAAAGCCGGTTGGCGAGTATCAACAGCTGGAGCAAATTGCCGCCTTGCCACTACGCCCGGGGTTAAGTTTACGCGAGGTGGCTACGGTGCAGCTGGAACTGCCCAAACGTGAAGATGGCCGTCATCTGGACCAAACCTATGCCGTGGGCATGAATGTGTTTAAAGAGTCTGGCGCCAATCTGGTCGAGGTAGCGAAAGCCGCACTGGCCGTGGTAGAGGCCGCCGATAAGGATCCGGCGTTTAACGGCATCAGTTTATATATCATGGACGACATGGCCGACGGTGTAACCACGTCGTTATCTGATCTGTTAAGCGCCGGTGGCGTGGGGGCATTGCTGTCATTTGCGGTGTTGTATCTGTTTCTGCGTCATGTCGGCACTACTATGGTCGTGGTATTGGCTGTACCAGTATCGATTTGTATTGCGCTGGGTGTAATGTACTTCCTTGGTTACAGCCTGAATATTTTAAGCATGATGGGCCTGATGCTGGCCATAGGTATGCTGGTGGACAACGCCGTCGTGGTGACCGAGAGTATCTTCCGTGAGCGTGCGCAGGGCGGCGATGTCAAAGCGGCTACGGCCCGCGGTGTGCGCCGGGTTAGCCTGGCCGTTGTCGCCGGAACTGCCACTACGGCTATCGTATTTTTACCCAATATTGTCGGGCAAAAAATGCAGCTGACCATCTTTTTAGAGCATGTAGCGATAGCAATTTGTTTATGTTTGGCGGTCAGTCTGCTGATGTCGCTCACGCTTATTCCCCTGTTAACCACCAAACTCAATATGCAACTTAAGCAAACGGCGCAAACCGGCAACGCTGAGCGCGGCTATCGTAAAGCCTTAAGTATGGTGATGTACCATCCGCGTTGGTCAGCTTTGGTTGCCGTGTTGCTGCTGGTCAGCATTGTTATCCCGATTGGCATGGTATCGGGCGGTGATGATGACAACGAAGACAGCGACCGGCTATTCCTTAATTACAATGTGCAGGGCAACTACGCGCTGAGCGAAGTGGAAGCTGAAGTTAGTACCATGGAAGCGTTTTTATACGACAATAAAGACAAGTTTGATATCGAATCGGTGTACAGCTATTACCGCGCCGGCTATGCCATGTCTATCGTTATTCTAAAACCGCAGCTTAGCCAACCTCTGGCAGCGCTAAAAGAAGCCATTCGTCAAGACTGGCCGGCACTGGTGCGCTCGAAACCATCTTTCGGCTGGGGGAATAATGGTGGTATGCAGGTGCATCTGCTGGGTAGCTCAACTGAAGTGCTGCTGGCGCTGGCTGAGGATATTGAGCCGATGCTGGCGGGGGTTAAGGGCCTGGAAGATGTCAGCTCAGATATCGCCCGTGGTCAGCAGGAGCTGCAAATACGGCTTGACGCAGAACAGTTACAGCGTCATGGCTTGAGTGCACAGCAGGTCGCCGGCGCGGTGGCGCTGGCACTTCGCGGCACCAACCTTCGTACCTACCGCAGTCTGGAGCAAGGCGAGCTGTTAATGCGGGTGTTGTATGACGAGCGCGTCAGTCAGTCGCAAACTGAGCTGGCAGCGCTGCCTATTTTAACCAAAGAAGGGGTGGTTATTAGTCTGGCACAACTGGCTAGCTTAAGTTTTGCGCCGAGGTTAGATCAGATCAGTCGCTTTGACCGGCAAACCGGCATCGCCATTCGGATGAACCTGGCTAAAGACTACCAAATGGATAAAGCCCGGGAGGATATCAAACAGGTGATGGACCAGTTAGCACTGCCGCCCGGCTATCGCTGGTCATTTCAAGGAAGCTTCCAGCGTCAGGATGAATCGCAGCAGGTTATGCTGGTAAATATGCTGCTGGCGGTGGCGATGATTTATATTGTGATGGCGGCGCTGTTTGAATCGTTACTGCTGCCAACGGCGGTGATCGGCTCCCTGCTATTTTCACTGGTAGGGGTATTCTGGACCTTCCTGTTTACCGGCACCAGCATGGGGATTATGGGCATGATCGGCATGCTGGTATTGATGGGTATCGTCGTGAATAACGGTATAGTGCTGGTTGATCGCATTAATCAAGACCGTCAGCTCATGCCCGACACACCGCTGCGTGAACTCATTATCAGTGCCAGTGAGTCACGCTTAAGGCCTATTTTAATGACGGTGGCCACTACGGTTTTGGGGTTATTACCACTGGCAATGGGCGGTACTCAAATTGGTGGTGATGGGCCAAGTTATGCGCCTATGGCGATTGCCATTATCGGTGGTTTGCTGTTTTCCACCCTGACCAGTTTGGTGTTGGTGCCGTTAACATACTGGGGCCTGGTCAAACTGACTGCTGGCTGGGCCAGCTGGCGTGCGCAGTCGGTACGTTGGGCCGATAAAGTGATCAAAGTAAAGGGATAAGATGTTGCAACTTCAGCTAATGCCATTGCTGTTCACTTTGCTGTGCTGCGCGGGTTTCGCACGTGGCGCAGTAGAGCTCCCTCAACAAAAACCGTCAACCGCTGCAGTAAATGTGCAGCTGCTGACGCAACCGTTTTTACTGCAGGGGTTAAACCGTAGCCGTCAGGTACGGCTATACCTGCCGCCGGATTACACCACAAGTGATAAACACTACCCGGTGTTGTATATGCATGATGGCCAGAATGTATTCGATGCCGCCACCGCTTATGCCGGCGAATGGGGTGTGGATGAAACCCTTAATCAACTATCTGCTGAGGGCTGGTTGGATCTGATTGTCGTAGCGGTAGATAATGGCGCTGAACACCGGATGACCGAATACAGTGGCTGGGATAATCCACGTTTTGGTGCTGGCGAGGGGGAACAGTATACCCGTTTTCTTAGCAACACGGTCAAACCTTATATCGATCAGCATTACCGTACACGGCCAGGCGTCGAACACACCGGTATTATGGGTAGCAGCATGGGCGGTCTCATCAGCCACTATGCGTTGTTTAATCAACCCGGTGTATTTAGCAAGGCGGGAATTTTTTCACCGTCGTATTGGTATGCTGATGCGGTATTTGCGCAAACCGATAGCAACCTTTTGCCGGCCACCAGCCGGATCAGCCTGCTGGTAGGCGACAAAGAAGGACGAGACATGGTTAGCAATCTGCAGAAGATGGCCAACCTGTTGCGCCAGCAAGGCTTCGCCACCAGCAATTTGTCAGTTAAAACGGTCGCGGGTGCTGAGCATAACGAAGCGTTCTGGCGCAGTGAGTTTAGTGACGCCGTGTTGTTTTTGTTTAATCCGGCGGCGTTTTATCTGAAGCGACGTTAAAAAGCAGGTTGAGCGACAGCAACGTACACGCTATAATCCGCGCCGTCCTTAAGGGAGTAATCTGCTGCGGTGCTTTACCGCAGCGGTGTGGTCAACATACTTGTGATGCAATGCACATGGCCACAGCGTTCAGCGCCCGCTGAATTGATGAGACTTAAGACACTGCAGTGGCCCATAGCGGGAGCCATTGTCGTGTCTTATGTGAACTCCCGCTCAGGTAATTTCATGGAAGCCTTATTTTCCTCCTTCACTGCAGTCGCTATTGCTGAAATTGGCGATAAAACCCAGCTATTATCGTTATTTTTAGCCGCGCGTTTTCGTAACAAAGGCGCCATTATTGCCGGTATTTTGGTAGCGACCTTGCTAAACCATGCGGCATCGGCCTGGCTGGGCGTTTGGGTAGCACAGTTTATTCCGACGAATTGGCACAACTGGCTGCTGGGCGGCAGCTTTATTGCTGTGGCGCTGTGGTTACTTATTCCTGATAAAGATGATAGTGAAGACACCGGTGTGCTGCGCTTTGGTGCCTTTGCTGCCAGCTGTATTTTGTTTTTCCTGGCCGAAATTGGTGATAAAACCCAAATTGCTACCGTGCTGTTAGCTGCCAGTTTTAATGACGCCGTCTGGTGGGTGATCTGGGGGACCACGCTGGGTATGTTGGCGGCCAATGTGCCTGTGGTGTATGCCGGCAGTTGGTTACTGCAAAAAATACCGCTGGCACTGGCGCGCAAAACGGCATGTGCGGTATTTATGCTACTGGGGCTTTATATAATCTGCTCCGATCAGTTGCTTGCTTTGGGGTAAATAGCTGTTTAAGCAGGAAAAACCATTGCCCGGCCGTGCGTTTAGCGCTATGTTGCAAAGCGAAGCTGCCCATGTAGCACCGGTTCGGTCTTGGGGTGGTTTTCTTACAATAACAATAGTGGCAGTAAAGGAGAGAGTGTCATGAATGACATTAATGCAGCGCCGGCGGTAAATTCGTCTACCGCTAAACTGGTATATGTGTTGTATTTGGTGGGGTTGGTGTTTGGTATCACCGGCATTATTGGTGTAATAGTCGCTTATGTGAATAAAGACGATGGCCCGGATTGGCTGCAAAGCCATTATCGCTTTCAGATCCGTACTTTCTGGATGGGTTTAGTGTACATCCTGATTGGTAGCGTGTTATCGGTCGTGCTTATCGGCTGGTTTGTCATCCTGTTCTGGGTGGTATGGCTGATTATTCGCAGCGTGAAAGGTTTAAAGCAACTGGGTTTAGCGCAGCCGGTACAAGACGAAAAAACCTGGATGTTCTAATTCAGGTGTGATGAAAAAGCGAAGCTGTGGCTTCGCTTTTTTATGCCTAACGCTCGGGTGATAAATATTCCCGATCGTAAAAGGTGCGCAACCAATGCGGCCGGTAAATCGCCATCAGGGTAACGGCACTGCCGTTTAGCAGCGCCTCCGGGAACCAGAGTAACAGTGCCAGTAGCCAGTAATTGTCGATAATTTCCTGCCAGCTATAGCGGCCTTCCAGGCCAAACCACAGTGCTGTCAGGCTAATTTGCAGCACTATGGTTAACGCTGCCGCTAAAAAACCCGCGACAAAAATATACACAAACAAATGCCGGTTTAAGTAACGGTAGCTGGCTAAAAACAGCGTGTAGCTAAACAGTGCCGGTAGCATTACACTGCACAGCATATAAAGACCAGCGTCTTGCCACGGCAGTTTGCCAAAGCCAATCAACAGCAGCAGCGGTGCAATTGTTATCCAGCAGGCAATACGCCAGCCATGGCACAGCACCAGCGTGGTAAGCAGCAAAAAATGCAGGTTAAGGCCGTCTTTAATCCCGGCTTGTACGCTCCAGAGCAGACTTAACGCCACCACAGACGCGAAGACAAAATGCTGATAGCCTGCCTCGGCGCGCAGTTTGGGCAACAGTTCGCGTGGGTAATACATTACCAGCCATACCAGCGCAATCAAGATACCGGCTAACTGCCAACTGCTCATAACCTGCTATTCCGTCTTTTAGCTATAGCAATAGTGTAACGGCTGGCAGGGCCTCAGTCATTGCTGTTGTCGTCATCGCGTACTTCATAAAAATGAGCCGCGCCCACTGCTGTGCTTAGCAGTAACAGCGGGATGGCAAAAAAGTGCATCATTAGTGACAGCTCTGCGGCAAAGTTAATCCAAAAAAGTAACAGCCAGCTGATAAGCCAGGCGGCGATGGCCAGCCATTTAGCGTTAAGGGTATTCATACTGCCTCCTGCATGGGGTGATTCGATACGACAATGTCAGTCTAGTCCTTGCTAAAAGGTGTTTGCAGTGTCACTATTGATAAAATAAGGGTGAAAAGTGACAGGTTGTCGCGATAGATATCAGGAAAGCACAAATGAAGCAGATTGCGGTATTGGCTACCAACAGTAGCATCAGTAGCGATATATTTGGCTTACTGGACTTTTTTGAGTACTGCAATGTGCTGTGGCGGTACCATCAGCATGACGCTGCACCATTATTTCATTGTTACCTGGTGTCACCGGATGGCGGCCCACTTACTTTAAAACAAGGCGTTACCTTTAACATTGAACCGCACGACTGGCTGCAAGCTGATGCGATTGTTGTAGCGCCGGCTTATGCTTATAACCGGGCACAACTGACGGCGATTGCAGAGCCATCTAAAGCGTATTTTTCTGGTTTAAGGCAAGCGGTGGCGAACGGTAAACTTATCGCGGCTAATTGCACCGGCACCTTTATACTGGCTGCCAGTGGCCTACTGGCGCACAAGACCGCTACTTCAAGTTGGTTCTTTAAAGACGTGTTTCAAAACCTGTATCCTGAAGTGCACTTGCAGCTAAATAAATTGCTGGTGCAAGATGGCAATATACTGACAGCAGGGGCGACAACGTCTTTTGTTAACTTGTGCCTGGCGTTAACAGAATTGTTAGTGGGTGAACAGTTTGCCCGCCAGATTGCAAAAGTGATGCTAACCGACCCAAATCGCAGCTCGCAAATTCCCTACATGGACTTATCCATTGGCCAGCAACATAACGACTTGCTGATCCAGCAGGTACAAAAACATCTGGCGAAAACGCTGTCAGAACCTTTTGCCCTGGAGCTACTGGCGGAGCAGTTTCATTTAACTAAACGCACCTTGCTGCGCCGATTTAAGGCGGCTTTAAATGATACACCGCTTAATTATCTGCAGCGCCTCAGGGTAGAGCAAGCTAAACGCTTGCTGGAAACTACTAATCAGCCGGTTGAACAAATAGTGCTGCAAGTGGGCTATGAAGATGTCAGCTCGTTTCGTAAGCTATTTTTGCAGTACACCGAATTAACGCCCAGCCAATACCGGCATAAATTTATGCAGGAAGGTAACTTTGCTTGTTGCGATGCAGGTGCTGTGGCAACAACAACCTTTGTTAGCCAATAATGTCGTTACCGTGTTAGATAACGAAAAAGACAGGCGGGCTTTTTCGTATTATCCGCTCATAGACCAACAGCAATATCAGCTTGAGCAAGGCCGGTCCTTTGTTGAGCGAATTTTTTCGGGCCGGATAGCCCATTTGGTTGCCGGGCCAACTGATGGCGCTGCTTTTGTGCGCTTAAACTACTTCCGGGTTTAATCAAACCAGCCAAATGCCAGTACTTCGCGTTGAATTACCTCATGCTGAAACAGCAGTTTGGCGCGGCTGCCTTTGGCTGCGCCAAAACAGACATGCAATGGTAATAAATGCTCTTCACGCGGGTGCATTAGCCGGGCATAGGGGGCATCAAGCCAGGCATTTAGACGTTTGGCTTGTTCATCGTAACTGAGCACGGAGTTTAAGCTGTCGATTAAATACTGATTAAACGCTGCCACTTGCTGCTGGCTTACTACATCAGGCTGAAAAAACGCCCGCATATTATGAAAGCTCATACCCGAGCCTATAATCAGCACATTTTTCTGTCGTAAAAAGGCGATAGCCTCACCCAGCTTAATATGCAGCGCAGGATCTAAATGGCGCTGCAACGATAGTTGCAGCACCGGTACATCGTGTTGCGGCCGCAACATTAACAGCGGTACAAAAACACCATGATCCAAGCCGCGGCTATTATCCAGCTGCGCAGCAAAGCCATGCTGTTGCAATACTGCGGTAATGTCATTTGCCAAAGCCGGGGCACCGGGTGCAGGGTAGCGGTACTGGTAGCTTTCTGGTGGGAAACCAGCGTAATCAAATAATAATTCGGGCTTTGCAGCACTGGTTAACGCTGGCACTGTCGTTTCCCAATGCGCACTCACGACCAGTATGGCATCAGGTTTTGAAAGGCTTTGCCCAAGTGTGGAGATAAATTGCGTCAGGTGTTTGTGGCTTGCATCGCCCAACAGCGGCAATGGGCCGCCGCCATGAGGTAAAAACAATACTGGAGCCAACGATGCAGACATGATGAAACCTAGGCCGTTATAGATGTGGCAAGCTTAGGTTAAGCATTGATTCTATTCAATAGATATAAAGCTGGTAAATATTGCGCTTAATGTTCTTATTAATAGAATGTTTTGTGCTGGCGGTGTTGCCGTTACGGCAAAAGCTGTTTTACAGCCAGTATCAGCCGCTGGCATACTGGTGAGCATTTGGCAGCATTTAATACGTCACATTGGTTAATCCGTGTGATCTGTAAACAGGAAACAGTATGAAAGCAGTAAGCGTTATTGTCGTGTTATCGCTGGCGTTGTTGGCCGGCTGTGCCCCGGAAGTCGGTTCGAAAAAATGGTGTGAGCAGTTGGCTGAGAAGCCCAAAGGCGATTGGACAGCAAATGAGGCTAAAGACTACGCCAAGCATTGTTTGCTGCGCTCTGACGACTAACGTACAACTGTTGTGCCGTTAAGTATCTCAATCGGCCCACTGTCTTTACCCACGGCGGTATTGCTGCTGTTTATCAGTGTGGTACTGGGGCTGGTTGTGGCACGCCTTGTTGGCCGTGGCCAAACGCAAAGCGCCACCGATGCACTGTTATTGATTGTATTGACTGCACTGCTGTTTGGCCGTCTGATCTTTGTGCTGCGCTTTGCCGACAGCTATCAAAGTGTTTGGCAAATGCTGGATTTTCGAGATCGTGGCATTGACCCGGGCGCTACTGTGCTGGCGGCGCTAGTCCTTACTGCGGTGCAGTTTCGCCGACATAAAGAACTTAAAAAAGCCATACTAAGTGGCGTAATCAGCGCTGCCTTGTGTCTTGGTGCAGGCTCGTTTTGGCTACATAGCCAGCAGCAACAGCAGGTGCTGGCTAATTTTACCCTTGAAACGCTGTCTGGTTACCCGGTAGCGCTACCGGACATGGCGCAGGGAAAACCGGTGGTGCTTAACTTATGGGCCAGCTGGTGCCCGCCATGCCACCGGGAAATGCCGCACTTGTTAGCGGCTGAGCAGCAATATTCTGACGTGCGCTTTATGCTGGTTAACTTGCAGGAAAACCGCGCCACAGTGCAAGAATACCTGCGCAAGCATCAATTACACTTTGGCCACGTGTTGCTTGATACCCGCGGGGATGTCGCCAGTTACTACGGGGCGCAGGGTGTGCCGGCTACGCTGTTTTTTAACGCCGACGGCACCCTTAGCAGCGCCCATTTTGGTGAGGTGTCCAAAGCAATTTTGCAGCAGGGAATTGCCGGGGCTTATCAGTAAAGCCCCAGCGTTTGTTACTTTTTAGCGCGCGGTTTGGGTTGTGCCGCGGTTTTCTTCCGGCTACTTAATTCTATCTTTGTTTCACCGGCTTTATTGGCCCGGCCGCTTAACACTTTACGCGACAAACTTTTTAGCAGTGATTCGCGGTTACTGACTTCAAAGCCCGGTTTAACTACCCGCTTAATGTTAGTGCCAATCAGTTTCTCAATCCGATTTAAGCTTTGCTCTTCTTCGCGGCTGACAAACGACAGCGCATTGCCGCTGGCACCGGCGCGGCCGGTGCGGCCGATGCGGTGTACATAATCTTCCGGCAGGTAGGGCAGGTTGAAGTTAACCACATAATCCAGCCCCTGAATATCCAGGCCGCGGGCGGCGACTTCTGTGGCAATTAATACCTGCAGCTTCGCCGATTTGAAATCGGCAATAGCCCGGCGCCGGGCGCCCTGGCTTTTATCGCCATGGCACACTGCGGCGTCGATGCCGCGTTGTTGTAAGCCGGCTAACAGTTGGTCGGCCTGCTGTTTGGTGCTGGTAAATACCAGCACCTGAAACCAGTTCTGCTCGGCTAACAGCTGCTCAAACAACTCGATTTTGCGGCTCTCTTCTACCGGGTACACCACATGCTGCACCGTATCTGCCGTGCTGTTTACTTTGGTTACCCGAATTTGCTGGTGGTTTTTCAAAAGCTTATGCGAAAGCTCATTTACTGCCGGCGAGCTGGTGGCAGAAAACAGCATGGTTTGGCGAGAGGTTGCTGTTGAGCCGACAATTTTCAGCACGTCGGTACTAAAGCCCATATCCAGCATGCGATCGGCTTCATCCAGCACCACAAATTCCACATCAGACAAGATCACATTACCCAGTGCCATATGCTCTAACAACCGCCCGGGGGTGCTGACGACTATATCAACGCCTGCGCTGAGTTTATTGGCCTGCAAACCCATTTTCACGCCGCCGTACAATGCGGTGGCGCTAAGTGGCAGTAACTTCGCATAACGTGTTACGGCGTTGGCAATTTGCTCGGCTAACTCGCGGGTGGGCGTAAGTATTAATGCGCGCGGGCGCTTGGCCACGTTAGCTTTGGGTTTATCCAGCATGCGCTGCAGAATCGGTATAGTAAAGGCCGCCGTTTTACCGGTGCCGGTTTGGGCGGTAACCTGTAAATCTTTGCCGCGCCGCGCTGGAGGTATGGCCTGCTGTTGTACCGGTGTCATCTCGCTGTAGCCACAGGCATCCAGCGCCTGTTGTAGCTCAGCGGCTAAATCTAATGATGAGAATTGCATAAGGTGTCCTTGGTAGCAGCGCTACCCTAAAAAGCTGTAGCTGCGCAAGCATAACATGCGCTGGCGAAATTACTCGGCGCTGTCAGTATCCGGCCGTGGCTGATGCTTACAAGCGCGGGCCAAAATTTCAACGTACACCGCGTCCAACTGCTGTGCGGCCGCGGCATCAATATGTTTATTAATTTCCGAGGTGAATATTGCAACGGCTTCGTCTGCTGTGGCGCCAAAGCGGCAATCAAAGGTCCAATAGTCCATACCGTCAGGCAGGGCTTTGCGCCGCTCGCGGTTTAAATACTTTTTAATGTCATGCTTAACAAGTTCAACCCAGCGCTCGGCTTTATGTTTGGGGTGGGTTAACAAAAAGGTTTTTTTCATCTGTAGTCCTGCCAATAGGCACCAGGGCGCCAACACGGAGTGTGTTATAAAGCGCGCATTCTACATGGTTAGCGCCAAGATAACCGGCATTATCTGCTATTTTGTTACAACAGCCTGAATGTGCATGGTATTTGCCGGTAACTGCAACGTTAAGCCTGCTTGCGTTTTACTAACCACCAGGTAAAGAGCCGGGCGTAGCACTTGTTGGAAGTTCGCCAGGCGCAGCTCATGCGTAAATGGCCTGGCACGCAACGGCTGCTCAGCTTGTGTTCATCCCTCTGCAGGTTAAACTTAGTGCACATCTTTACCACTAAGGCATGGTGCTTTATGGCGCGAACCTTATCTCCCAACGCGACATCATTGCTTTATCGGCGGCACATTTTTGTTTATCTGGCGATGGCTGCTGCCTCGTTGTTGCTTATCCCTTTTACTGCCATGCAGTTAACTGACGAAGTTAATTGGAGCAATGGCGACTTTATTATGATGGCGCTGCTGTTGTTTTTCAGCAGCAGCGCCTTTGTAGTTATTGCGCGTAAAGTAGCACCGGCGCAGCGGCTGTGGCTAGCATTAGGTGTGGTACTGGTGTTTTTTTACTGCTGGGCCGAGCTGGCAGTGGGGATCTTTTTTCAGTTTGGCAGCTAGTGTTACACCAGTTTGACATGGTGAAGTGAGTTTAAATGATTGAGACAATTACCCCAGCGCAGTGGCAAACCCAGCGCTGGCAAAACGGTGGCGGCGTTACCCACCAGCTATGTCGTCAGGACGATGAACAGGGCCTGCTATGGCGTTTATCCATCGCAGAAGTAGCCAGCGACGGGCCGTTCTCCCGCTTTGATCATATCGATCGTATTATTATGCTGCTTGAAGGCAGTGGTTTTCGCCTGCATGGCGTGGCAGATAGCCCCAAATTGCTGGACACACCGCTTGTCCCCTTTGCCTTTGCCGGTGAAACGCCTATTCACTGTACTTTGATAAACGGCGCCGTGCGCGACTTTAACCTGATGACCCGCCGCGCTGCAGTACAACCCCAGCTGCAGGTGCTCAGTATTGGCAGCGAAGCCCAAACATTAGCGCTAAGTGCGCAAACACTTATTTATGTCGCCAGTGATAGTGTGGATATCGTGCTTGGCCATCAGACATTAACATTAGCGGCCCAGCACACGCTAAGCCTAAGTAATGAAAGCGGCAGCGTGCAGTTAAGCAGTATTGCGGGCACTAAGGTGATTTTTATAGGGGTGTCATTTACGCAGGATTAGTAAACGACTTTTAATGGGGGGCAGGACGGTCGCTAATATTCGCTCCTACAAGAGTTTAGTGACTTTGACAGCTGGCTGAGGTAGGTTTAGCCGATACTGCTTTGATAAAAAAGCCTCTAATGCCACTAACTTCTGCGCGTCTGTATATGACGCCACTTACTCAGCAAGACTGGCCGTTGTTTCAGCAACTGCACAAGACACCTGATGTTATAGCGCAGTGTTTTGATGAACCAACAGACGCCGAGTTACAGCAGAAATTTCAATCACGGCTGCAGGCTTGGCACAAAGACGCCAACCATTGGTTATGTTTGGTAATGCGCCAGCGGGATACCGGTGAAGCTATCGGTGTTACCGGTTTTGGTATGACAGAGGGTAGAGCCGAAGTAGGGTATTTGTTGTTACCCGCGTTTTACGCTCTAGCTTTTCTGGCAAGTAGCATTAGCTTGGATAATTCAATCTAAAGGTGTACTATGTACATCATCTTTGGCTTACAAGGAGGTAAGTTTTGATATGGCATGCCATAGAGTTTATTGAAACGTCGCTGTTTACCAGGCAGATAAAACAGATTGCCACTGATGAAGAGCTGAGAATATTACAGCAACAGCTGATAGCTCAGCCGATGAAAGGTGATCTGATAGCTGGTACTGGTGGGCTACGAAAGGTGCGTATGGCAACTGACGGGCAGGGTAAAAGTGGTAGCGCCAGAGTCATCTATTTTGTGGCAACGGCAGAGATTATCTATCTTCTGTTGGCTTACGCTAAGAACGAAAAAGACAGCCTGACCGCAGCTGAAAAAGCTGAGTTAAAGCAGTTAACCAAGTTACTTAAAGGTGAGGTGTAGTATGAGTATCTTTAATGAACTAAAGGATTCTCTGACAGAGGCAGTACAGATTAAGCAAGGCCAGAAAACGGCGAGCCGGGTGACCCGCTACGAGGTTGCCGATGTGAAAGCCTTGCGTGAAAGCCTGGCCATTACTCAAGCGCAGTTAGCCCAAGCGCTGGGTACCAGTGTTGATACCATTAAAAGCTGGGAGAGCAAGCGGCGCAACCCAACCGGCCTGGCCGCCAAAGTGCTGGCCACTATTCAGGATAACCCCGAGTTCTACCACCAACTGGCCGCACATTAATCTGGCAGGTACACCAAACAACCAAAAAGGCGCATTATTTCGCCCTTAACTTTTGCAGCAAATAAAGCCTTGACCAAGTTTGGATTTTCGGTAAATGTACCTTAGCAGTTAAACCAGCAGTTCTATTTGTATTGGAGTGAGTCAAGCAAAAGCGAAACCTGACGACGAAGAGGCGATATGCGAGTCGGTTGGAAAAAGAATAAGTGGACTTAACATTCTGAGCTCGTACGCACGACCATTCGCCTTTCCCCACCACTCCTTGTATAATACGCGCCCTTGTTACACTCAGGTGCTTAATTTATGTCCACTGTTGCTACTACCGTTTCCCGCAAGTCTGCCCCTGTAGCACGCATGGCGCCTGAGCGCGATTTATTCTCCTACCCGAAATACTGGGCCGAGTGCTATGGCACGGCGCCGTTTTTACCTATGTCACGCGCCGAGATGGACAAACTGGGCTGGGATAGCTGCGATGTTATTTTGGTAGTAGGCGATGCCTATGTAGACCACCCCAGCTTTGGCATGGCGGTAGTCGGGCGCATGTTAGAAGCGCAGGGCTATCGGGTGGGCATCATTGCCCAGCCAAACTGGCACAGCAAAGACGACTTTATGCGCCTGGGTAAGCCGAACCTGTTTTTTGGCGTGTCGGCCGGCAATATGGACTCGATGATTAACCGCTACACCGCGGATAAAAAGCTGCGCCATGACGATGCCTACACACCGGGCGATGTCGGCGGCAAACGGCCGGACAGGGCTGTTACGGTGTATACCCAGCGCTGTAAAGAAGCCTATAAAGACGTACCGGTAATTATCGGCGGTATTGAAGCCAGTTTGCGCCGTATTGCGCACTATGATTACTGGTCAGAGAAAGTGCGCCGTTCGGTGATTTTCGATGCCAAGGCCGATATCTTAATTTACGGTAATGCCGAGCGTCCGTTGGTGGAAGTGGCACACCGCATTGCCTCGGGTATACCGGTAAGTGAGATACAGGATGTGCGCGGCACGGCGGTTATTCGCAAAGAGCCTCTGCCTGGCTGGCGCGGGGTAGATTCCACCGCTATTGATAAAATCGGCAAAATTGACCCTATTCCTAACCCCTACGGAGCTGATGATGTCGGCTGTAGTAGCTACTCTGAGTTTGCCAAAGCCGGTATCGATTTAACTAAGCCTGCGGAAGTGGAAGCTAAACCCATTATGGTGCAGCCGCCGCGGCAAAAACCGTGGGAGCAAACCTACGTTAAGCTGCCGGCCTTTGAGCAGGTAAGCGTAAATAAGCCGCTGTATGCCCATGCCTCGCGCATTTTGCACCAGGAAACCAACCCCGGCTGTGCCCGCGCTATCATGCAGCGCCACGGTGACCGGCACATTTGGGTGAACCCGCCGGCATTTCCGCTTAGCACCGAAGAGATGGACTTAGTGTTTGGCCTGCCGTATCAGCGCGTGCCGCACCCGGTATATGGCAAAGAGAAAATTCCGGCCTACGAGATGATTAAAACCTCGGTGAATATTATGCGCGGCTGCTTTGGCGGCTGTTCGTTCTGCTCGATTACCGAGCATGAAGGCCGCATTATTCAGAGCAGGTCGAAAGAGTCGATCATGCAAGAGATCAAGGATATTCGCGACAAAGTTCCCGGTTTTACCGGCGTGATATCCGATCTTGGTGGCCCAACGGCCAATATGTACCGCTTAAACTGTAAGAACCCGAAAGCCGAGCAAACCTGTCGTCGTCCGTCTTGTGTGTATCCAACCATTTGCGAGCATATGGATACCGACCAAAGCCCGACGGTAGAACTGTACCGCGAAGCGCGTAATTTACCTGGCATTAAAAAGGTGCTGGTCGCTTCAGGCGTGCGTTACGATTTAGCAGTAGAGGACCCTAACTATGTGCGCGAGCTGGTGCAGCACCATGTTGGCGGCTATTTAAAAATCGCGCCGGAGCATACCGAGGAAGGCCCGTTATCAAAAATGATGAAACCGGGCATGGGCGCCTATGACAAGTTTAAAGAAATGTTCGACCGCTTTAGTAAAGAAGCCGGCAAAGAGCAGTTTTTAATTCCGTATTTTATTGCCGCGCATCCCGGCACCACCGACATGGACATGGTTAACCTGGCATTGTGGCTTAAAGAGCGTGATTTTAAACTGGACCAGGTACAAAACTTTTACCCCAGCCCGATGGCAAATGCGACCACCATTTACCATACCGAAATGAACTCGCTGAAGAACATCAACAAAGCCAATGATGAAGTGGTACCGGTGCCCAAAGGTGAACGGCAGCGCCGCTTGCATAAAGCCATACTGCGCTACCACGACCCGAAAGGCTGGCCAATGATCCGCGAGGCACTAATCAAGATGGGTTTGGCACATTTAATTGGCCGCACCAAAGGCTGTTTAGTGCCGCCCGAGAGCAAAGACGAGCAGTTTAAAAAGCCACTTAAAGGCGGTAAGCCTGCGCTAAGTCGCCATACCGGTTTAAACCCGGCGGCCAAGGCGGTAGCCAAGCGCAGTGAGCATGGAAAGCTTAGTGAGAATGGTAAACGCAGCCAGACGGAAAGCCAGGGCAAGCAGCCGTTTAACGCTAAGGCTGGAAGCAAAGCCAGCAACGGCGCTAAAAACGGTAAAGGCCGTAAGCACTAATCGGCGGCCGTTTTTACTTAGCTGGCTTTACTGTTGAGTGATTTTAGTGTCGTAGCCAAATCTTGCAGCAGGGTTTGATTGCGGCTTACTACACTATTAATCTCACTGGCTGAACTGCCGGCTTTGGCGGCCAGGTTACGTACCTCGTCGGCGACTACAGAAAAACCGCGCCCGGCATCACCGGCGCGGGCCGCTTCAATAGCAGCGTTCAGTGCCAGCAAGTTGGTTTGATCGGCAATGGCATTAATGGTCGATACCATCTGATTAATACTGCTGCCTGACTGCAACAGCTGTTGCATCACTTGCTCTGACTTACTGACTACTTTCAAACGTTCAGAGATATCAGTGCCATATAAAATGACCTTATTTACCTTACCGTAAGGATCAGTTATCGCGCTGATATTGGCAGCAAACCAATATTCTTTTTGTTGAGGTTTAAACATAAGCTCTTTGCTAACGGAGCCGCCTTTCATTATTGTGCTGATTTGTTGCTCGCTGAGTAAGTTTCTCCAACTACCAACGGCAGTTCGGAATTTATCACTGCTAATATCTGAGTGACCATCCAAATAGTTATTTATACCAACAAGGGTGCCATCGAGGCGCCACTCCAATACCAACTGTAACTCATTAAGCGCCGCCAAACGTGTTTCAGACTCCAAGGCGGCCATTTTCACCGAGGTAATATCGGCCAAAATTGCAATATAGCCGCTGTAGTGGCCATTTGCTGACGTAACCGGGTTACTGGTGACAGATATCCATAACGAACTACCGTCTTTTCGGTGCACTTCAATTTCATCATAAAAAGCATTCGGTGCGTCTAACTCCGCCGTCATACGATCAAAGGTGGTTTTGTCAGAGCGCGGGCCAATTAAAAACTCTTTCGCCCTATGGCCAATCACCTCTTTTGCGCTATAGCCCGTCATTCGCTCAAAGCCGCGGTTTACATACAATACCAACTTTTGGCTGTCAGAAATGATAACGGCATTGTCTGTTTCGTTGGCTACTAATGACAGTAATTCAAACTCTTCCCGCTGTAGTACGTCGGCCGTGATGTCACTGGCAAACTTAACAATTTGTACTACTTTGCCGTCAGCCGATTTAATCGGGTTGTAGGTTGCATGGATCCACACTTCTTTACCGTCTTTGCCAAAACGGCGGTACTCAGCAGTCTGAAATGTGCCGCTACGCAAATTCTGCCAGAATTTCTGATAGGCGCTACTTTGCGCCTCGGCCGGTGCGACAAACATTTTATGGTGCTTACCCTGGATCTCTTGCAGTGAATAACCCATGAGTGACAAAAAGTTGTCGTTGGCGTCTTCGATAATGCCGTCAGTCGTAAAGGTAATAACAGCCTGGGCACGATGAATGGCTTTTATTTGTGATTCTACCGCAGCACGCGCCATAACTTGCTGTGTTACATCGCTGGCAAATTTTATAATGCGTTCAACTTTACCCCGGCGCAGAATGGGCGTGTAAGACGCCTGAATCCAAACCGGCTTACCTTGTTTGGTTCGGCGGCGAAATTCTGCTGTTTGTGCTTTGCCGTTTCTAAGTTGTTGCCAGAAATCTTTATACTCTTTGCTATTGTGCTCTTGCGGCTCAACAAAAATAGCATGATGCTTACCCGTGACTTCATCCAGGCGATAACCCATCAGGTTAAGAAAGTTATCATTAGCGCTTTGAATATTGCCGTTCAAGTCAAATTGAATGACGGCTTGTGTTGAGTTTATCGCAGAAACAATATCGTTGGCTGAAGAGCGAATTCCGAACATAGCGACACTCCGGTTAGTTTGCTAGTTAATGTAGGTGAGCAATTGCTGCCGATCAACCTGTTAACAAAAGTATTTATGTTTTAAGCGATAGAGTGGAGCGGTGAAATTGAGATTATTTTTCAGCCTTAAATTTACCCCTGAGCAGCAACAGCTTTTGCAGCCTTATCAACAGCAGGCGCTTGATTTGTGCCCGGCAGCCAAAGCGGTTGATGTCGATAATTTGCACTTAACGCTGTTTTTCTTGGGGCAGGTTGATGCAACACAACAGCAGCAGCTGATTAGCGCAGTAAAGCAGATTACTATTCCGCCGTTTGGCCTGACACTGGACACTCTGTCAGGCTTTAGCAGGCCGAAAATTGTTTATCTGGCGCCGTCTGAGGTACCAGATGCGCTGTTACAACTTCACCAACAGCTGGCGGCGCTGTGTTAAGCAGCGGGCTTTAGCGATATCCATGATAAGTACCGGCCGCATATTACCTTGGCGCGGCACGCTGTGCGCGATGCTGCATTGCAGCAGCCGGTGGAGCCATTAACTCTACAGGTTAGTGAGTTTGCACTGTATCAGTCCGGTCAGTTTGACGGCCGTTTGCAATACCGGCCACTACAGTGTTTTTCGCTGTTATAACAACTCTTTACCAACACAGGCTTAAGCCTTAATCGCTTAACTGCTATAGTTCATCGGTGATTAACCTTCACTGCCTATACTCGCTTAACGTTTTGCTGTACTGCCCGTTTACAAGGATGGCTTATGTCTGGCTCTATTTCATTTTTTCATACTTTGTTTCGAACGCTGTTTGGTGATATTAGCTGGCGCGCGCCAGCCTGGTTTAAGCGGCTTAAACACAGCGCTAAACAGCAGCCACTGAAGTTTTACAGCGCATCGTTGCTAATATTGGCAGGCATAGCAGCCCTGACCGGCGGTTATTACTATTATCAGCAGCTACCCAAACCGTTACAGGTGATTGCCCACGTAGAGGCACCTGTGATTGGCGATTATGTTGATGATACCGAGCAGCCGACACCGCTAACCCTGCGCTTTGCGTATGATATGCCTGACAGTCCGGCACAGATCATGCCGGCAACGCCGCTATCCGCCGCCCGGCTGGATTTAATCGGCGAGGTAATCACCGCAGGCGTTAGCCTAAACCCCACACTTGCCGGTAAATGGTCATGGCAGGATGACAATAGCCTGGTTTTTACCCCTGAACAGGCCTGGCCGGCTGGCACCGCCTATACCGTTAACCTGGATAACGCCATTTTTGCGCCTGCCACCAGGCTGGCACAACGCCAGTACCGCTTTAGCACGAAGGAGCTCACGGTTGACATTGAGCAGCTGCGTTTTTATCAGCACCCCACCGAACAGGCTACACGCCAAGTAGTGGCGACACTGAATTTTAGCCACCCGGTACAGCTTGACAGCGTAAAGCGTAACCTATCACTGCTCATGCGCCCCTCTGGTGCAGATGTGAACAGTAAAGGCCAGCCACTAGGCTTTAGCTTAACGGCTGATAATAGCGGCCGTCTGTTGTATCTGCAGTCTGATGCGCTGACCTTACCCGCACAAGAGCAGTATTTAACGCTGCGCCTGAAGCCGGGCATCGCTGCTAGTAATGGCAAGGCCAACACGTCGCAAGAACAAGAACAGCAGCTGCTGATCCCTGATAAAAGCAGCTTTTTAAAAGTGGCCGAGCTTAAAACCGATATTGTTAAAAATGACGCGCAAGAGCCCGAGCAGGTGCTGCTACTAAGCTTTACTGACCGCATTAACCGCACTGAGCTGGCGCAAAAGCTGAAGCTGTATCAGCTGCCGAAGCATCCAAAGCGCAGCTCAAATTATTGGGCGCCGGGTGAAGTAACCAGCGCGGTATTGCAGCAGGCCAGCCTGCTGGATTACACGCTGCTGCCAACCCCAGAGGCGCACGACAGTGCCTTTAGTATTAAGCTGGACTTACCGCCCGGCCAAAGCCTGTTTGTCAGTCTGCAAAAGGGCCTGGCGTCATTTAATGAATTTACTTTAGCCAATGAATATCGCGCTGTGGTGCAGGCACCACAATACCCGAAAGAAGCGCGCATTAATGGTGAAGGCGCACTGCTTACGCTAAGTGGCGAGCAAACCCTGCAGCTGTTAAGCCGGGGTGTTAAGGGTGTGCGGGTGAGCTTAAATAAGTTACTGCCCGGTGAGCTGCAGCATTTTATCAGCCAGAGTGGCGGCGATATCAGTAAGCCCTATTTTTATAACTACGAATTTGATACCAGCAATATCAGCCACCGCTTCGAGAAAACCTTTACCCTGGCTAATAGCCACGCTAAGGCGGCTAATTATTTAGCGCTGCCGTTAAAGCCTTACCTGGCTGAAGCGGGAATGGGCGTGTTTTTTATTGAGCTGACAGAATACGATCCGGCGCGGCCGGATGATACCGGCCAAACGCTGGACAAGCGCGTAGTGCTGGTGACCGATTTAGGCTTACTGGTAAAACACAACAATGATAGCAGCCAGCAGGTATTTGTGATGTCACTGGCCAGCGGTAAACCGCTGGCCGGCGCGAAAGTGGCGTTGCTGGGTAAAAATGGCTTGCCGGTATTAAGTGGCAGCACCGATGAGCGCGGCAGTGTGATGCTGGGTAAAACCAATGGTTTTAACCGCGAGCGTCAGCCAGTGGTGTATCTGGTTAGCCACAGCGCTAATGGCGTCAGCGACGCCAGCTTTATTCCGTATGACAGATACAGCCGGCAGCTGGATTACTCGAAATTCGACACCAGCGGCCGCTACCAGTACGAGCAAACTGACAAAGCGCTCAGTGCCTATATGTTTAGCGATCGCGGCATTTACCGCCCAGGCGAGCAGGTGCAGCTGGCGGCGATTATCCGTCATAGCGATTTATCCGCCGCGGCGCAGCAATTGCCGCTAAGAATACAGGTGCAGGGCCCGCGCGGCGCTACCTTTTATCAGCAAAACTTCAGTTTATCCGGCCGCGGACTGCACAGCTTCAGTCTGGAGACCCAGCCCTACAGCGACACCGGGAATTACCACGCCAGTATTAGCCTGCTGGATAAAGACGGTAATGCCAGCGACTATTTGGGCTCGGTCAGCTTTGCGCTGGAAGAGTTTTTGCCTGACAGCTTAAAAATTAGCAGCCGCTTTAATCAGGCGCTGGCTAATGAGGAGCCGGGCTGGTTATCGCCAACCGACTTGGTCGCGCAGGTGCAGTTAGATAACTTATTTGGCACGCCGGCACAGCAGCGCCGCGTCAGTGCGCGTTTTGAGCTTATCCCCAGCCGCTTTAGTTTTAGCCAATATCCGGATCATGTTTTTATTGCGCCGCAGGATGAAAACGCCGAAAAAGCCGGCCGGGTAAGGCAGAGCCTGGACGATCAGCAAACCGACGCCGAGGGCAAAGCCCGCTTTGCACTGCCGCTGGCACAATACAGCGGCGGCAGTTACCGTTTGATATTAACCACCGAAGGCTTTGACGGCGCCGGCGGGCGCAGTGTGCAGCATATCAGCAGCGCCCTGGTGTCACCGCTCAATAGCCTGGTGGGGGTAAAAACCGATGGCGAGCTAAGCTACCTGAAAAAGCAGCAAAGCCGCAGCGTACAATTTATTGCCATAGATAACCGTCTGGAGCAGGTAGCGCTGGATGATCTTAACCTTAGCCTGATAGAAAAGCGGCCGCTGTCCAGCCTGGTAAAACAACGCGATGGCACCTATCAGTACCAGAGTATAGTGCAGCAGGTTAAGCTTACTGAGACCCCGTTCAGTATTGCCGCCAGCGGCAGCAACTATAGCCTGCCAACTGACACACCCGGTGATTTTGAGCTGCAGCTGCATCAGGGCCAGCAGCTATTGGGCACGCTGAGCTTTAGCGTGGTGGGCGAGGGCAATATTAACGCCATGCTGGAGAAAAACGCCGCCCTTAGCGTGAAGCTGGATAAAACCGACTACAAAGCCGGTGACTGGATAGAGCTTAATATTACTGCGCCTTACACCGGCAGCGGCCTTATCAGTATTGAAAGTGACAAGGTACACGCCTTTAGCTGGTTTAACAGCAATAGCACCAGCAGTATTCAGCGCATTCAGCTGCCTGAAGGCATTGAGGGCAATGCCTATATTAATGTCAGCTTTGTGCGTGCAGCCGACTCGGACGCGCTTTTTGTCAGCCCGCTAAGCTATGCGGTAGTGCCGTTTAATATTGACCGCAGCCGCCGCCAGCTGGCCATAACGCTTGATGCGCCTGAAGAAGTAAGGCCGGGTAAAGCCTTTACTGTGCAATACCAAAGTGCCCAAAGTGCCGATATGCTGCTGTATGGCGTAGACGAAGGTATTTTGCAGGTGGCCGGTTATGAGCTGCCCGATCCGTTATCGCACTACTTGCAAAAGCGTGCACTGCAGGTACGCAGTATGCAAATGCTTGATCTGCTGTTGCCGGAATTTGGCCTGTTGAAGCGCCAATTAGCCGGTGTTGGCGGTGATACCGAGCGTAGGGCCATGGCAGGCATGATGATGGATAAAAACCTCAACCCCTTTGCCCGGCGTGCCGAGCAGCCAGGGGTATTTTGGCTGGGTCGCTTAACGGCAGGCCCCGAGCGGCAAACGGCGCAAGTTAGCCTGCCGGCCAGCTTTAGCGGTAATGTGAAACTGATGGCGGTGGCGGTAAGTGACACGGCGCTGGGCTCAGCGGTGACCGATATCCGCGTGCGGGGGCCCTTTGTGCTAACGCCGGATGTGCTGTTAAGCGCCGCGCCGGGTGATGAGTTTGATGTTAGCATCACGGTGGCCAACGGTATTAAAGGCTCAGGCGCCGCAGCGCCGGTAAACGTAAACCTTAACCTGCCGGCTAACCTGAGTGTTATCGGGCCGGATAAGGCTACACTTACCATTAGCGAAGGCAGTGAGCAAAGTGCACGCTTTCGGCTAAAAGCCGGCCCGGCGCTGGGCAGCGTCGATCTTGGCTTCACCGCACAGTATCAACAGGGCGGGGTAACTGAACAGGCCAGCCGCAGTGTCAGTATCAGCGTTCGCCCGGCCATTGCCTATCAAACCACATTAACCGCAGGCTATGCCGACAAAGGCCCGCTAAGCATTGACACCCGCTATCCGCTGTATGGCGAATTTGCCCAGCTTAACGTAACGGCATCAAGCAATCCGCTGGTGCTGGCCGAGGCTTTTACTGATTATCTGGCGCAATACCCACATGGCTGTACCGAGCAGGTGGTATCGCAGGTGTTCCCCTGGATTGGTTTAGTGCAGCAGGACGCTTATCAGGCACAGTTGCCGGCACTGAATGAAAAATTTGCCGTGCTGGTGCAAAAACTGGCCGAGCGCCAGCAAAGCGATGGTGGTTTTAGTTTCTGGCCGGGGGGTTATCACAGTGCCGATTTCCCCAGCATTTATGTGATGCACTTTTTGCTGGCCGCGCGTGAGCAGGGCCTGGCGGTGCCTGATTATCTGTATCAGCAGGGGCTGGATTATCTGCGCGGCGTAGCGCGGCAAAGTGGCGCTAATTTATACCAGGCCAGGCTAAGGGCCAATGCCATTTACCTGTTAACCCGCAGCGGCGAGGTAACCACCAATTATCTTACTGCGCTGCACGAGCGGCTGGAAAAACAGCACCAGCAAGGCTGGCAAGGCGATATTACGGCAGTGTACATGGCGGCTACTTATCAGCTGTTGCAACAACCGGCATTGGCCAACGGCCTGCTATCAGGTTACCGGCTGGGTAAGCCTTCTGGTTTGCAAAGCCAGTATCTGGCACGTATTGCTCAGCCACTGCCCCCTTTTGCTAACCCGGCGTTTCAGTCGCAGCTAAGTTTAGATGCGCAGTATGTTTACCTGTTGGCCAGCCATTTTGCTGACAAGGCACGTGCTCTGGACGGTGAGCAGATCTTACAGCTGCTCAAGCCGGCCTTTAGCGGCCAGTACAACACCATTGCCAGTGCTTATACTGTGCTGGCATTGTCGGCCTATGCTAAGTTAAATGCCGATGCAGAGCAGACGGTACCGGCGTTTTATCAGCGCCTGGCTGATGGCAGCGAGACACAGCTTAGCCTGGCGGACAACCAAAGCGTGATACCTAAAGTGGCCTTTGATCATCAGGCAACGCAGATTGTGCTGCAAAGCCAGCAAGCGCTGTTTTATGCACTAAGCGAAGCCGGTTTTGCCAAAACCGCACCGGAAAAAGCCGTATCGGCAGGCCTGGAGCTGGTGCGCGATTATCTGGACAGCGACGGCAAGGTGGTGACACAGGCCAGCCAGGGTGATGAGCTGACGGTGCGCTTGAGGCTGCGCAGCACCGATGGCCAGTGGCATAACAATATCGCCTTAATTGACTTGCTTCCAGCCGGTTTTAGTATAGTGCGCAGCTCGGTAGCGCGGCAAAGCGGGCACTGGCGCGCCGATTATGTCGATATCCGCGAGGACCGTCTGGTGTATTACGCCAGTTTCGGCAGCCAGATGACCGAGCTGAGTTACAAAGTAAAACTGACCGCCGCCGGCGACTTTACCCTGCCTACAGCGCAGGCACAGTCGATGTACGATCCGGCGGTGCATGCCAGCACCGCGGCTGGCCGCTTTATGGTTGACGCCCGATAACCGGCGCCGACGATGTTAAGCCGGTTAAGTCAAAAAACGCGCTTATTGGCATTGGGCCTGGCTGTGCCGGTAGCACTGGTGCTGCTGGCTGTATTGCTGCTGAGCTTATCGCCCAAGCCAGAGCTGTACAGCGGTTACCGACAAAGCAGCGCCTATTTTGCCGCCGGCGGTGAGCTGTTAAGCCTGCGTCTGGCGCAGGATGAGCGCTACCGGCTGAAGGTGGCGCTGGACGATATCGCCCCTACGCTACAACAGGCTACTTTGCTGTATGAAGATCGGCGCTTTTATCAGCACTTTGGTGTAGACATCACGGCCGTTGGCCGCGCGTTCTGGCAAAGCATAGTAAAGGGCGGCCGCCGTCAAGGCGCCTCGACTATCACCATGCAGCTGGCCCGGCTACGCTATGGCCTGAATACCAGTACCTTATCCGGTAAGCTGCAGCAGCTGGCGCTGGCGCTGTATCTGGAATGGCATCTGAGCAAAGCCGATATTTTACAAGGCTATTTTAATTACGCGCCCTATGGTGGCAATATTGAGAGCGCTGCTGCCGCCAGCCTGATTTATTATGGCAAAGAAGTAAGCCGCCTTAGCCTGCCCGAAGCGCTGGCGCTAAGTGTGATACCGCAAAATCCTAACCAGCGCAGCCCGTTAAGTGCAACCGGCCGTAAGCAATTAGAGCAGGCGCGTCAGCGTTTAGCTGCGCTTTGGCTGGCGCAGTACGGTCAAACCATTGAGGCTGCCCGCTTAAACCTGCCGCTGCAGTATTATCAGCGTAGCGATCTGGCTAATCAGGCACCGCACTTTGTTAATCAGCTGCAGCAAGGTGGTGTGCTCTCTACAGCAAATACCGGTGCTGAAGGCCGCTTTTATACCAGTTTGCAGTTACCGCTGCAGCAGGCGATGGCGCAGCAGGTTAACCGCTATTTGCGCCGCCAACAGCAAGCCGGTTTTACCAACGCCAGCGCACTTCTGATAAAGCGCAGTAGCATGCAAGTACTGGCCTGGCTCGGCTCGGCCGATTTTCACAATGCCGCTATTTTAGGCCAGGTCGATGGTGTCAGCGCCCTGCGCTCGCCGGGCTCGGCGTTAAAGCCCTTTGTCTATGCCCTGGCGCTGCAGCAAGGGCTTATTCACCCGCAAAGTTTGCTCAGTGATATACCACGGCGTTACGGCAGCTTTAACCCGGAGAATTTCGACGGTAAGTTTGCCGGTCCGTTGCCGGCAACCGAGGCGCTGATTAACAGCCGCAATGTACCGGCGGTACAGTTACAAGCGCAGTTAACTGCGCCGGATTTTTATCACTGGCTAAAGCAAGCCGGGGTAAACCTGCCACAGGGGCCTGATTATTATGGCTTGGCACTGGTATTGGGCGGCATGGAAATAAGTATGGCACAGCTGGTGCAGTTGTATGCAAGCCTGGGCAATGGTGGTAACTGGCAAACGCTGCAATGGCAGGCTACGCCTGACACAACCGCAGCGCAAACACTGCTTAGCCCCGAGGCGGCTTTTTTAACGCTGGATATGCTGCGTCAGCACCCCAGGCCACAGGCCGGGCTGGTGCACAAGCTAATTGAGCAGGTGCCGGTGGCCTGGAAAACCGGCACCTCTTATGCCTTTCGCGATGCCTGGGCTATTGGCTTAACGGGCGACTATGTGCTGGCGGTGTGGCTGGGCAATTTTGATGGCAGCAGTAATCCTAACCTGGTTGGTTTAACCGCCGCTGGGCCCTTATTGTTTGAGCTTCTGGCCTTGCTGCCGGCAGATAACGACGCGACTACGGCGCTCTTTACACCATCCAGCAAGCTAAATATTCAACAGGTTGCGCTGTGTAGCCGCAGCGGGCAGTTGCCGAACAAATACTGCCCGCACACCACACCGGGCTGGTTTATTCCGGGCGTGTCGCCAATCAAGGTTTCTGACGTGCACCGCGCGGTGCCGGTGTATACCGACAGTGGCCTTAGGGCCTGTAGCCATCAGCCGCCGAAAACTGAGCTTAAAGTGTATGAGTTCTGGCCGTCAGACATCGCACGGGCTTATCAGCAGGCTGGCCTTATGCTGCAAACTGCACCAGAGTATCAGCAGCCGTGTACTTTGCTTCAACTTGCCGGTCAGCCGCCGCAGATCCGTTCACCACAGCCGGATCTGATCTATCAGCTGGGCAACACGCCACAGCAGCGGCAAATTGCGCTAAACGCCAGCTTTGATGGTGGCGTAAGTCGGGCGCACTGGTTTATCGACCAGCGGTATATCGGCGCAGTTACACCGGGGGAAACCCTGCTCTGGTCGGCTGAAGCTGGTCAGTTTCAGCTACGAGTGGTGGACGATTTAGGCGGTGTTGCTACGCAGCGTTTACAGGTGCAGTAAAAGCTTATGCTAAGGCGGCAGCTGCGCTAAAATGGCGGTGTTTTTTCTAAGATGTCGGATCTGCTATGTACTGCGCCCATTTTGCGGCTAAACGCTGTCAGTCCTGCCACTGGTTGGATAAACCCTATGCTGAGCAGCTACAGCTGAAGCAGCAACACCTTAAGGCCTTGTTAGAACCGGCAGCAGAGGTTGAGCTGTTACCGCCGGTGGCCTCAGCCGAACAGGGCTTTCGTTATAAAGCCAAAATGGTGGTGCAGGGCAGTAGTGATGCGCCTATATTGGGCATTATCAATGCACAGCGCGAGGCCGTGGATTTAGCCGATTGCCCGCTGTACCCTGCGGCGTTTGCTGCCGCTTTTAGCCTTTGTAAAGCCTTTATTCGCAAGGCGAAGTTATCACCTTATGACATTAATGCCCGCCGCGGCGAGCTAAAATATATTCTGCTTAGCCAAAGCCTGAATAGCGGCCGATTTATGCTGCGTTTGGTCCTGCGCTCGAAGAACTGCCTGGCGTCGATTGAAAAACATTTACCCTGGCTGTTGGCGCAGTGGCCAGAGCTTGAAGTGTGCTCGGTTAACCTACAACCTAAACCGGCCGCGCTGTTAGAAGGCGATGAAGAAATTGTGCTAAGCACTCAACATCAGCTGGCCGAGCAGCTAAATCAGGTGCCGTTGTATTTAACGCCGCAAAGCTTTTTTCAAACCCAGCCAGTGGTGGCGGCCAGTTTGTACCAGACCGCCGCACAGTGGGCAACAGAGCTGCAGCAAGAACAAACCTTTAATGAAATTTGGGATTTATTTTGTGGTGTCGGGGGTTTTGGCCTGCATGTGGCAACGCCAGCGCAGCAACTGGTCGGCATTGAAATTGCCCCCAATGCCATTACCAGTGCCAGCCGCTCGGCAGCAGAGTTGGGGCTTGGCAAGGTAAACTTTCAAGCGCTGGATGCCAATGCCTTTGCCAATGCTGCAGCCAAAGCGCCTGATCTGCTGCTGGTTAACCCGCCACGGCGTGGCCTGGGTGCGACACTGTGTCAGGATATTCAGCGGCTGGCACCACGCTGGCTAATGTACTCGAGCTGTAATGCGCAAACGCTGGCACAGGATTTGGCCCAGCTGACGGATTACAAGTTAGTCAAAGTACAACTGTTCGATATGTTCGCCCACAGTAGCCACTATGAAGTGCTGAGCTTATTAAGCCTTAACTATTAGAGGCCACATAAACTTAGCGATGGCCATCGAGAATACGCACGATTTCTCTACTGTGTTCAAACAGTTCGATAATAGTGCCTTCAATTTGCACGGTGATAATGCCGTCAGTAGCAGGGCGGCTAATTACTCTGGCGCGGCGGTAATAGTCTTCTGCCAGAAATTGGCCGGGTGCCAGTTTCTTCTGCCAGCCAGGGGGTAAGGGTTCACCTTTGGCCAGCTTTTTGGCCAGGCCCGGTGGTAACGGCTTATCTTTATCCGGTTTGGCTTGCACGGCAAAACTCACACTCACGGCTAAAACACATACCAGGGGAATGAAGGTTTTCATCATCATTTACTCCGTTTGTTTTCACCGTTTTTAACATACCAGGCTTAATGCCGGCTTAATTACATGCTGTGCTGCACCACTTGCATCCTGCTAGTCATGTTATATACTGTATTTGTATACAGTAATTTGGTGGTGTATGTCAGCAATTATCGCGCAATTAACCCGGCGCCAGCTGTTATGGCAGGGCAATAATCAACAAGCCGCTTATCAGGCGTTAAGCTCCGGCTTTGCTGAGCTGGACGCCCGCTTAGGTGGTGGCTTTCCGGCCTCTGGCTTAATAGAGCTGCAAACGGCTGCAGGTATTGGCGAGCTGCGTTTAATGCTACCTTATTTAAAGCAGCAGCAGGCTAGTGGCCGTTTGTTGGTGCTGATTGCGCCGCCGGCCGAGCCTTGTGCTGATATGCTCGCCGCTGCCGGTATTGATTTAAGCGCTTTACTGATTATTGCCCCGACCAATAACAAAGACATGTTGTGGACTGCCGAGCAATGCCTGCACAGTGGTTGCTGCGCTTCGGTACTATTGTGGCAGCCGCAGCTAAACCTGGCGCAGGCGCGGCGTTTACAACTGGCGGCAGAGCAGGGCGCCGCCAGTTTAATTGTGCTGCGAAAACCGGCGCAGTATTTAAGCCTGCCGGTAAATTTAAGTCTGGCGTTAACTGCCAAAGCGCAAGGCCTTAGCGCTAAGGTGCTAAAACGTAAAGGCGGCTGGGCTGGCGAGGTCATCGATATCAGCATGCAGCAGCACTGGCCGGTGCTGTGCTTAGCTGACAGTAGTGCTGCCACCGTTTTAACGGCTGTTGCAGGTTAGCCGCTATGGCGCTGTATTTGTATTTACAGTTTCCATCGCTGCTGGTCGATTGTGTCAGCCCGCTGCCGGCTAAGGTACCGCTGGCAGTAGCCGATGCGCAGCACCGTATGGTGCAGTTAAACACAGAGGCCGCAGCATGTGGCATTAGGCTGGGGATGTCGCTGGGCACGGCCGCCGCGCTCTGTGCGGATTTGCAGCTGCTGCCGTACCAGGTAGATCGGCAACAGCAGTTGCTGCAAAGTGTGGCGCAGCAGCTATATCAGCTGACAGCCGATATCGCGCTGGACCCACCGGATGGCCTGTATTTACGCCTTTGTGCCATGTTAAGGCTCTACCGCGGCCTTAACGGCTACTGGCAGGTGCTTTATAAGGCACTGCAGGCGCTGGGTTATCGCTATCAGTTTAGTTGTGGCACTACACCACTGGCCGCCAAATGCCTGGCGCGGCAGCAGCTTAACCTGTTAAGTGCCGATAGCACCGAGCTTAGCGCAGCACTAAAACGCAGCCCGCTTGTGGCGAGCGAGCTGAGCCTGCCAGCGCAGCAGCAGTTAAAACGGTTGGGTATTACTACCTTAGGGCAGTTGCTGGCGCTGGCGCCGGCCGAGCTTTCGCGCCGCTTCGAGCCTGAGCTGTTAAGCTATCTGGGCCGGCTTAACGGCGATTTTTATCATGCACTTAATTATATTCAGCCGGCACCGGGTTTTAACCGTTATATCGAGCTGTTGTACGATATTGCAGACACCAGCGTACTGACGGCACCGCTTAGTGGCCTGCTGCAACAGTTATCCATGCAACTGAAACAGCGTGATGCAGTGTGTTACCAACTGCAGCTTAGCTTGCATTTTCGCTCGCAGCGGCAGGCGATTGAACTTACGGTGGGTTCGGCGCAGGGCGAATATCTGCCAGAGCGCTGGTTAATGCTGTGTCAGCTGCAGTTATCCCGGCTTAAGCTGACCGAGCCGGTCAGCGGTATTGAACTTAATTGCAATGATTTTAAGCCGAGGCAGGCGCAAACCGCTGCTTTATTTGACAACTCAGTGGCTACCCTGTCGCCGTTGCAGTTGGTGTCATTGCTGCAGGCACGCTTAGGCTGCGATGCTGTCAGCAGCCTTTGTCTGCAAAACCAACATTTGCCCGAGCTGGCTAGCCGCCGGCAGCCGCCGCAGGGCCCAAAGCAGAGCCTGTCTGAGACAGCATTGCAGCCGGTTACGCCTTTAGCGTTAAGGCCAGCCTTTATTTTACCCAGCCCCAGGCCGTTAACCGAGCCGGTAGAAATTACTTCTGGTCCGGAGCGGCTATGCCCAAACGGTTGGCAGCTGGCGGCGCAGCGTGATTACTTTATTGGCCGCAACCACAAGGGCCAGTGGCTGTGGCTGTACCGCACGGTGTCGCATCAGTGGTTTGTGCACGGCCTGTTTAGTTAGCACTTGCCATGGCCTACGCAGAGCTGTTTTGTCAAAGCCACTTTAGCTTTTTACAAGGCGCGTCCAGCCCGCAAGAGCTGGTGCAGCAAGCCGAAACGCTGGGGTACAGCGCACTGGCACTGACCGATGAGTGCTCTGTGGCCGGTTTGGTAAGGGCTTATCGGCACATTAATGAGCTAAAGCTTAACCTTAAGTTGATTGTCGGCAGTTACTTTCAGCTCGACAAACTACAGCTGGTGCTGCTGTGCCCGGATAAAGCCGCCTACAGTGAGTTGTGCCGTATCATCACTAATGCCCGCCGGCGCAGCAGCAAAGGCCAGTATCAGTTAACGCCATGGGATCTGATGTCGGTGAAACACTGTTTGCTGCTGTGGCTGCCCTCAGGCGAGCCTGACAGCGACCAGCACTGGCTGACCTGGTTGCAAAAATACCACAGCGACAGATTATGGTTAGCGCTTAGGCGTGAGCTTAGCCATAACGAAGCGGCTTTTAGCGCTTATTGTTTGGCGCTGGCGGCACAGCACAAGTTAAGTGTGGTGGCCTGCGGTGGCGTGTTAATGCACAGCCCCAGCCGGCTGGCGCTGCAGCACTGCTTAACCGCCATTAAAGCCGGTATGCCGCTGGCGCAACTGGGCCGGCAGTTACTGAGTAATGCCGAGCGTGCGCTTAGGCCACTGAGCAAGCTTTCACGCTTATTTACCGCTGAGCATCTGGCGCAAAGCGAACTTATCGCCGCACGCTGCAGCTTTAATTTAAGAGAGCTGAAATACCAATACCCCAGCGAGCTGGTGCCAGAGGGAGAAACCGCCAGCAGTTATCTGGCGAAGCTGGTGGCGGAAGGGGCGCAGCAGCGCTTTAATCAGCAGGTGCCGGCTAAAGTGCAAGCGCTGATTGATAAAGAGCTAACACTGATTCGCGAGCTGGGCTATGAGTACTTTTTCCTTACGATTTACGATCTGGTGTGCTTTGCCAAAAGCCGCGGCATTTTGTATCAGGGGCGCGGCTCGGCGGCCAATTCGGTGGTGTGTTACTGCCTGTTTATTACTGCTGTTGACCCCGCCAAGGTTGAGGTGCTGTTTGAGCGCTTTTTATCCAAAGAGCGGCAGGAACCGCCGGATATTGATGTTGATTTTGAGCACGAGCGGCGCGAAGAAGTGATCCAATATCTGTATCAGAAATACGGCCGCGAGCGGGCGGCATTGGCTGCTACCGTAATTAGCTACCGCTTTAAAAGTGCTTTTCGGGATGTGGGTAAAGCGCTGGGGCTGCCGCTGAGTCAGCTGGAGTATTTACTAAAAAATATTCAGCGGCGGGACCCTGCTGTTAGCTGGCAGCAGCAGTTAAATAGCCTGGGGTTAAATACCGGCGCAGAGCTTACCCGGCAACTTATCAGCCTGGTGGAAGAGCTGCGCGGTTTTCCGCGTCATTTATCACAGCATGTTGGTGGTTTTGTCATCTCCAGCGGGCCCTTGTACGAGCTGGTGCCACTGGAAAACGCCGCTATGGCAGATCGCACCGTTATCCAGTGGGATAAAGATGATTTAGAAACACTGGAGCTGTTAAAAGTCGACGTGCTGGCGCTTGGCATGTTAACGGCCATTCGTAAGTGCTTTGCCTTGGTAAAACAGCACTTTCAGCAAGACTTAACCGTAGCGGGTATTTGTGGCCAGGGCGATGATGCCAGCGTGTACCAGATGATGCAGCGGGCAGATACCATCGGCGTGTTTCAGATTGAATCACGCGCTCAGATGAGTATGCTGCCAAGGCTGAAGCCCAACTGTTATTACGATTTAGTGGTGCAAATTGCCATAGTGCGGCCCGGGCCGATACAGGGCGATATGGTGCACCCTTATTTAAAACGGCGTGATGGTAAAGAAGCGGTGAGCTACCCCTCTGAGGCGGTAAAAGGTGTGCTGGGCCGCACCCTTGGCGTGCCGATTTTTCAGGAGCAGGTAATAGCGCTGGCCATGGTGGCCGCCGGTTTTAGCGGTGGTGAAGCCGATCAGCTGCGCCGGGCTATGGCCAGCTGGAAGAAAACCGGCGAGCTGTTGCAGTTTAAGCGCAAGTTGATAGATGGCATGCAGCAACGCGGCTACCCGCTTGACTATGCCGAGCGTATTTACCAGCAAATTTGCGGCTTTGGTGAATATGGTTTTCCCGAGTCGCATTCGGCCAGTTTTGCCGTGCTGGCCTATGTGTCTGCCTGGCTTAAGTATTACTATCCGGCGGCGTTTTGCGCAGCCTTGTTAAACAGCCAGCCAATGGGATTTTATTCGCCATCGCAATTATTGCAGGATGCACGTCGCCATGGTGTCACTGTGCTGCCGCTGTGTGTTAACCACAGTCAGTGGCTGCATAGCCTTGAGCAGCAAGGCAAGGCTATCCGGCTGGGGTTAAAGCAAATTAAAGGCCTAAGCCAGGCTGGCGCAGAAACGCTGGTCGCCAAGCGCCCGCTAAACGGCTATCGCAGCCTGACTGAGCTAAAACAGTTGGGCTTAAGCCGCGCCGATTTACAGGCACTGGCCAGTGCCAATGCGCTAAAGGCATTAAGTGGTGACCGCTATAACAGCCGCTGGCAACTGCTGGATCAGCAGCATACCTTGCCGCTGTTTGCCGCAGTGGCCGAGCCGCAAACCGCTTATCTGGCCCCACCAGACGCGCTGGCCAATGTACTGGAAGATTACGCCGCCACCGGGCTTAGCTTAACCCAGCACCCGCTGGCGCTGCTGCGCCGTGCTAATAAATTGCCGCGCAGCAAGCAGGTGGCAGAGCTTAGCAGCGTAAGGCACAACAGCCCGGTGCGGCTAAGTGGCCTGGTGACGTTGCGCCAGCGGCCCGGCACTGCAGCAGGGGTAACCTTTATGTCGCTGGAAGATGAAACCGGCACGGCCAATGTGCTGGTGTGGCTGGCTACTGCTCAGGCGCAGCAGCAGGCGTTTTTGACCTCGACCATTTTGCAGGTCGATGGCATTTTGCAGCGCGAAGGCGAGGTGGTGCATATTATCGCCGGTAAGCTGGTTGACTTATCGCCACTTTTGGCTGAACTTAGGTTAGCCGCCCGGCATTTTCACTGAAGCAAAGGGGCTTGTATGCTAGTTAATCCAGCGCAGAGTCAGGTATTACTGATTGATATTCAGCAAAAGCTGGCACCGGCTATTTACGACGGCAAAGCGGTAGAGCAAGCCGCGGCCTGGGTGCTGCAGGTAGCGTTACAGCTGGATATCCCGCTATGGGCCACTGAACAATACCCGCAGGGGCTTGGACATACAGTGCCGGCGTTAGCCGAGTTAATTCCGCCTGAGCGGGTGCTGCAAAAAATGCACTTTAGCGCTTTAAGAGAGCCGCTGATTGTCAGTAACTTAGCCTGCACTGAGCGTAAGCAGGTGGTCGTGCTGGGCACGGAAACCCATGTCTGTGTGCTGCAGTCGGTGCTGGATTTACTGCAGCTGGGCTATCAGGTATTTGTGGTGGTCGAGGCGGTAGGCTCGCGCACTGAGCAAAATAAACAGCTGGCGCTTAGCCGTATGCAGCAGTGCGGCGCTTATATAATCAGCAAAGAAATGCTGGCGTTTGAGTGGTTAGAGCGCTGCGGTACCGATACCTTCCGTCAGATCAGCAAAGGCTGGATCCGTTAACCTTTAGCAGCTTTATCAGCCAACAGCTGCTCAAGCAGCATAGCCAAACGCACTGCAGCTTGCAGCAGGCGCTGCTCCAGTACCGGCTGTTGCTGCGCTACATAATCTGCATCAATCAGCATGCCGGGTTTATAATCACGATAAATTGCCTGAGTTATTTGGGCCGATTCGTTGGCCCAGGCGAGTACCTCTGTGTGTTGCCACTGCGCCTTAAGCTGCCGGCCTTGTTCGCTGTTAAGTTGGATTAACAGTGCGCCGGCTTTGGCGGCATCGTCTTCATAGCCTAACTGCTTTAGCATGGCAAAATCCCACACGCCGTGCAGGTTATTCGGTTGCCCGAAAAAATACACCGCTGTGCGGTTACCGCCTAAATCATCAGCAAAGCTAACATGTAGCGGCTGGTGTAAATCGGCAATAAAATGGGCTAAAAACAGCAGCGCCTGCCAGTCGGTGTTATCTTGCCTCAGGCGCTGTTGCATAGTGTCAATGGCTGACAAAATACAGCCCTGCGCCGGGCAATCTGCCGGCGTAACCTGGTGTTTATCGCGGGCAAAATTGACAAAATGCAGCGGCGCGCTCCAGCGAAACTCCGGCTGTGAGCGCACCTCATCGGGCCAAACACAGGCGCTGGCAAAATCGGTATAGCCGGCTTTATTGGATAAAACGTCCAGCTGCTGACGGCTGTTGGTGCTAACCAGCTGATACGCCATACCACATACCAGCTGATGGCCTTTAGCGCCAAAGGCCAGTGCCTGTGCCGGGCTGAGTATCAATAATATTGCCAACAGAAACTTTTGCATGTTTTACTCGGCTACCAGCTGGTGCACGCTAAAATCGCCAGCCGGGCTTAAAAGCGGGCTAAGCTCGGTTAACGCTTCCCGCATGGTGTTGGCCAATGTATAGGGCGGATTAACCACCAGCATACCGCTGCCGGTCATACCAAAACCGCTGCTGTCAGGCAGCGGGCAATATTCAATGCGTAGCATATCTTTAATGCCTGTCGCCACTAAGGCGCTGATAAAGGCTTCTACCGCCGCACGCTCTATTACCGGGTACCAGATAGCATAAGTGGCTTGCGGAAAGCGGCTATAAGCCAGGCTCAGGCTGTTTACCACATCCTGATATTCGGTTTTCAGCTCGTAGGGTGGGTCTATCAGCACCAGGCCGCGTTTATGCAGCGGCGGCAGCATGGCTTTAAAACCAGCCCAGGCGTCCATGTTTTCAATGCGGCTATGGCGGCGGCGGACAAACTGGCTGGCCAGAATAGGGTAATCGCTTGGGTGCAGTTCAGTGGCCTGAATGCTATCGGTATCACGTAGCAACAGGGCAGCAATTTTTGGTGAGCCGGGGTAAAACGCCAGTTCGCCTTCCGTGTTTAGCTGCTTTACCAGGTCAATATAATGCTGCAGCGCCGGGTTTTGTGCACTGTAGTGCCACAGCTTACCAATACCGGTTTGATACTCACTGGTTTTTTGTGCCTGCTCGCCGAGCAAGCTATACAAGCCGGCACCGGCATGGCTGTCGTGGTAGCAAAAGGGTTTATCTTTTTGCAGCAGGTAATCCAGAATAGCCACCTGCACCAGGTGCTTAATAACATCGGCATGATTGCCGGCATGAAAACTGTGTCGGTAACTCAGCATAATTAGCCCTGTAGCGGCAAAATCAAAGGTCGCCAGCTTACTGCGCGAGCAGAAAAATACAAGTATTGTCGTGGCGTAGCTGCTAAAATTCGCCGCATTAATGATTGCCAGCCTTAAGGCTGATACAGGAATACCGATGTCGCAACAGCGCCCGAATAAGAACAAAACCGCCAACCCGTTACATAAGCCATGGACCAAAACCGATAAGGCGGCGGGACAAAAGCCCAGCCGCACTGCGGCAGCGGTTAAACCTCAGCTGGCTAAAGTGCCGCAGGCGAAAGTGAAGGCGGTGCTGGACGACGAGATTAAAGTATATAGTGCCAATGCTTGCCGGGTATTGTTTCAACAGCGGCCGGAGGCGGTGATCCGCTTGTATGTGTCGGAGAAAATGGCACCTAAATTTGCTGATGTGATGAAATATTTAGCAGCGACTAAAAAAGCCTACCACATTGTGGATGACGCTGAGCTTGAAAAAGTTGCCGCCAGTGGCCATCACGGCGGCGTGGTGATGCTGGTAAAGCGTAAGCCTATTGTCACCTTAGCGCAGTATTTGCAGCAGGGCGGCCGTAAGCGGCAAGACTGCTTATTGGCGTTAGACGGCGTGGGCAATGCCCACAATTTAGGCGCAATAACGCGCAGCTGTGCCCATTTTGGCGTTAGCGGCGTGATTATGAAGCAACCTGAGCTGTTGCAGTCTGGCGCGGCGC
This sequence comes from Rheinheimera fenheensis, assembly GCF_039871805.1. Lineage (NCBI taxonomy): Bacteria > Pseudomonadati > Pseudomonadota > Gammaproteobacteria > Chromatiales > Chromatiaceae > Rheinheimera > Rheinheimera fenheensis. The sequence continues at coordinate 310,457 of NZ_JBDPJM010000003.1, forward strand.
TACGCACGGCAGAGGGTGGGGGCGAGTTTGTCGAGGGCTTAAGCTGCGACAATCTGCCACTGGCGTTAAAGCTGTGTAAAGATGCCGGCTACACACTTATTACTACCTCCAGTCATGGCGGCAGCTCGTTGTATCAAACCAAATTACCGGCCAAGGTGGTAATCGTATTTGGCGAAGAGATGTTTGGCGTGTCACAAAACGTGGCAAAAAGCGCCGATATTGCGCTGCAAATTCCGGGCTCTGGCAAGGTAGAGTCGTTAAACGTGAGCGTGGCAGCCAGTTTAATTGTTGGTGAGTGGTATCGCCAGCAGTTGTGATTTACAGCGGTAACTCAGGGCCGTGTTGTGCCGGGTGGCGTATCCTGCACACCCGGTGGCAGGGTGTTACCTATATACTGAAAACGTGGCAAGAGCTCACCGGCTATTTCAACGTTTTCAGTAAACATGTTAAGTGGTCGTGCCCACAGGCCGTAGTCGCCGTAAAGGGCGCGGTAAATCACCAGCCACTCTTCTGTTTCACTGTGACGGGCGCAATCCATTACCTGATAATAGGCCCCTTTGTAATGCTGGTAATAACCTGCTTCCAGCGGTGGTTTATTGTTGTTCATACCAGCTCTCAAAGATAATCTTCGCCGACAGGCTGTCTACCTTGTCCTTCGCCAGGTTGCGATAGCCACCCTCGGCAAACAGCATGCTGCGGGCTTCTGTGGTGGTGAGGCGCTCGTCATGCAGCGCTACCGGCAGGCCAAAACGGCCATGCAGGCGGTTGGCAAATTTACGCGTGCGGGCAGTAAACGGCTGCTCAGTGCCGTCCATATTCAGTGGCAAACCCACCAGTAACAACTGCGGTTGCCATTCTTTGATCAGTTTTTCTATTAGCGCCCAGTCGGGGGTGCCGTCCTGGGCTTTTAACGCGCTTAATAACGAGGCGGTGCCGGTAAGCTCCTGGCCTACCGCGACGCCAATACTTTTGGTGCCATAATCGAAGGTTAAAATGGTACGGCTCATCAGGCGTGTCCGGCCTCGTTGGTCAGTTGCCACGGCTTAATCCCCATCTTGGCGGTAGCGCTTTGCCACTTTTCAGCATGGGTCAGATCAAAAATAATGCTGCTGTCGGCCGGGATCACTAACCAGGAGTTGTCGGCAATTTCCTGCTCTAGCTGACCCGCTGTCCAACCGGCGTAGCCCAGCGCCAGTATAAACTTGTCTGGCGCGCGCTCGGTGGTTAAATCAAACAGAATATCTTTTGATGTTGTCACCATCAGCTCGTCACTGAGCGCCATACTGCTGCCATAACCGGCTTTGGCGGTATGCAGCACAAAGCCTCTGTCGTGTTGTACCGGGCCGCCGGCGCAAACATGAGCCTGGGCAGCCGGGCTTTGGCTGTCAAATTCAATTTCCAGTTGTTTGAGTAAATCCGCTACCTTGACCTCCAGCGGATGGTTTATCACTATGCCCATGGCGCCTTCTTCGTTGTGCTCGCAAATATAGGTGACGCTGCGTTTAAACAGCGGATCGTCCAGCGATGGCATAGCAATTAAAAAATGATTCTGAAAATTCTGCATAGTGACCTCGATACATCTGGGTTGTCACTGGCGGGCTGCCAGCAGCTGTTCAATCTCATCAAATAACATGGCGGTAATACTGATTGGAAACGCCGCTTCAATTTCGCGGATACAGGTTGGGCTGGTGACATTAATTTCGGTCAACTTGTCACCGATGACATCTAGCCCTACGAACACTAAGCCTTTAGCTTTTAACGTTGGCGCTACCGCATTGGCAATGGCCCAGTCACTGTCTGACAGGGGGCGGGCTTCACCGCGGCCACCGGCCGCTAAGTTACCGCGGGTTTCGCCACTGGCCGGAATGCGTGCTAAGCAGTATGGCACAGGTTTGCCGTTGACCACCAAAATACGTTTATCGCCGTCGCTAATTTGCGGGATAAAGCGCTGCGCCATGGCATAGCGGCTGCCATGCTCAGTGAGGGTTTCAATAATCACGCTGACGTTGGCATCATTTGGCTTTAAGCGAAAAATAGAGGCGCCGCCCATGCCATCCAGCGGTTTTAAGATCACGTCCTGCTCGGCCTGATAAAAAGCTTTTAGCCTGGCCGGGTCGCGGCTAACCAGGGTTTTCGGCGTAAATTGGCTAAACCAGCTGGTGTACAGCTTTTCATTAGCATCGCGCAGGCTTTGCGGCTTGTTCACTATTAACGTACCTTCATCTTCAGCCCGCTCTAACATGTAGGTGGCGTAGATGTACTCGGTATCAAACGGCGGATCTTTGCGCATTAAAATGACATTAAGCTCGCTTAACGCTATATCCTGTGTGGCGCCGAACTGATACCAATTAGCCGGATCTTGCTGCACAGTTAAATGCTTGGTACTGGCTCTGGCCTGGCCTTCAAGCAAGTACAGATCAGCCATTTCCATATAATGTATTTCATAACCACGTTGCTGCGCCTGCAGCAGCATGGCGAAGCTGGAGTCTTTTTTGATATTGATGGCGCTTATCGGGTCCATCACTATGCCAAGCTTAATCGGTGTTTGCATGCGTTATCCTCAGGCCAGATCGCCAAATTGTAGTTGCAATGCACTGATCGCGGTAAGGGCAGCAGTTTCGGTGCGCAGTACACGTGGCCCCAGCTGAATACCGGTAAAACCGGCAGCCGTAGTTTGCGCCATTTCCTGCTCGCTAAAGCCACCTTCCGGGCCAATTACCAGGCGGATCTGTGTATTGGGTATTAACGTCTTAATGGTGTCTTTTGCCCACGGATGCAAGGTTAGCTTTAATGCTTTTGTTTGCTGCGCCAGCCAGCTGTCCAATGTAATGGCCGGATGCACTATCGGCACTATACTGCGACCGCTTTGCTCACAAGCACTGATGGCGATTTTTTGCCACTGCTCGTTGCGTTTACTCAGCCGCTCGCCATCAAGCTTAACGCCACAGCGCTCGGTAAATAGCGGGGTAATTTCAGTGACCCCAAGCTCAACGGCTTTTTGAATGGCGAAATCCATTCTGTCGCCGCGGGAAATGCCCTGGCCCAAATGTATGCTAAGTGGCGACTCGACCGGGTTGTCGTGCTTAGCTGTAGCGATAACCCAGACCCGCTTTTTATCGCTGTTGCTGATGTTGGCGCTGTAGTTAAAACCATCGCCATTAAACAGCTGTAGCTCGCTGCCAGTTGGCATACGCAGTACACGGCCAACATGGTTGGCAGCATCGTCATCAAGTTGAAATTCGCTATTCAGGGCTATAGCGCCGCTGTGATAAATTCGGGGTATACGCATAGCTTAGTCGCACAGAGAAAACAGGCTGCTATGGTAGCAGGCCGCCTTGTTTAGCAACAGAAAAAACAAACCCTGCCGGGGCAGGGTTTGTTGAAGTGGTAAGCTTAATTCGCAGCAGGGTAGGTGTAACTTGAACCTAAGCCCAGCGGAATATCCAGCGCCCAGAAGCCCAGCAAGAAGGCGGTCCACAATACCAGCATCACCACAGAGTAAGGCAGCATCAGCGCGACCAGGGTGCCGATACCGCTGTTTTTCACATACTTCTGGCAGAACACCACGATCAGTGGAAAGTAAGGCAGTAAAGGCGTGATGATATTGGTTGAAGAGTCACCTACGCGATAAGCCGCTTGGGTTAAGTCGGGTGAAATACCCAGCTCCATCAGCATAGGCACCATAATAGCGCCAATCAGTGCCCATTTGGCTGACGCAGAGCCGACCACTAAATTTACCAATCCTGACAGGAATACTATACCCACCAGTGTCATACCAAGCGGCAGGCCCATTTCTTTTAATGCGTTAGCACCTTTCAGTGCCAGTAATACGCCTAAATTAGATTGGCTAAACGCATATAAAAACAGTGCACAGAAGAACGCCATAACAATGTAGTAACCCATGCCGCTCATGGCATGGCTCATGCCTTTTACCACATCGCGATGGTTTTGCACTGAACCTGACACATAACCATATACAATACCTGGCACCAGGAAGAAGATAAAAATAATGCTGACAATAGACTTCATTAATGGCGCAGCGGCAGTAAGCAGTGGGTTTACACCGGGTAATACTTGCTCAGGTTTAGCCGCCCATGGGGTCACGTCTGGCACCACTATTGTTAGTATCAACAAGGCTGTTACCGCCAGCATAGATAAGCCCGCAGCCCTTAAACCACGCAGCTCGTTCGGTTTGAGTGCTTCCATGGTAACCATTTGAGAGGTATCACCATCGACTCTGGTGCCTTTTAAGCGTGGCTCAATCACTTTATCGGTGAGTACCCAACCGATAATCACGATCAGGAAGGTTGAAGCCGTAGTGAAAATGTAGTTGTTCAGCGGGTTCACGGTAACGCTCGGGTCTAAAATCTGTGCCGAAGTTTGCGTTAAACCTGCCAGTAATGGGTCTAAGCTTGACGGCAGGAAAAAGGTGGCCGAGAAACCGCCGGATACCCCGGCAAACGCCGCAGCAATACCCGCCAGTGGATGACGCCCGGCAGCGTAGAATATAACGGCGCCAAGCGGCACCACTAACACATAGCCGGCATCTACCGCGACATGGCTTAGCACGCCTACCGCAACCAGCACTGGCGTTAACAACATTTTTGGCGTAACGCTTAAGATTGAGCGTAAGCCGGCATTAATAAAACCGGTATATTCCGCGACACCCAGGCCCAGCATGGCGACCAGCACCACACCTAAAGGCGGGAAGGTAACAAAGGTATTGACGATACTGGAGGTAAAGTTGGTCAGCGCTTCACCAGAGAGTAAATTAACAATTTGTATTTGCTGACCAGAGCGCGGGTCGAGCTCGGTAAAGGTGACACCGGAGAGCAGCCAGGAGATCACCCAGACCACAACCATTAATAAGGCAAAAAGTACGGCAGGGTCAGGCAGTTTATTACCGACCACCTCAATGGTATTTAGCGCACGGTTAAGCCAGCCGGCTTTTTCAGCAGTGGCAGTTTGTTCAGACATAGTGGTTCCTTTCTTATAGTTTTTAAAGCGCTGTGCAAGGCAACACAGGACCCTGGTATTTTTTACAACGGCTTATCATACACAAAAAGTGCCGGATGATAAGGCTAAACTGTGGTTTATCCGGTAAGGCGATTAAAATAGCAGCTGAAAAAAAGGAGAGCCAGGCTCTCCTTTTTTGACATCTAACGGGCGTTACTTGGCGTACTGGCGCAGTAACTCGGCCTTATCGGTTTGCTCCCACGGGAACTCGTTACGGCCGAAGTGACCATAAGCTGCTGTTGGCTGATAAATTGGCCGCTCTAACTTTAACATTTCAATTAAGCCGTATGGGCGTAAGTCAAAGTGTTCGCGTACCAGTTTAATCAGCTCGTCTTCGCTCAGTTTGCTGGTACCAAAGGTTTCCAGGCTGATAGACGTTGGCTCGGCCACGCCGATAGCATAAGACACTTGAAGCTCACAGCGGTCGGCCAGGCCAGCAGCGACGATATTCTTTGCCACATAACGGGCAGCGTAAGCGGCTGAGCGGTCAACTTTTGATGGGTCTTTACCCGAGAAAGCACCACCGCCGTGACGGGCCATACCACCATAGGTATCAACGATAATTTTACGGCCGGTTAAGCCGCAGTCGCCCATAGGGCCGCCGATAACAAAGCGGCCGGTTGGGTTAATAAAGAACTTGGTTTTGCTGCTTAACCACTCTGCCGGTAACACCGGCTTGATGATGGTCTCCATAACTGCTTCACGCAAATCAGCCGTGCTGATGGTGTCGCAGTGCTGGGTAGACAGGACTACCGCATCAATACCCACAGGTTTGCCATCTTCGTAGATAAAGCTTAACTGTGATTTGGCATCCGGGCGTAACCAGGGCAGGGTACCGTCTTTGCGCACCTGCGCCTGGCGCTGTACCAGGCGGTGTGAATAAGTAATAGGGGCTGGCATTAACACATCAGTTTCGTTACTGGCGTAACCGAACATCAGGCCCTGATCGCCGGCGCCTTGCTCTTTCGGGTCGGCTTTATCTACGCCCTGGTTAATGTCAGGTGACTGCTTACCGATGGCATTTAGTACCGCACAAGAGTCAGCGTCGAAGCCCATATCTGAGTGGGTATAGCCGATTTCGCGTACGGTTTTACGGGTGATTTCTTCAATATCAACCCAGGCTGAAGTGGTAATTTCGCCACCAACTAGCACCATACCGGTTTTAACAAAGGTTTCGCACGCAACACGGGCTTTAGGATCTTGTTCCAGGATTGCATCCAGTACGGCGTCTGAAATCTGATCGGCGATTTTATCCGGATGACCTTCCGATACCGACTCAGAGGTAAAAATGTGTTGTGCCATCTGTTGTATTCCAAAAATAAGGTTAATGCAGTTAAGTCCATAGTCAGGCTTTACACCAGCATGAACTCAAAAAAATAGGCGGCTATTCTAGAGAAAGCGTTAACACTTTGCCAGAAAAATCTGCCACCCAGACGTCTTTAATGCTATTTTAACGGCAATAATACGCTAAGCAGCGCGCTTGGATTAGTGGCAGGTAAAATTCTTTTTTTAGCGCCGATTAAAATTTGCCATCTGGCAGGGGCTCTGGGAAAATAGCGCGCCATGCCGCCTTGAGCAATCAGCTTTTATAATAAGTCGCTTCGTCAAACAGAAGCCGCCTACAGTCAGGAGTGAAGATGCCATCTCGTAAACAACTCGCTAATGCGATCCGTGCGTTAAGTATGGATGCGGTGCAAAAAGCCAAATCAGGACACCCGGGCGCCCCTATGGGCATGGCAGATATTGCCGAAGTATTATGGCGTGATTTCCTCAGGCACAATCCGCAGGACCCGAGCTGGCCAAACCGCGACCGCTTTATCTTATCTAATGGCCACGGCTCTATGTTGTTGTATTCACTATTGCATTTAAGCGGTTACGAGCTAAGCATTGATGATTTAAAGCAGTTCAGACAGCTGCACTCAAAAACGCCGGGCCACCCGGAGTATGGCTATGCACCGGGCGTAGAAACCACCACAGGACCGCTGGGCCAGGGTATTACCAACGCCGTGGGTATGGCGATTGCGGAAAAAGCATTAGCGGCTCAATTTAACCAGCCGGGTTTTGATATTGTTGACCATCATACCTATGTATTTTTAGGTGATGGTTGCTTGATGGAAGGCATTTCGCATGAGGCCTGTTCATTAGCCGGTACTTTGGGTTTGGGTAAGCTGATTGCGTTTTGGGATGATAACGGCATTTCTATTGATGGCCATGTTGAGGGCTGGTTTACCGATAACACCCCGGCGCGATTTGAAGCCTACGGCTGGCATGTGATCAGTAATGTTGATGGCCATGATGCGGCTGCGGTAGAAGCGGCCATTAAACAAGCCAAAGCCGAAACAGGCAAACCAACGCTGATTTGCTGTCGCACGGTAATAGGCTACGGCGCGCCTAATAAAGGTGGCAGCCATGATTGCCACGGTGCTCCGCTGGGCGATGCTGAAATCGCTGCCGCCCGTGAATACTTACAGTGGCCGCATGCACCTTTTGATGTTCCAGCTGATATTTATGCCGACTGGGATGCCAAAGCCAAGGGCGGTGAAGCGCAGCAAAGCTGGCAGCAATTGTTCGCCCGTTACAGCGCTGCACACCCAGAATTAGCCGCTGAGTTTAGCCGTCGCGTCTCCGGTCAGTTGCCTGAGGGCTGGGCGGTACAATCACAAGCTTATATCGAGCAGCTGCAAGCCAACCCTGCCACTATTGCTACCCGTAAAGCGTCGCAAAATGCGTTGAACGCCTTTGGCCCGTTATTACCTGAATTTATGGGCGGCTCAGCGGATTTAGCCGGCTCTAACCTGACGATCTGGTCTGGCTCTAAACCGCTTACTGCACAAGATGCCAGCGGTAATTACATTTATTATGGTGTGCGTGAATTTGGTATGTCGGCCATTATGAACGGCATAGCGCTACACGGCGGCTTTGTACCTTATGGCGCAACCTTCCTAATGTTTATGGAATATGCCCGTAATGCGGTGCGTATGGCAGCGTTGATGAAGCAGCGTGCTATTTTTGTTTACACCCACGACTCTATTGGCTTGGGTGAAGATGGCCCAACGCATCAGCCGGTAGAACAGCTGGCAGCGCTGCGTGCTACGCCAAATTTGATGAACTGGCGTCCTTGTGATCAGGTTGAATCAGCCATTGCCTGGCAGGCCGCGATTGAGCGTACCGAAGGCCCAACCACGTTGATTTTTACCCGGCAAAATCTGGTACAGCAAACGCGCGATGCTAAGCAACTGGCCGACGTGAAACGCGGCGGTTATATCTTACGGGATTGCGCCGGCACGCCAGAGCTTATTTTTATTGCTACCGGTTCAGAGGTTGAACTGGCGATGCAGGCGGCTACAAAGCTTGCGGCAGAAGGTAAGGCAGTGCGAGTGGTTTCTATGCCATCGACCGATGTATTTGAGCAGCAAGACGCCAGCTACCGCGAAGCGGTGTTGCCCTCTACTGTAACCAAACGGGTGGCGGTTGAGGCTGGTATTACCGATTGCTGGTATAAATACGTCGGTTTAACCGGCAAAATTATCGGCATGACCAGCTTTGGTGAATCGGCGCCGGCTGAGCAGTTATTTGAACACTTTGGCATTACGACCGATAAGGTGCTAGAGGCTGCGCGTGAGCTTCTGGCATAAGGGTTAATCTAATGGGATCAGCACTGGTCCCATTTTTCTATGTGGTGATATGGCAATTCGACTGGCGATAAATGGCTTTGGCCGTATTGGCCGCAACATACTGCGGGCAATTTATGAAAATGGCTTGCAACAACAGTTGCAGGTGGTGGCAATTAATGAACTGGCCGATGCTAAAGGCGTCACGCACTTGTTAAAGTATGACTCGTCGCATGGTCGTTTTGCCTTTGATGTAAACGCTTTTGATGGTGGTATCCGCGTTGCCGGTGATGCGATCAGGTTGTTTTGTGAGGCAGATCCGCTGGAGCTGCCCTGGCGTGAGCTGGATGTTGACGTCGTGCTGGAGTGCACCGGCGTGTTTCACAGCCGTGAGCATGCTAACTGGCATTTAACAGCCGGCGCGAAGAAAGTGCTGTTTTCTCATCCGGCCGACAGCGATATCGACGCCACTATTATCTATGGCATTAATCAGCAGCTGTTAACGGCGCAGATGTCGGTGGTATCGGCAGGCTCCTGTACCACTAACTGTATTGTGCCGGTGATCCAGGTGCTGGATCAGCATTTTGGTGTAGAAAGCGGCACTATCACCACTATTCATGCCTCAATGCACGATCAGCAGGTAATAGATGCCTATCATCCGGATCTGCGTCGTACCCGTGCGGCTAGCCAGTCGATAATTCCGGTGGATACCAAATTAGCGCTGGGGATAGAACGTATTCTGCCAAAATTTGCCGGCCGCTTCGAAGCTATAGCGGTGCGGGTACCTACCTTAAATGTCACCGCGATGGATTTAAGCGTAACACTGCATCAGGATGTCAGCATTGCAGCAGTTAATCAGGTGCTGGCGCAAGCGCGTCAAGGCGCCCTTAACGGGATTTTAGATTACACCGAAGAGCCGCTGGTATCAGTCGATTTTAACCATGATGCCCACTCTTGCATTGTCGATGGTTCACAAACCCGGGTCAGCCACAAGCGGCTGGTAAAATGTCTGGTGTGGTGCGATAACGAATGGGGTTTTGCCAACCGCATGCTCGACACTGCGCGGGCGATGATGCAACCGAATTTACAACAAGGAGCTTGAAATGTCTGTTATTCGCATGAGCGATCTGGATCTTAACGGTAAACGTGTACTGATCCGGGAAGATTTAAACGTGCCGGTAAAAAATGGCAAGGTTACGTCAGATGCGCGGCTAAAAGCGGCTATCCCGACGATTGAGTTGGCGCTGAGTAAAGGTGCCAAAGTGATGGTGATGTCACATTTGGGCCGGCCGGAAGAGGGCGTTTATGACGCTGAAGCCTCATTGCAGCCAGTGGTAGATTATCTGGCTCAGGCATTAAAAGCACCGGTGCGCTTAGCGGCCGATTACTTAAACGGCATCAATGTTGCTGCCGGTGAAGTGGTGGTATTTGAAAACGTGCGCTTTAACAAAGGCGAAGGTAAAAACGACGATAGCCTGGCACAAAAGCTGGCCGCGCTGTGCGATGTGTTTGTCATGGATGCCTTTGGTACTGCGCACCGCGCTCAGGCGTCGACCCATGGTGTGGCCAAGTATGCGCCTGTAGCCTGCGCTGGCCCCTTGCTGGTCGCTGAGCTTGATGCGTTAGCGGCAGCATTAAAGAACCCGAAACGGCCATTAGTGGCGATTGTCGGCGGCTCTAAAGTATCGACCAAACTTACCGTGTTGGAGTCCTTATCAGGTATTGTTGACCAGCTGATTGTTGGCGGCGGCATCGCTAACACCTTTATTGCGGCAAGCGGTCATAATGTGGGTAAATCCTTATATGAAGCCGATTTAATTGCCGAAGCGCAGCGCTTGATGGCGCAGGCCAAAGCGCGTGGCGGCAATATACCGGTACCAACCGATGTGGTGGTTGGCCAGGCGTTCAGTGAAACCACCCCCGCCACCTTAAAGCCGGTATCAGCCGTTGCTGCTGACGATATGATTTTCGATATAGGCCCGGATACCACCGCACAGTTAGTAGAAATCTTAAAAACGGCAGGCACCATTGTCTGGAATGGCCCTGTAGGTGTGTTTGAATTTGACCAGTTTGCCAAAGGCACTGAGGCGATAGCACAGGCTATTGCGCAAAGCCCGGCATTTTCTATTGCCGGTGGCGGTGACACCCTGGCGGCGATAGATAAGTACAATATTGCTGACAAAGTATCTTATGTCTCAACCGGTGGTGGTGCCTTTTTAGAGTTCCTGGAAGGTAAAACCTTACCGGCAGTGGCTATACTGGAACAGCGTGCTAAAGCATAAAACATAATAATAATGTCATACTACAACTGTACCCTAAAAGATTAAGAGAGGATTTCATGGCCCTTATTTCAATGCGTCAGATGCTGGATCACGCCGCCGAGTTCGGTTACGGCATTCCCGCATTTAACGTCAACAACCTCGAGCAGATGCGCGCTATTATGCTGGCAGCGGATAAAACCGACAGCCCGGTGATAGTGCAGGCTTCTGCCGGTGCGCGCAAATATGCCGGTGCGCCTTTTCTGCGCCACTTAATTCTGGCGGCAGTAGAGGAGTTTCCACATATTCCGGTGGTGATGCACCAGGATCACGGCACTTCACTGGCTGTGTGTCAGCGTTCTATTGCGCTGGGCTTCTCTTCCGTGATGATGGATGGCTCTTTAGGCGAAGATGGCAAAACGCCGATGGATTATGCTTACAACGCCGGTGTAACGCGCAAAGTTGTTGAAATAGCGCACGCTTGTGGTGTCTCGGTAGAGGGCGAGTTAGGGTGTTTGGGCTCGCTGGAAACCGGTGCTGCCGGTGAGGAAGATGGTATTGGCGCTGACTGTATTTTAAGCCATGACCAGATGCTGACCGATCCGGAAGAAGCGGCACAGTTTGTGCGCGAGACGCAGGTCGATGCACTGGCTATTGCCTGTGGTACCTCGCATGGCGCTTATAAATTCAGCCGGCCACCGACAGGCGATATTCTGGCGATTGACCGAATTAAGGCTATCCATGAACGTATTCCGGATACACATTTAGTCATGCATGGCTCATCATCTGTACCACAGGACTGGCTGCAAATTATCAACGAGTATGGCGGTCAAATCCCTGAAACTTATGGTGTACCGGTAGAGCAGATTCAGCAGGGTATTAAATACGGTGTGCGTAAAGTTAACATTGATACCGACTTACGCTTGGCTTCAACCGGTGCTATCCGTCGTTATCTGGCGAAACATCCGGCCGAGTTTGACCCGCGCAAATATTTGCAAGAGTCAGTGAAAGCCATGATGGAAATTTGTATCGCCCGTTATGAGGCGTTCAATGCCGCAGGACATGGCAGTAAAATCAAACCCATATCGTTGGATGCTATGGTCGCTTTATATGCTTCGGGAAAACTAACACCGAATATAAAGTAAGCTAAAAAATTAATGAACTATAACAAATTAATTTTCATTTGTTTAATAGTGCATAAATTGGGTATAAAACCATGCAAGGTACCGCGTCAGAGCAGACCTCTGAGCGCCTGAGTCGGCTTGACAAGGGCGTTTTTACCTGTAATGATGCGGACGGTTTACCCTCTAACCGAGGGCCTTTTCTGTCGTTAAGAATGGCTGGGCCCTTACACTTTCAGGTTACGTTAATCAGCAATAATTGGTTGGGAACTATGTTTAACAATAAAATTCGCAAGAGTCTTGTTGCAACAGCTCTGGCCGGTACCTTCGCGTTATCTGCGAATGTTCTGGCAACAGATTTAAAAGCGTTGCAACAGGAAGGCAGTCAGATCCAACGCGCAGCAGTGCAGTCTCAGGAAAAAATCAACACTATTTATGAACAGTCACAGGAATTACTGGGCGAGTACCGCCAAGTTGTTGACCAGACTGAAAACCTGAAGGTTTATAACGACTTCTTAGCAACACTGGTTGCTGACCAGCAGCGTCAGATTAATTCTATCCAGCGCCAGATTAACGGCCTGGAAGATACCCGTAAAGGTACAGTGCCGCTGATGTTCCGCATGATTGATGCGTTAGAACAGTTCGTTAAGGCTGATATCCCGCTGCGTACCGAGCGCCGTTTAGAGCGTGTTGAGCGCCTGCGTGAGCTGATGGGCCGTTCAGATGTGCAGTTGTCTGAGCAGTACCGTCAAATTCTGGAAGCCTACAGCATCGAAGTGAGCTACGGCTCAGAGTTAGCTGCTTTCCAGGGTACCTTACCGCTGAACGGTCAGGACATCACTGTTGAATATGTGCATGTTGGCCGTCTGTCTTTAATGGCACTGGCGCTTGATGGCAGTGCCGGCTGGGTGTGGAACAAGCAAACCTCGAGCTGGAATGAGTTACCAGGTTCATACCTGACCTCAGTAGCCCAGTTCATCAAGATGGCGCGTCGTGAAGCCACGCTTGAGATGGATCGCGTACCACTTATCGCAGCGGAGTAAGAACAGATGAAACAAGTATTTAAATCAATGTTAATTGCCGCAGCGGTAACATTATCCGCTGGTGTTGCTTTTAACGCAGCCGCTAACACTGAAAAGCTAGATCAGCTGTTAGAGCAACTGAAAAAAGAACGTACGGTAGAAGGTCGAATTAACCAGGAGCGCGAGCGTGCGTTCTTAGCTGACCGTGCGGATAAACAAGCGTTATTAAACACTGCAAAACGTCAGTACTCTGAAGAAGAAGCTCGCGGAAAACGTTTGCAAAAAGAATACGCTGACAATGACATTTTAATTGGTCAGAAGCAGCAAGAGTTAGAAAGTGCTTTAGGTACCATGGGTGAGTTGTTCGGTGTTGTTCGCCAATCAGCTAACCAATCTATCGGTACTATTACTGGTTCTATCGTTAGTGCGCAATACCCAGGCCGTGATGTACCACTGCGTTCTGTAGCATCTGCGACTGAATTACCTACTCTGACAGAAATGGAAGAGTTGTGGATGGCACTGCTGACCGAAATGACCGAGTCAGGCAAAGTGGCTCAGTTTGATGCAGAAGTGGTTAAACTAGACGGTGGTGTTGAAACCAAGCGTATTACCCGTTTTGGTACTTTCCACCTGACGACTGACTCAGAGTACCTGATCGTAAACAACGACACTGACCAGATCCAGCCACTGGGTCGTCAGCCTCAGTCGAAAATTCACAACTCAGTTGCGGCTTATCACAATGCAAGCACTGGTGAAGTAACGGGTATTTACCTGGATCCAACCAAGGGTAACAGCTTGCTGCGCTTAAACCAGCAGCGTTCTACCTTGTTTGAATACTATCAGGCTGGTGGTGAAGTAGGTTACATCATTACTGCCGTATTCTTTATTGGTTTGCTGATTGCACTTGAGCGTATCCTGGTGTTGTCTGCTGTTGGCGGCAAAATCCGTGCTCAGCTGAAAAACCTGGCTAACCCTTCAGATTCAAACCCGCTGGGTCGTATTCTGCGTGTTTACCATGAGAACAAAACTGCTGATGCAGAAAACCTGGAACTTAAGCTGGATGAAGCCATTCTGCGCGAAACACCAAAAGTGGAACGTGGTATCGGTTTAATCAAACTGTTCTCTGCAGTGGCACCATTACTGGGTCTGTTAGGTACTGTTATCGGTATGATCTTAACCTTCCAGCAAATCACGCTGTACGGTACTGGTGACCCGAAACTGATGGCAGGTTCGATCTCTCTGGCGCTGGTAACAACTGCTCAGGGTCTGGTTGCGGCTATTCCGTTACTGTTCGTTCACTCATTGGTATCGTCAAAAGCAAAATCAATTTTGCATGTGTTAGATGAACAGGCTGCCGGCATCATTGCTGCGCACGCGGAGCAGGAGAAAGCCTAATGATACTCCAGCTAGTAGAGCTGTGGGAATCTGTTCAGGATTTTATCCATACCGGTGGCAACGTCTTGTACGTTGTCGCCCTGGTACTCTTCGTCATGTGGTTTTTGATGATAGAGCGCTACTGGTTCCTTAAAACGGAATATCCAAAAATGAAAAAGGATATTATCGCCCGTTGGGATGCCAGAGCTGATACCACGTCATGGTATGCACATAAGATCCGTGATTGTTGGATTTCCGAGGCTTCAGATAAATTAGATCAGCGGATGCTGCTGATTAAAACCCTGGTTGCACTGTGCCCACTGGTAGGCTTGTTGGGAACCGTAACTGGTATGATTGCTGTATTCGATATTATGGCAACGCAAGGTACTGGTAACCCAAGAACCATGGCAACAGGTATCTCTATGGCGACTATTCCGACAATGTCGGGTTTGGTTGCAGCGATATCAGGTGTATTTTTCAGTGCGCGGTTAGACGTACAGGTGAAGCGTGAAAAAGCAAGCCTGGCTGACAGTCTGCCGCATCATTAAAGAGAGTTTTTTATGGCACGCAAACGTATTCGCGAAGCTGAAACAGCAGAGATCGATATCACGCCGATGATGGATATCGTCTTCATCATGCTGATCTTCTTCATCGTTACGACTTCTTTCGTGAAAGAAGCCGGTATCGATGTAAATAAACCAGAAGCTGCACAAGCTCAGAAGAAACCCAGTGCAACTATCTTTATCGCCATTCGTGCAAACGGTGAGATTTGGATGGACAAACGCACAGTCGACGTTGAGCGGGTGTCAGCAAACATTGAAAGGCTACGTGCCGAATCACCAACTGACACGATCATCATTCAAGCTGATAAAGAAGCCAAGCATGGTATCGTAATGGAAGTTATGGATCAGATTAAAACAGCTGACCCGTCGCTGGTGATTAGTGTGGCCGGGGAGACTAAGTAATTATGGTACGTTTCCTGACATCGTTAATAATCGGTGCGGTGGTAACGTTTCTGTTGTTTTTAATGATGGCTACTTTGCTGCAATCCAGTGGAAAGCGTGAAGTAAAAGAGCAAGAGCGTATTGTTATTGAGATTAACACTACGCCGCCAGACTCAGAAACGCAGACACGGCGTCCGCCACCACCACCGCCGCCGCCACCGCCAGCTCAGCCGCCTAAAGCGCCACAGCCTGAGCCTGACAATGTAAATGCGGCTGGTGCTATCGGCTTTAATATGCCTGGGTTAGATTTAGGCGCTGGCTCAGGTGGTCTTGGCGACCCGTCCAGCATGATGCGCGATGGCGATGCAACACCGATAGTAAGGATTGAACCGCGCTACCCTGTACAAGCTGCACGTGATGGCTTACAAGGCTGGGTACGTTTACGCTTTACCATCATGGAAGACGGCAGTGTAGACGAGGTTGAAGTGATCGAGGCTGAACCGCGTCGCGTATTTGACCGTGAAGCTATCCGTGCGCTGCGTCGCTGGAAATACAGCCCGAAAGTTGTCGACGGTAAGCCGATGCGTCAACCTGGCATGCAGGTACAGCTAGACTTCACGCTTGATATGGCAGGAGGTTAATATGAAAAAGTTTAAGAGACTTACCTCAGCATTAGTGGTGATGACGGCGTTGGGCGTATGTACCTCACCGGTCTTCGCCGCTGTACAGCCTAATATGGCCAAAGTGGAAGAGCGCAAAGCGCGCAAAACCCAGATAGTTGGTGAGCGTGTCGGTAAAGTGTTGGTCAAAGCCTTTGAGCTTTATAACGAAGAGAAGGTTGACGAAGCGATTGCGGCATTACTCGACGTTAGCTCAAGCAATGAGTTTGACACAGCAACCTTAAATCGTTTTTTAGGTAACTTATATGCTACTAAAGACGAAAAGCAGGCCATTAAATATCTGACACTTGCCGTCAAGCCAGATGTGCTGACTTTTGCTGACCAGGCATCTTCGATGAAGCTGTTGGCAGATATGTTGTTGCAGGACAAACAGTATCAAAAAGCCATTAAAGCTTATGAAGACTGGATTATGTTTACTGGTGAGCAGAATGCTGATGCTTATATGCGTATAGCTAACGCTTATTGGTTGATGAACCAGTATGATAAAGTGCTGGCTCCTGCAGATGATGCCATCCGCTTTTCGTCTAAGCCGATTGAAGGCCCGTATCAGCTTAAGATGGCTGCGCTTTATGAGCTTAAGCGTTATAAAGAGCTGGTAGCCGTGGTTGAAACCATGGTGCAACTGTTTCCTGAAAACAAGCAGTTCTGGGTCTATCTGGGTAACTTCTATACGTTAACCGAAGAGTACGGCAAGGCGTTATCTACGCTGCAAATGGCCTATTCACAAGGTTATCTTGAGAAGGATTCAGAAGTAAGGATGTTAGCGCAAATGTACGCTAACAATAACATTCCTTACAAAGCTGCTGTGACGATGGAAAAGCATATGAAAAGTGGTTTGGTGAAGAAAGATAAAACCAATATCACATTTATTGCTTCTAACTATCAGGCTGCGCGTGAGTTTGCCCGAGCTGCTGAGTATTACGGCGAGTTGGCAAAGTTAACCAATGATGCCGATGCTTATCGTCGCCAGGGTACTGCGTTATCCTCTATCCAGAAGTATAACGAAGCCATTGCCGCTTACGACAAAGCACTGTCGCTTAACGTTGATAAAGCGTCAAGTGTTTATATGAGCCTGGTCGATGCTTACTTCTACCAGAAGAAGTATAAAGAAGCTTATGCCGCGTTGATGAATGCAAAGAAAGACCCTGCTATGTCCCGTCAGGTGCGTAGTTGGGAGTCGTATATCAAAGATAAAGCGAAACAAAAAGGCATTAGCCTGTAATAGAAAACCCCACTTCGGTGGGGTTTTTTGTTGGTTTTAATCATATGGTTTTACGATAAGATGTTATCGTTTATCCAGCATCGGAAAAAAGCCAGGCCGATATGGTGTCAAACTTCGGCTTCAGTGTTACGCAAATCGTGTAAGCGATATTTATCAATCAGGGCATATAGTGTTGGCCGGGTAATTCCCAAGCTGTCAGCCGTTTTTGATAAGTTACCATTGGCCAGGGTGTAGGCGTGACGAATGGCCTGTGTTTCAGCCAGCTCGCGTACTTTTCTTAGCGTATCGGTTTTAATATGTTGACTGGCCAATCCTAAATCGTCTGCGCTTATGTATTTGCTATCGGCTAAGATAACCGCAGATTTAAGCTTGTTTTGTAACTCCCGAATATTGCCGGGCCAATGATAGGCTAACATGGCCTGTAGCGCGTTGTCGTTAAAGCCCTGAACCTGAGTATTAAACTCCTGATTAAACTTATGCAGCAAGGCTTTGGCTATCACAGCTATATCATGGCCGCGCTCACGCAGCGGCGGTATGGTTAAGGTAATCTCGCTAATACGATAGTACAGATCTTCACGGAAGCTTTGTTGCGCGACCATATCAGCAAGATTACGGTGGGTGGCGCAAATTACTCTGACATCTACTTCGAGCTCCTGGCGTCCACCAACGCGCTCAATAACCCGCTCTTGTAAAAAGCGTAGCATTTTTGCTTGCAAGCTAAGGGGCATATCCCCTATCTCATCAAGTAACAGGGTACCACCGTTTGCGCACTCAATTTTACCGAGCGTGGTCTTGTTGGCACCCGTAAAAGCGCCTTTTTCATAGCCGAATAGTTCACTTTCTAACAGGTTTTCGGGTATTGATGCGCAGTTAATTGCCACGAAGGGTTTTTTATTGCGAGGGCTTTGCCGGTGAATGGCGCGGGCAAATACCTCTTTGCCTGTGCCACTTTCACCCAGTAGCAAGGTTGTTATCTCGGTAGGGGCTATTTTCTCTACCGTACGGCAGGCTTTTAAAATTGACTCGCTATTGCCAATAATTTCGTTACTGGTTAGACCCGCACTTTTAAGCGCCCGATTCTCCGCTTCAAGCTCACTTATTTTAAATGCCCGTGCCAGTATGACATTCAAAACATCTATATCTATAGGTTTCTGATAGTAGTCGTAAGCACCGAGCGCTATGGCTTTCAGCGCATGCTCGTTGTCTGTGCTACCTGTGATGACAACCACTTTACACTCTGGCTGAGTGGCTAATATTTCATTCAAACAGGCGAGCCCTTCGCTCGCGTTAGCCGCATCAGGGGGTAAGCCTAAGTCCAGGGTTACCACTGCCGGCTCGTAACGTCTCAGTTGAGTAAGCGCAGAAACTCTGTCAGTTGCAAATACCAGTTCGTAATCAGTTAAACTCCATTTCAGCTGTTTTTGAATACCAATGTCATCTTCAATGACTAATACTGTCTTCATGCAACAATCCTTGTAATTATTTTATTGCTTGTACTTAGTTTAACGGAAGCGTGAGGCTAAAGGTAGTTCCAACGCCTGGCTCACTTTCTACCAGCAACTGTCCCAGATGCTGTTGGGCAAAGTGTAGCGCATCATAAGCACCAACGCCCATGCCAGAGTTGCCTTTTGTAGAGTCAAACGGCTTAAACAGACGTTGCTGGATAAATTGTTCCGACATACCACAACCAGTATCACGGATTCTGATGCAAAGGCTATTCTGTTCTAAAGATAGCCGAACGGTAACATGACCGTCATTGGCGGTGGCGTGCTGGGCATTGTCGATTAAATGATACAGCACGCTGGCAAGACGCTCTTTGTCGATTGACAGCTGTACATCCTGCTCTGCAATAAGTAACGGCAGCGGCCGTTTTGCCGCGCAGCGTTGTGTGATAACTTGCTCTATCAAGTTGCGTACACTGAAGGTGCTTGTGGTTGAAGCAACCGCGCGTTTATTGCTGAGCTGCTCAAGCATGTGCCCAAGTCGCAGCTGCATAGCAGCGAGTGTGTCGAAGGTATCGGTAATAAATTCGGGGTTATCTTTATGGCGCTGACTATTGGTAAGGATTAAGTCGATTTGCGCCTTAACGTTTTTCAGATCATGCACAACAAAGGCCGACATCCGGCTGAAAGCGGCGAATTGTGCATTCTCACTTAAGGTTTTACTGGCCTGCATGAGCATGAGATAACTTGAGATTTGCTCGGTTACGAGCATCAGATAATCCCGCAGTTCCCAGTTCAGTTTTTGTTTGTCCACTTCGGGGGCATTCATCAAACACAATCCCCAAAGCTCGCCGTCAGAGTGTACAGGCAATACCAGTTGAATATCGATATTAGCCAGATCGTGTTGCGCCTTGGCGAAAGGGTCCTTTACATCAGACAGATCTACCAGCCAATGTTGTTTAGCATAACGCGCTGTGTAGCGGTTTATCAGCGTTTTTTCATCGTCTGACAAGCTGCTACGTCCCGCGCAGGATAGTAGTTTTGGGGGGCTATTCACATTTAGTCTAACCAGGCAACCCCGGCTATACCCTATTGCATTTAACCAGGCTTGTAACAAGGTATCGTACTGTTCGGCGCTACTTAAATCTATCTGACGTAAGTGCCGTGTCAGTTCCAGCCATTTTTGCCGGTAATCAAACTTATTGGCGAAGAAGTGCTTTTCGATAAAGACGCGAAAATGTCTGCGCACTGTGCCGGAGAACAGCATCAGTGCCAGCATGGCGAAACCCAGCGCCAAAAATGTGGTTTGCAGTAGGTTAGACCAGGTGCCGCCAATATATCGCAGATAG
The DNA here is from genome assembly GCF_039871805.1 of Rheinheimera fenheensis. Classification (NCBI taxonomy): domain Bacteria; kingdom Pseudomonadati; phylum Pseudomonadota; class Gammaproteobacteria; order Chromatiales; family Chromatiaceae; genus Rheinheimera; species Rheinheimera fenheensis. Next base: position 330,496 of record NZ_JBDPJM010000003.1, read on the forward strand.
AAACCAACGATGGAGATTAAACACAGGTAGATACCAGAGGCTAATACGAGTGAGCTTTGCAGCACTATATCGCGGCTAACATAAACGCTTATGCCCCAGGCTTGAATGCGACGCACAGCGACGACTGTTATGGGTAACATCGCAGCATAAACATAACCACGGGCCGCCCATAGCTGGTTATCGACCTGTCCGAACAGAGCAGATTCTGCCAATAACACAAAGTCGAACAGTATTGGCACGCTTAAACTTAATATCAGCGGCTTATATTGCCAGCGGTTATCTGCCGACTTACGATACATCGCTTCTAATAAGGCGAGTTTTAATACCCCAAGTACCAGGCTACCGGTAAATATCAGGTTAGCCGTTAGCCACGATGAAGCGCATAGCATAAACCATAGTAACAGTGTCAGACTGAGTAACCACACCGCGCGCGCGCGAAAAAACGGTTTCAGGTGTTGAATTTTTGCGTTAAGTGCAGACAGCAGAAACAGCAGTAGCAAGTAGCTACGGATGAGTTCAAGACCCAGGGATGTCAGCGTAGAGTAGGGGGCAATTTGCTCAAAGCTGTAATATAACGCCCAGACCACGCCGCCCAGCGCCCAACTGAGCAGCAACAACCGCGGTAGGTTTTTTACCCGGGTAACCAGGATCAACAGAAAAAAAACAGAATACGCCAGTGCAGCCAGCAAAAAGCCAATTTTGTCTACGGCAAGTTGGGTCAGCAGTTCCATAGCAAAGTTACCGTTTAAACAGCGTGCACATGGTGCGTTATTGTAATAACGGTAATAAAAACCGCACTGGAATAGCGTAGCTAATGGCGCTGGGGTCGCTTAATACCGCTTCGCGTGTCGACTTGACATATACCTTGTTAATAATGCCAATAACGTCGCCGGTTTGCGCATTATATAATGGGCTGCCGCTGTTGCCCGGATAAGCCGTGGCGTCTAATTGATACACCAGATAAGGTTGCTGTAACCGGCGCAGTGCTGCAGCTTGTAGCTGCCCAGAGTTATCCGCAGGTATGGCGATGGGGGTTAATGCAGAGATAATGCCCCGGTGAGTTGCTGGATATAGGCCCAACACAGCGGTAATAGGAAACCCTGTGAAAGCAATGGCAGTGCCTTCAGCCTGAAGCTCGCCAGAGCCTAACGTGAGAGCTGGCAGGCGCTCTTTTATCGTCAGCACAGCCAGATCATAAGCCGCTTCATGGCGGCTACTAATAATGGGGTGTACTTTAACCTGGTCGGCACTGCCGGAAAGCACGACATACTGTTCATTTTTATCATTATTTAATCGTGGTGCAATGACATGGTAATTGGTCGCAACTTTGCTGCCATCTGCAACAGCAAAGCCGGTGCCAATTAAACGGATCCTCGGTGCGCCAAGTGGGTTATGAATACCAATAGCGACCACTGAGGGCTTAACCTTAGCAATAGTATCCGGCAGGCTGGCAAGCACGGATAACGGCAAGCACAGCAGCAAGGCGAGAAAATACCAAACACGATACATAAGCCAGACATTCCTTATCTACATTCTTGTGTTCTGCCATCATCTTAGCCCAGATTGACGCAAATAGCTGCATCAATCTCTGGCAGAACACGCAATATGTCCCATACTAACAAGGTGATGTAAATGCTTAGGATAGAGCCCATATGCCGTTTCACACCAACGCACAGATAGTGCCGATTTTCTCTGGCGGTGGTACCCGCTTAAGCTGTTACATAGGTATCTTGCAGGCGCTAAATGACATGGGATTTCGATTTAATCACCTGGTGGGCGTATCTGGTGGCAGTATCGTTGCATCTTTGTATGCGGCAGGCTGGAGTTTACCAGACATTAAAGCTTTGGCACTGCAAACCGATTTTCGTCAGTTCTGGAGTTTCTCTTTTACCTCGCTGTTGCGAAGTGGCGGCTTGTGTAATGGTAACCGGCTGGAGCTATGGCTGGATAAGCAATTGCAAGGCGCAACTTTTGACAGCCTTGATTATGATTTGCACGTATTGGCCACCGATATTAACGGTGGCGGGCCTGTAGTGTTCAATAAAAGCCTGACGCCTAAACTTAAAGTGTCAAAAGCAGTGCGTTTTTCTATGTCTATTCCGTTGTTTTTTTCGTTTCAGGCGTTTGAAAACCACATTATGACTGATGGTGTGATTTTATCAGAAGACGCTTTGCATCATGACTGGTCGGGTGCCGGGCTGCCGCTGATTTGCTTTCGGCTAAAAAGTGACGCTGAAGCACGGCCTTTGCAGCCGCGTCGTTATTTTCCATTAGTTTCTTACCTGATTATGCTAACCCGCACCTTTATGAGCGCAGTGTCGCGCGAGTACGTGCATGCTGAGCACTGGCACAACACTATAGTGGTGAATACCGGTGCGGTGTCATCGGTCGATTTTGCCATGAACATTGAGCAAAAGCAGATGTTGTATGACGCCGGCTACACCACCGCCAGCCAGATAGTGCCGCTTAAACTGGCCCAGCTTTTCGCCGCTAAACCACAGGGTGCGCAGGCATAAAAAAGCCACTAAAAAGTGGCTTTTAAGACGCTAACCAGCTTTATGCTTGGCCGCGACGGATAATTTCCTGCGCCATCAGATCGGCAACAACACTGGTCGGTTGCTTTTCAGCATCGGCGCGTTGGAACAGGTTTAACAGCGTATCGTAAATAGTCATCACTTTTGACGTTGACTCCGCCTCAGAGTAACCTTGAGGCCGCATTTCAAAAGCAACGTTGATGATACCACCGGCGTTAATCACATAATCGGGTGCATACAAAATGCCTTTTTGCCGAAGTAACTCACCATGGCGCGCTTCTTTTAACTGATTATTGGCGCAGCCGGCGATGATGCTAACTTTAAACTGCTCGATGGTTTTGTCGTTTACGGTGGCGCCCAAGGCACAAGGCGCATAAATATCGGCGTCGACGCTGTAAATATCATCTAACCCGACGGCGACGGCACCAAATTGTTCAACCGCGCGCTTCACAGCGTCCTGGTTGATATCGGTAACAATTAATTTAGCGCCATCGCGGTGTAAATGCTCACACAAATAGAAACCAACGCTGCCAAGGCCCTGTACCGCAACTGTTTTGCCACTTAAATCATCGCTGCCAAACTGGTGTTTAGCCGCCGCTTTAATGCCTCGGTAAGTACCCAGCGCGGTAAAAGGTGCAGGATTACCGCTTTTACCTTCTAAGCCGGCAACAAAAGGTGTCTCTTTATTTACGATCATGATATCGCCAGTGGTTATGTTGACATCCTCTGCACTGTAGTAGCTGCCAGATAACCTGTGCACCATACGGCCAAAAGCACGGAATAGCGCTTCAGATTTAATGCTCTTGGCATCGCCGATGATTACCGACTTGCCACCACCCAGCGGCAAACCCGCCATAGCATTTTTATAGGTCATACCGCGTGATAAGCGCAGCACATCATTAATGGCATCTTCATCTGTGGCGTAATTCCATAAACGGCAGCCGCCAACCGCAGGGCCTAAGGCTGTACTGTGTACTGCAATAATGGCTTTTAAACCGGTTTCTGCATCACTACAGAACACCACTTGCTCATGATTATCGAATTCAGAATGATTAAATACTGCCACGACTGATTTCTCCGTATATTGGCCACCTGATGGGGCTTAACGTCTGTCTGGTAACTGCCGGCCTAGTGCCTGCTTTTCCGCGGCGCAATGTAACATTTCAGCCTGGCTTTCACCATATTTTACTGAAAATAATACCTGGTCAGGCCAGTGGATTGTCGACAATCTGTCAAGGTGCTTGATTGTCGGCCGGGAGTCACCTAAAGTAGCGCAAACATTAATGCAGGAACCAAAACTCATGAGTGAGCAGTTAACTCAGGAACAAATGGAGCAGGCCAGAGCCGAGTGGGTGCGGGCGCAGTTTCAAAAAGCAAACGAGTATTTAGCCAGTAAAGGTATCATACCCGATAATGTTGCCGTAAATGATAGCCGCTATCTGCCGCCTTATCTGGCGGTTTGGAAACTAAATACCAAAGATAAACAAAGCTTTTGGGTAATTAGTGGTGATTTGCCAACAGATCACTTGCCGTTGTCGGCGGCCAAAGATGCGCGTGAAGCAGTGCGGGCGTTTTCACTTAATTGGCAGCTTAAAGCACAACAAATTGTAGATGCGGGTATTAGCGATAAAACGCAGCAGGATTTTGCCAATTTGTTGATAGGACGGGCTCATGGCCTGTATGACATGTTTAACAAAGATGAACTTTGGCAGCAAAGCCAGCCCAGCTAGCTGTAATTAAAACGTTACAATAAGAAAAAACCGCAATTAATGCGGTTTTTTTATGTTTATCAAGAGCTGCAAAACCTACTCGCTAAAGTACCAGTAGCCCTGATTAATTAAGCTGGTTAATAGCATAGTACGCTCGGCTGAGCTGCAAAAGTGCTGATTCTGCGTCTGATCAAGTTCGGTAAAATCGCACAGTAACCGTGCTGTTAGTCGCTCAGAAGGCGGCAGTCTAATTTCATCGCCGTTGATAAACAGCAAGATGTCGCTACGTTCATCCTGCTGGAAATAACAACAGCGTAAGCCACCAAGGCGGCTAAGCACTGAGCCTTCTTCCAGATACTCTGCAATTTCATCACTGCCATAGTGTGGTTCGGGCTCATTTAAATCCAGCTCGTGTTTAGCTCGGGTAATCAGGCCGCCAAACCAATGTGGCAGTAGGTTGTTATCTGACACCAGTTGCTGCAACAGCTGCTGTACTTGGGTTAAATCCTGCGTTGAAATCGCGCCGACAGATTGCACCTGCTGCCGACCGGCATCAGTAAAGCGGCTGCCGGTAAGGTCATGGTCAAGCAGATAATCTGCTAAACCGGTGAGTAAGTCTTTTTGCGCCGGTGCACGAAACCCTACCGAATAGTTCAGGCTGTTTTCCAGGCTGATGCCATCATGCGGGCAGCCCGGCGGTATATATAAAATGTCGCCCGGCTCGGTAATCACATCAATACAGGCGTTAAACGGGCTTACCTGCAACAAACGCGGATGCGGGCACAGCTGTGTTAAGCTGTTATCAGGCATACCAACCCGCCAGTGACGTTTACCTTCGCCCTGAATGATAAACACATCGTACTGATCTAGATGCGGGCCTACGCCACCACCTGCGGTGGAGAAACTGACCATCAGATCATCAATCCGCCAGTTGGGGATAAAACGAAACGGATCCAGTAAGGACGCTGCCGGTGGATGCCAGTGATCGACTGCCTGCACCAGAAGTGTCCAGTTTTGCTCGCCAAAAGCTGCAAAGTCCTCGAAGGGGCCACTTTGCATATCCCATTGCTGATTAATATTGCTAACGACCCGTGACTCCACGTTCTCATCCAGCGCCAGTCCAGCCAGCTCATCGGCCGTTAACGGATCCTGAAACTGTTTAAAGCCGCCTTTAATCAGCAACGGTTTTTGCTGCCAGTAATCACGTAAAAACTCTGCAACGGTAAGGTTGCCAAAGTCTAATTGATACATAGTGCGTCCTCGGAAAAAAGGCGCTGTTGAAGCGCCTTTGGGTCGTTAATCCAGTGTGCTGGTGATTTCAACTGCCGCACCGATGTAATTGGCCGGGCTCAGTTGTTTCAGTTGCTGCTTTACCGGCTCTGGCAGTTCAAGCTTGTCAATAAACAGGTGTAAATCTGCTTTGGTAATGCGCTTGCCACGAGTAAGCTCCTTCAGCTTTTCATACGGCTGCTCAATGCCGTATTTACGCATTACGGTTTGTACCGGCTCAGCTAATAGTTCCCAATTGGCATCAAGCTCAGCCAGCAAGTTAGCAGCGTTCACTTCAAGCTTACTAATACCTTTTAATGTCGCCTGATAGGCAATAAGAGTATAACCAAAGCCCATGCCTAAATTACGCAGTACCGTCGAGTCGGTCAGGTCGCGCTGCCAGCGTGATACCGGCAACTTGGCTGATAAATGATTAAACAGCGCATTGGCAATACCGAGGTTACCCTCAGAGTTTTCAAAATCAATCGGGTTAACTTTATGCGGCATGGTGGATGAGCCAATTTCACCGGCCACAGTGCGCTGCTTAAAGTGGCCCAGAGCGATATAGCCCCAGACATCACGGTCAAAATCGAGCAATATCGTATTAAAACGTGCTACCGCATCAAACAACTCGGCAATATAGTCATGTGGTTCAATCTGGGTGGTAAAGGCATTCCAGCTGAGGCCCAGGCTGGTGACAAACTGCTCAGACAGCTGGTGCCAGTTAAGTTCAGGATAAGCTGACAGGTGGGCATTGTAGTTGCCGACAGCACCATTTAGCTTGCCGAGGATCTCCACCGCCGCTATCTGGTCACGCTGGCGCTTCAGGCGCACGTACACGTTGGCCATCTCTTTGCCCATAGTTGTGGGCGAGGCTGGCTGACCATGGGTGCGTGCCATCATCGGTACCTGCTTCAGTTCTTGCGCCAGCTGTTTAATCGCCTCTAACAGGGCGTCGCACTGTGGCAGTAACACATCACGACGCGCCTCGGTTAACATCAGGCCATGTGACAGGTTATTAATATCTTCAGAAGTACAGGCAAAATGGATAAACTCGCTGATAGCGGCAAGCTCAGCATTTGCGGCCACTTTTTCTTTTAGCAGATACTCGACAGCTTTAACATCATGATTGGTGGTGCGCTCAATCTCTTTTACCCGTTCGGCATCGGCCAGGCTGAAATTGTCGACAATATCATCTAGCAGCTGATTGGCGCTGGCCGACAAGGCCGGTACTTCAGCGATACCAGCCGTAGCGGCCAGTTGCTGTAACCAGCGTACCTCTACCATTACCCGGTATTTTATCAGGCCAAACTCACTGAAATAGTGACGTAATTCAATGGTTTTGCTGCCATAGCGCCCGTCTACGGGGGAGATAGCGGTAAGGGCATTCAGTTGCATACAGGCTCCTATAAGCTTGATGAGGGTAGTTGTGCCAGCATTTGCCGGGCTTGTTCTACCAGCTTGCGACGTTTAAAAATAAAGTTAAGACGGCTACCACCGGCCTGGCGCCATAACACTGCGGCGCGCACAGAAGCGAGCAGCAAGGCGCGTACTTTGTGCTGTACAGCCGGTTGTTTTAACAGCTCTGGGTGGCCGTAAATCTGAATACGGCCACCTAAACTGCTGATACAGTCTGAGTAAATATCGGCGAGGTTAGCCAGCATGTTGTCATCTAGTACACTAAAGTGCTGCAGTTGCCGCTGCAGGTGCTGAAGTTTATCACCGAGCCGTGCCAGGTTGGCCGGCGTTTTGGCCAGCCGGCGTTCCAGCGCCAGCACACCGACAATATACCGGGTTAGCTCAACATCTTTTTGTGGTTTGTCACCCAGTTGGTCGACAATAAGTTTAAAACCTTCACCTAAGTTAGCCGTGTCGTCGCCGTATATTTGCAGTGGTCGCTCAGCGTCAATTACGGCAACACTTTGCAGTATCAGGCTGACGGCGTCTTTGTCCAGTTCGCTGCTACGCGCTACCTGTTGCACCAGTTTAAGCGCCTGGCACAGTGCGGCCAGCGCAATAATTTGCGTCGAAAGTGAGTATTGCATGTTAGTTTATCGCCTGGTCAATAATGCCGCCGCCCAAACAAACGTCGCCAAGATAAAACACTGCTGACTGGCCCGGTGTAACGGCCTTTTGCGGGCTGTCAAACTGTACGCTGAGGCTGCCATCGGCCTGTGGCGTTACTAAGCAGGGGATATCCTGCTGGCGGTAACGTGTTTTAACACTGCAGCGCAGCGGGGCGGTTGGGCCCTGGCGATCTGTCCAGTGCAACTGGCTGGCAATTAAGCCACTTGACAGTAAGCTTGGGTGGTCATGGCCTTGCGCGACAATAAGCTGGTTAGTCTCAAGGTTTTTACCTACCACATACCAGGGCTCGTCAGAGCCATCGCGTAAGCCGCCAATGCCTAAGCCTTTACGCTGGCCAAGAGTGTGGTACATCAGGCCTTCATGACGGCCAATAATATCGCCATCTACAGTCATAATATCGCCAGGTTGGGCGGGCAGATATTGCTGCAGGAAATCTTTAAATTTACGCTCGCCGATAAAGCAAATACCGGTACTGTCTTTTTTGTCGTGGGTAACCAGCCCTTGCTGTTCGGCAATGGCGCGCACCAGCGGTTTTTCCAATTCGCCAACCGGGAACAGCGTTTGGGCCACATGCTCTTCGCCCAGGGTGTACAAAAAATAACTTTGATCTTTGTTGTTATCCAAGCCGCGCAGTAACTGCCAGTGGCCATCTTCAAAGCGGCGGCGTACATAGTGGCCGGTGGCAATATAGTCAGCGCCTAAGGCTTCGGCGGCAAATTCTAAAAACGCTTTGAACTTGATTTCTTTGTTGCACATGATATCTGGGTTGGGTGTACGTCCGGCTTTATATTCTGCCAGAAAATATTCAAACACATTGTCCCAATATTCGGCGGCAAAGTTGACTTTATGCAGCACTATCCCGAGCTTGTCGCATACGGCTTGGGCATCGGCCATGTCTTGTGCCGCTGCGCAATATTCGTCATTGTCGTCTTCTTCCCAGTTTTTCATAAACAGGCCCTCTACCTGATAGCCTTGCTGCAGCAGCAAGTAGGCAGAAACAGAAGAGTCGACACCACCGGACATACCGACGATGACTTTCTTATTGCTGTTGGCTGATGACTCAACCAGGTTAGGCTCGGACATAGGCTTCATTACCACAACAGGATCGCAACAAAAAACAAGGCGCGGATTATACATGAAATTTATCGCCAGCGCATGTTATCGCGCCGGTTTAAGCGCTTAGCGCGCCGGCTGGATCAGCGCTAAGGGTAAACGCACTCCCTGCCGGTATAAGTCGATTGCGTCACTTACCAGCGCGCTTCGAAGCGGTAGTGCATGCTCAGTCAGCTGGGCTGCGGTTAACCAGTGCAGCGCGAGGATATCGCGGTCTTGTGGTTGATACTTAACAGGCAATGACACCGGCTCAAACACAAAGTTAATACGCACATAACGATGGTTATTGGCCGCTTTTAACTGCGAAATGCCAAGCCAAGCGCAAGGCTCAAGCATTAAGCCGGTTTCTTCCAACAGCTCTCGTTTTACTGCATTGAGTAAATCTTCATCCTGCTCGACATGTCCGGCTGGCTGATTTAACACACGCTGGCCGCTTAGCTTGTCGGTTTCTTCTACCAGTAGAAATTTTTGTTCAAACTGCACTATGGCAGCCACGGTAAGGTGTAACTGTGCTCTGTTCATTCAAAAAGGCCTTAGGTGATTGCGTCGTTTGCTGTTAGCGCAACACTGCGATACTCGCCTGGCGCTAACTCGGTCAGCTGCCAAGGGCCTATAGCCACGCGCACCAAACGCAGGGTAGGAAAACCTACAGCGGCAGTCATGCGTCTTACTTGACGGTTACGGCCTTCGGTAATGGTTAGACTTATCCAACTGGTAGGAATAGCTGCGCGGTAACGTACCGGTGGATTGCGAGGCCAAAGGGGAGGTGTGTCAATACGGGATGCGGTCGCGGGTCGCGTCAGACCATCGTTCAACATTACGCCTTCGCCTAGCTGTTGCAGTGCCGCATCGGTAATATCCCCCTCAAGCTGAACCCAGTACGTTTTGGCCATTTTATGCTTGGGATCACTTATGAGATGCTGGGTTTTACCACAGTTGGTCAGTAGCAATAAGCCTTCACTGTCACGATCGAGCCGGCCGGCCGCATAAACGTCGGGCACGTTAATATAATCGGCCAGCGTAGCCCGTTTCGGGCTGCTATTGTCGGTAAATTGGCACAGCACATCAAATGGTTTATTAAACAACAGCAACAGCGGCGACGCGACCTTAGTCGCATTGCGTTTTTTCGCCGCTGCGTTAGGGTAGGGTTTGGCTTTATAGCGTGCAGTTTTCACGGGCAGTTATCTCAGTAAATGTCGGGGTAGCTTGGGCATAACATACTGTAAGTATTAGTGAACAGCTAAGCGTCTGATAGCATAAAATACCCGCTGTCAGTGCAACTGGCCCGAGCAGCGCGTTGCCTATTTTATTGATTGTCATGCTGCTATACTAGCGCCGCTTTGCAACAAATGCGTTTTAAACACCAGCACCATCAGGGTGCGGGTAGGCGCTGATCCGCTGTGCTATGAGGCGTTCAGTGCGTCGCGAACACATTACAGGAACTAACATGTCACAAGAAATTGCAAAAATCATTTACACTGAAACAGATGAAGCGCCTGCGCTGGCAACCTACTCGCTGCTGCCTATCGTGCAGGCGTTCTCTGCTGCTGCCGGTATTGCGGTAGAAACCCGTGATATTTCTTTATCTGGCCGTATCATTGCCAACTTTGCCGATTTTTTAAAGCCAGAGCAGCGTATCGGCGATGCGCTAGCCGAGCTTGGCCAACTGGCCAATCAGCCAGAGGCAAACATTATCAAACTGCCAAACATCAGTGCGTCTATTCCGCAGTTAAAAGCGGCGATTAAAGAGCTGCAGCAGCAGGGCTATGCACTGCCAGATTACCCGGCTGAGCCAAAAACCGAGCAAGAGCGCGACGTTAAAGCGCGTTATGACAAAATTAAAGGCAGTGCGGTAAACCCGGTGCTGCGTGAAGGAAACTCAGATCGTCGGGCACCGGCATCGGTTAAGCAATACGCCAAGAAAAACCCGCATAGCATGGGTGCCTGGTCGGCAGAGTCGAAATCACATGTGGCACACATGAGCCAGGGCGATTTTTACGGCAGTGAGCAGTCAACCACCTTCGCCAGTGCCGATACACTGAAAATTCAGCTGGTTGCCACCGATGGCTCTGTGTTGGTATTAAAAAACAACGTTGCCGTGCAGGCTGGTGAAGTGGTGGATGCCGCTACGATGAGCAAAAACGCCTTGCGTGCTTTTTATCAGCAGGAAATTGCTGCCGCTAAGCAGCAGGATGTGCTGTTATCGCTGCATTTAAAAGCCACCATGATGAAGGTATCAGACCCTATCATGTTTGGTCATGCGGTAGTGGAGTTCTTCAAGCCGGTATTTGATAAGCATGCTGCACTGTTTAACGAGTTAGGCGTGGATGTCAATAACGGTGCCGGCGATTTGTTTGCGAAAGTGGCCAGCCTGCCACAAGCACAACAGGATGCAGTGATGGCAGACATCAAAGCCTGTTATGCTGCCCAGCCTGCGTTAGCGATGGTGAACTCTGACAAAGGTATCACTAACCTGCATGTACCCAGCGATGTGATTATCGATGCGTCTATGCCGGCGATGATCCGCAGTTCAGGCCAGATGTGGGGCCCGGATGGCAAGCTAAAAGATACCAAAGCGATGATCCCTGACCGCTGCTACGCCGGTGTGTATCAGGAAACCATCGACTTTTGTAAAAAGAACGGTGCTTTTGATCCGCGTACTATGGGCTCGGTACCTAACGTGGGCCTGATGGCGCAAAAAGCGGAAGAGTACGGCTCGCACGATAAAACCTTTGAAATTGCTGCCGATGGCAAAGTGCAAGTGCTGAACAGCAAAGGTGATGTGGTGTTTGAGCACAACGTCGCGCAAGGTGATATCTGGCGTATGTGTCAGGTGAAAGATGCACCTATTCGTGACTGGGTAAAACTGGCTGTAAACCGCGCCCGCTTAAGCAATACGCCAGCGGTATTCTGGCTGGACAGCCAGCGCGCGCATGACGCTCAGCTGATCAGCAAAGTGCAGCAGTACTTAAAAGAGCACGACACTGCCGGTCTGGATATTCAAATTTTGTCACCGGTAGAAGCGACACGTTTGTCATTGCAGCGTATGAAGCAAGGCCTGGATACTATTTCTGTTACCGGTAACGTACTGCGTGACTACTTAACCGATCTGTTCCCAATTTTAGAGCTGGGTACCAGTGCTAAAATGCTTTCAGTGGTGCCGCTGATGAATGGCGGCGGCCTGTTTGAAACCGGCGCTGGCGGCTCTGCCCCCAAACATGTTGAGCAGTTTATTGAAGAAAATTATCTGCGCTGGGACTCTCTGGGCGAGTTTTTAGCGCTAGCCGCTTCACTGGAGCATTTAAGCCAGGTTACCGGCAATGCCAAAGCTAAAGTTCTGGCAGATGCGTTAGATGCGGCAACGGCTAAGTTTCTTGATAACGATAAATCACCACGGCGTAAACTGGGTGAGCTGGATAACCGCGGCAGCCATTTCTACCTTGCCATGTACTGGGCAGAGGCACTGGCGGCGCAAACGGCCGATGCTGAACTGCAGGCGCGTTTTGCCAAGCTTGCCAAAGCGTTGCAACAGCAGGAAGCGACTATTGTTGCTGAGTTAAATGGTGCTCAGGGTAAAGCGGTAGACATTGGTGGTTACTACCGGCCAAACCCTGAATTGGCGGCTAAAGCGATGCGGCCAAGCCAAACCTTTAATCAGGCACTGGCTAACGCTTAATGGGTTGATTACCAGTTTTAAAAGCAAAAGCAGGCGAAAGCCTGCTTTTTTATTTTTAAATATGCTCTACGCTGAGCGAATATTTATTCTGTTAGATCACCGGGCACTTTAATATTCACAGCGTGTAAGCCTTTTGGGCCTTCAGACAGATCAAACTCAACATCCTGTCCGGCCTTTAGCGTGCGGTAGCCATCCATGCTAATGGTTGAATAATGAGCAAAGATATCTTCATCACGACCATCTTCACGAATAAATCCAAATCCTTTGGCATTATTGAACCATTTTACTTTACCGGTAGCCATACAACTTACTTCCTTCTCTAAGTTAGCTAAATTCTGTATTCTTAGTCTTGATGTCGGGATTGTTTGTTGATCCCAACAACTAATGTAGATAATTTGAGCATACAGTCAAGTTATTTGCATAATTAAACTAAAAATTTACCAATAATTAACCTAAAGCTCCTTTGATGGAATACGCAGGCGTGGCTATAGTTTATGAGCGGCAATAAAGAAAGCAACGTACAACAGGGTGGATTAGAAGAGCTGACACGGCAACGTGTTGCTCCGCCGCCAATGTATAAAGTGGTACTACACAATGACGATTACACCCCGATGGATTTCGTTATTGATGTGTTAAGCCGGTTTTTTAATATGCAGTACGAGCAAGCGACGGAAGTAATGTTAAAAGTACATTACGAGGGCAAAGGGGTATGTGGCGTCTTTACCGCTGAAATAGCGGAAACCAAAGTGCAGCAGGTGATGCAGTATGCCAAAGAGCACCAACACCCGCTGCTGTGTACCATGGAGCGCGCTTAAGGTCAGTCCTGGCATGATTCTGGTGTCGTTACTCAGGTGGATTAGGAGTGGTGTATGTTAAATAAAGATCTTGAGTTAACTCTGAATTTGGCTTTCAGGTTTGCGCGCGAGCGTCGTCATGAGTACATGACGGTAGAGCACTTACTGCTGGCGCTTTTAGATAATCCGGCTGCCGGTGAAGCACTGCGCTCCTGCGGCGCTAACATTGAAAAGTTGCGCCAGGAGCTGGCCAGTTTTATCGACTCTACCACGCCGGTATTGCCCGAAGGCGAACTGGAGCGTGATACCCAGCCCACCTTAGGCTTTCAACGCGTATTACAACGCGCAGTATTTCATGTGCAGTCGTCTGGTAAATCTGAAGTGACCGGCGCCAATGTGTTGGTTGCGATTTTCAGTGAGCAGGAGTCACAAGCGGTGTACCTGCTTAAAAAGATTGATATTACTCGCTTAGATGTGGTGAATTTTATCTCGCATGGTGTTACCAAAACCGAGAAACTGGACCAGCACGATGAACATGCACAGGAAGAGGGTGCAGACACTGCCAGCGATGACAGCAAATACCTGGAAAATTTTACCGCGAACTTAAATTTACAGGCGAAAAATGGCCAGATAGATCCGCTTATCGGCCGTGAGCATGAAGTTGAGCGCGCAATACAGGTATTGTGCCGGCGTAAAAAGAATAACCCGTTGCTGGTGGGCGAGGCTGGTGTAGGTAAAACCGCTATTGCGGAGGGGTTAGCCTACCGTATTGTGCACAACGAAGTGCCGGAAGTGATTGCCAATGCCACTATTTACTCTTTAGATATGGGCGCCTTGCTGGCTGGCACCAAATACCGCGGAGACTTTGAAAAACGCTTAAAATCGTTACTGAAAGAGCTGGAGCGGGAAAAAGACGCCATTTTATTTATTGATGAAATTCATACCGTGATTGGCGCTGGCGCGGCATCGGGTGGCGTCATGGATGCCAGTAATCTGATTAAACCACTGCTGTCCAGCGGTCGTCTGCGCTGTATGGGCTCGACCACCTATCAGGAATTTAAAAGTATCTTTGAAAAGGACACCGCATTGGTGCGCCGCTTTCAGAAAATTGATGTGGCAGAGCCTAGTGTGGAAGATACCACCCGTATTCTGCTTGGGTTAAAAGAGCGTTATGAACAGCACCACAATGTACGCTATACGCAAAAAGCCATTCGGGCGGCAGCTGAACTGTCCGCTAAATACATCAACGAGCGGCATTTGCCGGATAAAGCGATTGATGTGATAGATGAGGCCGGTGCCAGTCAGCGCTTATTGCCAAGCTCAAAGCGCAAAAAAGTGATCAATGTACCGGAAATTGAGCATGTGATTGCCAAGATGGCGCGTATTCCGGAAAAGTCGGTGTCGGCCTCAGATAAGGATGTGCTGGCTAACTTAGACCGTAATTTGAAACTAGTGGTGTTTGGCCAGGATGAGCCGATAGAAGTACTGACGGCGGCTATTCGTTTGTCGCGCTCAGGCCTTGGCAGTGAAGAGAAGCCTATAGGTAATTTCCTGTTTGCTGGCCCAACCGGTGTCGGTAAAACCGAAGTGACTAAACAGCTGGCCAAAGCGCTCGGCGTTGAGCTGTTGCGGTTTGATATGTCGGAGTATATGGAGCGTCATGCCATTAGCCGCTTAATTGGCGCCCCCCCGGGCTACGTCGGTTTTGAGCAGGGTGGTTTATTAACAGATGCGGTATCAAAGCACCCGTATTCTGTGGTGCTGTTAGATGAAATTGAAAAAGCCCATAGTGACATTTACAACATTTTATTGCAGGTGATGGATCACGGCACTTTAACGGACAACAACGGCCGTAAAATTGATTTTCGTAATGTGGTGCTGGTCATGACAACTAACGCCGGCGTGCAGGAAACCATTCGTAAATCGATAGGCTTTAAGCAGCAGGACCACAGTCACGATGCGATGGCGGAGATTAACCGTACTTTTAGTCCGGAGTTTCGTAACCGGTTGGATGGTATTATTTGGTTCAAACACCTATCTGCAGATATCATTTTGCAAATCGTTGATAAATTTATTTGCGATTTACAGGTGCAACTGGATAAGAAACAAGTATCGCTGGAGCTTAGCAGTGCAGCCCGGCAGTGGCTGGCCGATAAAGGCTACGACCATGCGATGGGCGCGCGGCCAATGGCCAGAGTGATCCAGGAGCAGTTGAAAAAGCCGCTGGCAAACGAGATCTTGTTTGGTCGGTTGGTAAATGGTGGTGATGTCAGTGTTGATCTGCACGACGGCGCTTTAAGTTTTAACTATCACACGTCAGAGGAAGCGGCCTTAGCTGATTAGTCAGGGCTGCTTAAGACGACAATAGCTTACCAAAGCAACAAACCCGGCCAGTGCCGGGTTTGTTTTTAAAGCGGATAATGCTGCCGGCTTAACGCTGGCGAAACACGATGCGGCCTTTGGTCAGGTCGTATGGTGTTAATTCTACGGTTACCTTATCGCCGGTTAAAATACGGATATAGTTTTTGCGCATTTTACCTGAGATATGAGCGATAACGACATGGCCGTTTTCCAGTTCAACTTTGAACATGGTATTTGGCAGGGTATCCAAAATGGTACCTTGCATTTCAATTACGTCTTCCTTCGCCATTCAGCGCACTTGCCTCTTAAATTTGGGTGAACCAGAAAAAACTGCGCAGATTGTGCCGAAATCATCAGCATAAGTAAAGCGAGAAGCGCTTTTTTAGCCAAATGAGCGCCATTGTCCCTGAATAAACCGCTGTTGCGGCAAAAAAGCCGCCTTGTAAGCCATTTTCTGGCAGGCATCAATTTGATAGCCCAGATAGAGCCACTTTTTCTGTCGCTGCATTGCTGCTTGTAGCAAAAACAAAATAGCCAGTATGCCGGGGGAAAGCTGGCTAACAGCGGGCTGATAAAAGGTGTAAACCGCTGACAAAGCATCGTCGGTTTCGTCGACAATGCTAACGGCAACCAGCTCGCCCTGATAGAACTGTTTAAGCAGACGCACTGATAGCCAGGAGCAGCTGAGCATGCCCTCAAGCTGCTCTGGGGCAGGTGGATACATACTGCCATCAGCATGCTTGGTCCTGATATAGTCAGCAAATAATGGGTAATAATCTCCGGAAGTATCATTATCCAACTGATACTGCCAGCCCAGGCGCGCGGCTTTGTTTAATAAGCGCCGCTGACTTCGGCTTGGTATAAAATGTTCTGGCGCTATACGCACTGACTGACAGGCCTGACAACTGGGGCAATGTGGTGTGTACACCTGCTCAGCACTGCGGCGAAAGTTCAGCTGCAGTAACTGCTGGTATAAGCTGGCATCCAGCGGCTGTTCTGGCAATAAAAACACCAGCTGCTCTTGCTGGTTGGGCAGGTAACTGCAAGGCATAGGTGCGGTCAGACCAAATCGCAGTTCAGTCATACTTATTTTCCAGGACAAAAAAGCGTGGTTGCCAAAATTCAGCTGGTAGGGTGGCCTCGCGCTGCGCTGTTAACAGGGTCAGGTATTGCTGGCGCGATATAGGCTGCACGCCCAGCTGTAATAAGAAAGGGTTGGGCATTTGGCAATCTATCCAGCCCGCAGCTGCTTGCTGTAGCAAGGTTTGCAGTGCCACCAGCGCCAGCTTGGCGGTATCGGGCAGGCGGTTAAACATCGATTCACCACAGAATAAACCGCCTATTTGCACACCGTAAAGGCCGCCGACCAGGTTATCCTGTTGCCACACTTCTATGCTATGAGCATGCCCTTGTTGGTGTAGCGCCAGGTAAGCCTGCTGCATGGCCGGTAAAATCCAGGTGCCGGGTTGTTTGGTTCTGGGGGACGCGCACTGACTGATTACCTGAGCAAAGGCACGGTTGACGCTAAAGCGCAACTGATAACGACGCAGCTGTTTTTTCAGCGTGCGGCTAAGTGTCAGGCTATCCGGGGCAAAGACGGCCCGGGTGGACGGGCTCCACCATAACAGCGGGTCACCTTCGCTAAACCAGGGGAAAACGCCCTGCCGGTAGGCACTTAACAAGCGGGGAACGGATAAATCGCCACCCATCGCCAAAAGGCCATCTGGCTCCCTCAGGGCACGATGTAGCGGGGGAAAGCTGACATCGTGCACACTAAGTTCGGGCAAATAAATGGCCATTACAGGCGTTATTTACTTAATGCGTCCAGGTAGCGCTCGGCATCCAGTGCGGCCATACAGCCGGTGCCTGCTGAGGTAATAGCCTGGCGATAGATATGATCTGACACATCACCGGCAGCAAACACGCCTTCAATACTGGTTTGAGTGGCGTTGCCTTCAGTGCCACTTTGCACTTTTAAATAACCGCCGTTCATCTCCAGCTGACCTGCGAAAATGTCGGTATTGGGCTTATGACCTATAGCTATAAACACGCCCTGTAAGGCTAATTCTTCAGCTGATTCGCCTTTGGTTGACTTCAGACGCACACCGGTCACGCCCATATCATCACCTAAAACCTCTTCCAGCTCACGGTGCGTATGCAGCACTATATTACCACTTGCCACTTTGGCCATCAGGCGGTCGACCAGAATTTTTTCTGCTTTGAAGCTGTCACGCCTGTGCACTAAGTGCACTTCGGCGGCAATGTTTGACAGGTACAAGGCTTCTTCTACCGCAGTATTGCCGCCACCGATTACGGCCACTTTCTGGTTGCGGTAAAAAAAGCCATCACAAGTAGCACAGGCTGATACACCGCGGCCACTGAAAGCCTGCTCAGACGGCAGGCCCAGATACTTGGCAGAAGCACCGGTACAAATAATCAGTGCATCACAGCTGTAAGTACCATTGTCGCCGGTAAGCATAAAAGGACGCTGCTTAAGGTTTACGGTGTGAATATGGTCAAACACAATTTCAGTATTAAAGGTTTCAGCGTGCACGCGCATGCGGTCCATCAATGCCGGGCCGGTCAGACCATGTGCATCACCGGGCCAGTTTTCTACTTCTGTGGTGGTGGTTAACTGACCGCCTTGCTGCATACCGGTGATCAGCACCGGGTTTAAATTCGCACGGGCAGCATAAACGGCTGCAGTATAGCCAGCCGGGCCTGAACCTAAAATAAGCAGGCGGCTGTGTTTAACATCAGACATGTCTTTCTCCGGGACAACATAATTAAAATAGCTAATGCGGGCGATTCTAAAAGAATGCAACTGCAAGCGAAAGTGTCAGGACAGATTTAATCTGCGGTGCGCTGTAAAGCATTATGTTCTGCGTTATGTTCGGCCCATAACGAGGTTTGTTTTGTTTTCAGACGTAATCTGTTCGGGGCTGCTTTGACGCTGGTTAAAAGCGGTGTAGTTGAGTGTCGGTTAAACGCCTTGCCACCCATGAGTCCGGCACGAGCAATCCGTTAACATAGGTTATTTTACCCAATGACAAATCTAAACAAGTACCTAAAAATTTTAATTTGTTTCTGATAGTTATATAAATTTCCTATCCTGGGTTTATCTCATGCATTTGTAATGAATTTATAATCTGTTTGTAATGGAGCTCTGGTCCGTATTTGGTTATTTTTTGCGCTGCAGGATGCCCAATGAACAACATGGAACATAAAAATTAATCAAGGGTACTATGATGAAAAAAATGACCACTATGCTGGCAGCTGCGTCTGCTGGTTGTTTTGCGCTCAGCCTGACCTCTGTCGCTGTTGCCGAAGGCGTAAAAAAGCCGGAAGCTAAGTTGAGCCTAGCTGAATTGGCTGAGACAAAACCCACCCGTTATATCGTTAAATTTAAAGATCCTGTTGCCACTATGGGTACTGATGGTCGCAGTCAGCGTCCGGAGTTTTCAGTGGCCCGTGCCCAGCAGGCCCTGCAAAAAGCTAACGTAAACGCCTTGTCGCATTTAGCATCGGTGCATGCCAGCGTGGCAGAGCTGACACCGAAACAACGTAAATTGCTGCAAGCTAACCCAGAGGTTGAATACATCGAAGAAGACAGCAAACGCTATCTGATGGATGTGATTACACCGATGGCGCAAAGCACGCCTTATGGTATTACCATGGTGCAGGCCAATCAGGTAAGTGATGCCAGCGCGGGCAATATGAAAGTATGTGTTATTGATACCGGTTACGATCTGGACCATGAAGACTTACAAAGCTCAGGCGTAACAGGTTTCTCTTTCTCTGGCCATGGTAACTGGTATGAAGATGGTAATGGCCATGGTACCCATGTCGCCGGTACTATGGTGGCGTTAAACAATAACACCGGTGTGGTGGGCACCATTGGCAACGGCCAGGCAGGTGTGCATATTGTTAAGATATTCAATAACTCCGGCAACTGGACTTATGCGTCAGATTTAATTCAGGGCATTCAGTCGTGTCAGAACGCCGGCGCTAAAGTCGTGAATATGAGTTTGGGTGGCAGCTCGTCTAACCAAACTGAAAACACCGCGATGAATAACTTTTTTAACAACGGTATGTTGTTAGTGGCTGCGGCGGGTAATGGCGGCAACACCAGCTTCTCCTATCCAGCCTCGTACAATGCCGTTGTCTCTGTTGCTGCAGTTAATTCCAGTGGTGCGCTGGCCAGTTTTTCACAGCGTAACTCGCAGGTTGAAATTGCCGGCCCTGGCGTTAGTGTAAGCTCTACCTGGAACAATGGTGGCTATAACAGCATCAGCGGTACTTCTATGGCATCTCCGCATGTTGCCGGTGTTGCCGCCCTAGTGTGGAGTAACCACCCGCAATGTACAGCTGCACAGATCCGCAGTGCCTTAAACGCCACGGCAGAGGACAGGGGCTCAGCGGGGCGTGATACCTCTTACGGTTGGGGTATTGTTAAAGCCAAAGCTGCGCACGACTATCTGACCAATAACGGTTGTGATGGCTCAGGCGGCGGCGATGGCGGCAATAATCCACCACCAACGGGCGGCGCCAGCTTCCCGAATTTGTCAGCGTCAAGTGGCCAGTGGCTGCGTGGCAGTTATACGATTCCGTCTGGCGTATCCAGCGTGACCTTCCAGATCTCTGGCGGTACCGGCGATGCCGATCTGTACGTGCGTTATGGTAGCGAGCCAACCACCACTAGCTATACCTGCCGGCCTTATCTGAACGGTAACAATGAGGTATGTACCATTAATAACCCGCAGGCTGGAACCTGGCATGTTGGTGTTCGTGCCTATACGGCCTTTAGCGGTGTAACCTTTAGCTACCAGTATTAATCTTAAGCTGTAAGCGAAGTGAAAAACGACAGGCAGGCCAGTTCTCTGGCCTGCCTTTTATCTTGTCAGGGCAAAATAATACACGGCAAAAAAATGCAGTACACTGCCAGCCAGTACAAACAAATGCCAAATCAGATGATGCAGAAATAAACCTTTCCAGACATAGAAAATGACACCAAACGAATAACTCAACCCGCCAGCCAGCAGCAGCAATAAGCCTGGCGTATCTACATAACGCAGCATAGGTTCAATGGCAACGATTACCAGCCAGCCCATGCCCAGGTATAGTGACAGCGACAACTTTTTATATTTAAGCCCGGTAGCCAGTTCAATGATTACGCCTGTTAGGGCGATAAGCCAAATTACAGCAAAGAGCACAAAACCCCAGCTGTCACGCAAATTGATGAGCAAAAAAGGCGTATAGGTGCCGGCAATAAGGATAAAAATGGCAGCATGGTCCAGTTGACGCAGTCGTCGTTTCAGCACAGTGTCTGATACAGCGTGGTACAGCGTAGAGCTGCTGTACAGTAAGACCAGGCTGCTGCCGTAGATAATGCTGCTGGCGATATACCAGCCATCTTGCAGTGGCAGGCTAACGGTCAGCATGACTATCAGAGCGGTAATGCCCAGTAACGCGCCTAGGCCATGGCTTAGTGCATGCAATAGCTCTTCTGCTTTGGAGTAATGACTGACACTCATGCTGATATTCCAGATTAAACGTTGTCGTATCTTAGCACGACAGCAAGCCCTGCCAAGCTGTTGCCCCGGGCAAAAAGGCGCTACACTGCCGCTTTTTAACAGGTGGGGACAACAGTGAGTCAGATACCTATGCTGGTCGTGGTCGGTTATGTCTGGCCTGAACCCAACTCTTCAGCGGCTGGCTATCGTATGCTCAGCTTGCTTAAACTCTATTTGGCACAGGGCTGGCAGGTTATGTTTGCCAGTGCTGCCGAGCCTGGAATGCATCGTTATCCCTTATCTGAGCTGGGTGTTGTTGAGCAGCAGATTGCGCTAAATGACGCTAGCTTTGACACCTGGATTGCTGCGCTAAAGCCACAAGCGGTGTTATTTGACCGTTTTATGCTCGAAGAGCAGTTTGGTTGGCGGGTTGAACAGGCTTGCCCAGAGGCAATACGCATACTGGATATGGAAGACTGCCATGCGCTTAGAGCAGCGCGTGAGCAGTGTGCAAAAACGTCAGCACCGCTGGATACCGCAGCACTTAATTCAGAGCTTGCGCTGCGCGAAATTGCTGCCATTTATCGCTGTGATATCACGCTGGTGATCTCAAGCTATGAAATGCAGCTGCTGCAACAGCATTATCAGGTGCCCGAGTCCTTGCTGTGTTATTGCCCCTTTTTGCTTGAACACACGCCAACACCAAGCCTGATGAACTTTGAGCAGCGCGAGCATTTTATTGCTATTGGCAATTTTCGCCATGCACCCAACTGGCATGCGGTGTTATGGTTAAAACAACAGATCTGGCCATTAATTCGTGCCCGCATTCCAGAGGCACAGCTACATATCTATGGCGCTTATCCGCCGCCCAAAGCGACGGCCTTACACAATGCTCGCGAGGGATTTTTGGTAAAAGGCTGGGCAGAGGATGCGTGTGCTGTTATGCAGCAGGCCAGAGTCTGTCTGGCACCCTTGGCATTTGGCGCCGGTTTAAAGGGTAAACTATTGGATGCGATGTGCTGCGGTACGCCCAGTGTCACCACCGATATTGGTGCAGAAGGCATGTTGCCTGATAGTGCAACCGCACAAACTAATAACGTGAACAAAAGCGAGTGGGCAGGAATGGTCGCTAATGACGCTCTAGGTATCGCTGATGCTGCTGTAACGCTGTATCAGCAGCCTGAGCGCTGGGCAAAATGCCAACAGCAAGGCTATGCTATCGTAAACGAAAAATTTATGCTGGCAACGCATAGAACAAGAATTTGGCAACATTTGGAGCAGCTAAGGCAGCAGCTTGCATCACACCGGCAGCGCAATTTCACCGGCTTAATGCTCAGGCACCATGCTTATCGCAGCACCAAGTTTATGGGGCAGTGGATTGAAGCTAAAAACCGGCTTAGCGCTTTTGCATCGGCAAAGCCGGATGCAGCGCCAGCGCCGGATGCAAACTAGCGCGTGCCGCGCGGTTTGCGTTGTTGCTCACCGATACGATTAGCCCACAACGCCGCTGCCGATTGGCCATTACCACTGGTTTTACTTTTTGCTTTTGGCGCTGATTTTGCGGCAGCTTTCGGGGCTGCAGCTTTAGCAGCGGGTTTTTTATCAGCGGCTTTTTTGTCTGCTGCTGTGTTGGCCGCTTTGCCTTTAGCGCTGGCATAACTGGCGGCTAGCTCTGCAAGCTCAGCCAAGCGGATATTTTTACCGCCGTCTACACTAAACCAGCCTGGTTTCTGCTCCAACTGTGGTGCCTTACCAAAAGCCGCTTTATAGGCCGCAGTAAATTCGGCAACCACCTGATCTTTATCCAATTTGCTCATACGGATCCTTAACTGACATTATTTAAGCAAGTCGCGCATTATTTATACACCATTTTGGCGGTTTAACACAAATGTGCCTGATTTCTTAGCCAGTTGCAGTACAATAACCCAACGTTTAGCTAAGGAGCACTGCTAATGATTTCCCGCGATGAGCTGGTCAGTTTCTTAAACCAGCATTTGCAAAGTGATCGCATCCGAGATTATTGCCCGAATGGTTTACAAGTAGAAGGTAAGCGCCAGATCCACAAAGTAGTAACTGGGGTTACCGCCAGTCAGGCGTTGTTAGATGCGGCGGTTAAGGCCAATGCCGATGCAGTTTTGGTGCATCATGGCTATTTTTGGAAAAATGAAGCGGCGCAGGTAACCGGCATGAAAAAGCGCCGGCTGCAAACCTTATTGCAGCACGATATCAATTTGCTGGCCTATCATCTGCCGTTAGATGTGCACCCGGTGCAGGGGAATAATGCCCAGTTGGGTGCCTTGCTGCGCGCACAAAATATCCTGCCACTGCCAAGTGTTGAGCCAGAAGGAGTGGTGCAACAGGGAGAGCTGGCAACAGCGTTAAGCCCGACGCAGTTGGCGGCTAAGCTAGAGACGCTGCTAAAGCGGCCGGTGTTACTGCATCAGGCAGAGGTTGCAGCCGATAGCCTTGTCAGCAAGCTGGCCTGGTGTACCGGTGGCGGGCAGGGCTATATTGAACAGGCCGCTGCCGCGGGGGCGCAGCTGTTTATCAGCGGTGAGGTATCAGAGCAAACCATTCACGTGTCCCGCGAGCTGGGCATTCACTTTATTGCTGCCGGCCATCATGCTACCGAGCGTTACGGCGTAAAGGCGCTGGGGGAGCTTATTGCCCAGCAGTTTGGCCTGGATGTGCAATTTATTGATATCGATAACCCGGCATGACAAAAAAAACCGATCGCAGTTTTGATGGTATTGCCGCTAAGTTTGCCCGCAACATCTACAGTAGTAGTAAAGGTGCGCTGCGCCAGGCCGTATTACTCAGGGACTTGCAAGAGCTGCCACAGCTAAAGCAGCCTTGTCAGGTTTTAGATGTCGGTGCAGGTCAGGGCCAGGTTGCGCTGGCGTTAGCCGGGCAGGGGCACAGTGTGCATCTTACCGATATTTCCGCCGATATGCTGCAACTCGCCCGGCAACAGGCGGAGCAGGCACAGTTACACCAGGTTAGCTTTGAGCAGATTGGTTTGGCCGGGCTTGTTGCGTCAGCGCACGGCGTTTATCCGCTGGTGCTGTGCCATGCCATGCTGGAGTGGCTGGCCGAGCCTGAGCTGGCACTGGCTCAGCTGCGTCAATTGGTCGCGCCAGGTGGGGTCTTGTCACTGATGTTTTACAACAAAGACGCCAAGCGTTTTGCCAACATGGTGTTTGGCAATTTTGACTATGTTGCGGCTGATTTACAGGTGAAGAAAAAGGTCAGCTTAAACCCGCAGCAACCACTGGTGCCGACTGAGGTGTTAACCTGGGCGCAGCAGGCCGGTTTTCGCATCTTGGCTAAAACCGGTGTGCGCTGTTTTCATGATTACCTGCGTGATCCCAGCCTTCAGCAAAGCCATTTTGACCAGCTTCTGGCTTTGGAGCTTAAGTTTAACCGTCAGGAGCCTTATGCTTCGCTGGGGCGCTATCAGCATTTGTTGTTAAAAGCGGTTTAGCGTTACAGGGCTGGTAGCCACTTAGTCAAACTCAAATTTATATAACAGATCGACGGCGTTATCTAACCCTGATACCGCCTCCAGATACAGCCGGCGCATCAGGCGGTAGCGCAGGGTGAATTCGCCCACCGCATTAAAAATGCCGTAACCGTATTTTAGCTGTAAGTCGCGCGATAAATAGCCGCTTACCGTAACCTGAGAGTTGTCACCGGCCCCGGCGGTGTCCAGTGTCAGATCGCGTAAGCCAAAAGCTTCGCCAATTTCGCCCACCACTTTGCTGCTGGATGACAGTGTCATGCCAATCAAACTGGTTGTAACAGCGGTACCGGCATTACCACTGTCACCGCCCAGGTCTCGCCCCATGACCAAATAAGCCAGGGCACTGGCCTGCGATTTTGCCGGTTCGGAAAATATCACCACATTGGGATCATCAGCCGGGCCTGTTACCCTGATACCAGCGATGACATCATCTTCCATATTGGCAGGGTTACGGATAGCCTCGACGTTTAAAAACGGTTGATCGGCCGGGCCGTTAAAGTTCATTTTGCCTTTGCGGATCAATAAGTCCTGACCGTAAGCCCTAAAGGTACCATCAACTAAGTTGACATCACCATTTAATTGCAACGGCTGCAAGGGTTGCTGCCGTACCCGAAGGTTACCACTGAGCCGGGTTTGCAGGCCAAAAGCAGACAGCCTGACCCGTTCACCCAGCTGTAGGTTCAAGTCTGTTTGCAGCGCAAACAGGCTGTCTTTACTAACGGCTTGCGGTCTAAGGTCGGCATCCAGTAATACGGTATCGTCGGACAGCTCTACTGCGCTGGCTGGCAGATCGTCAATGTTGATACGGGCGTTGGGAATACGCACGGTGCCAGTGAGCCGGGTCAGCTGTGGGCTGGCGTTAATCGTTAGATCCGGCGCGATTTGTAAGCTGGCTTGTGGCACCTGCAATCTGAGTTCATCGCCTTTAATGTTCAGTTGCCCCTGCCAGTTGTCCAGCTGTTGCCAGTCTGCCTGGCCCGTTAGTACTACTTCGCCTTTGGGGGTGATTACCTGGCCGCTGAGGCTGGCGTTACTGCCGCTGAAATCAAGCTGTAGCTGTGCATTATCAATATCTACCGGTGCCAGCTTGCCTTTTACTTTGGTGTTCGCAAGGCGGGTCTGGCCATGCAGTAAAGGGTGTTGCAGGGTACCACTGAGCTTAAGTTCAGTGTCCAGCATACCTTTAAGCTCGGTAAGCTCGCCCAGTAATGGCTGCAGAAAATCGATAGCAAAATCATTAAGCTTCACATCACCACTAAGCGGTTTAGCCCCCGCATCGGCATAAGCCAGCATGATATTGGCATCAAGTTTGGCTTGATCGTTAAACGCCACCTGCAGCCTATTTCGCAGGCTGTTATCACGCACGTCAGTATGTATTGCAAGTTGCTGCCAGCTCAGGGTGAGAGCCGTGTCCAGTTGCTGTGTGAAACTGCCCTTTGCACTCCGCATGTGTAAATTAGCTTCCAGCGGTTTATCCTGTTGCCAGTTAAACGTCGCTCCGGCATAAATACTGCCCTCCAGGCTAGTGTTCAGCGGCAGTAACGCTGTTAAGGTGCTGAGCTCAAACTGCTGCAAAGCAATCTTTGCGCTGGCTTGTTGCGGGCTAAACTGCATGGCCTCTTCGGCGCACAGCCTGGCTGGGCTTTGTTGCCAGCAGTGGGCTGCAACACTCAGCTGCTGCCCGGCGTCCTGATAGTTCAGTGCCACGGGGGAGTCGAGCTGCCAGGTACCCAATAGGCTGCTAATTTGTGCTTGCTGTAACTGACCTTGCCATTGCGTCTTTTGCCAACTGCCATCCAGGTTCAGCTGCGCCTGGTGCTGGCCGGCATCAATATCAAGCGTTAATGCGTGTTGCTGCTCGCTGCCTGTTAACTGCAGCGTCAGCTGGGTTAAATCGTGTTGCTGATAGCGGCCGCTTTGCGCCAGTAGGCTAACATCCGTGTGCCAACGCTGTTGCTCATCCAGCCACAGCGAACTATCAAGATTGAGCCGCTCCAGCTTAAGCTGTTCAAAGACTATATTCTCAGCGCTCAATGAACCGCTAAGCTGAGGTTGCAGGCGGGGGCCGGTTAACGCGAATTGCCCTGTTGCCTTACCTTGTGCCCGATCCACCGACTGGCTGATATCGCTGATACCCAGATCCAATGTCAGGGCCCAGTTTTGTTGCACACTGCCGGCCAAACGCAGCTGATTTTCGGCATGGCTTATTTGTAATCCCGGGCTGCTAAAGCGGTAATCGCCGTTGCCGGTAGCATCATCGGCCTGAGCACTACCGTTTACCGTTAACAGATAATCACGCAGCTTGCCGCTGATATTGATATTAGCCAGCGCCAGCTGCCAGCCATTTTGCTGATTTACTTCAGCGTCAAAGTGCAGGCTGCCGTTTAGCTCACCTGGGTAGGCTGGCCAGAACATACCGGGTTGAATAGTGCTGAGCTTAGCGCTTCCTGCTACCTTAATGCCTTGCAGCCAATTGAGTGTCAGTGGGCTTTGCACCAGGCCACCCAGGGTATCAAGCTGTAACTGTGACAGCACCAGTTGTTCGGCTGTCAGCTGGCCGTCAAAAGCGATGGCCATTGCAGGTAGGCTGTCGCTGCCAAGGCTGACACGGCCGCGCAGGGCGCTTTGCTTGATATCGCCGGACAAGTTGAGCTCACCGCGCGACAGGGTAAGCATGGCGTTTTGCTCATCTTCCGCCATGGGCCAACTGAGGTTGGTAAGATTCAGCACAAGCTGGTGTGGCAATAGTTCGCTAAGTAAGTCCAATTGAACGTCAGCATCCAGCGTAACGGGGCCGCGCGCCGTCAGTTCAAGGTTAAGTGCTGACAAGTCACCACGGGCATCAAGTTGCAGTCGCTGCTGCGCTAAGGCTCCCTCGTTGATATTTGCTAATACTTGCGCGCTAAGTGGATAAAGCCCGTTTGTGCTAAGCCGGGCGGCACTTTGCACCCTGCCAAGCGGATGATAAAGATCGAATTGCGTCAGGTTTAGGTCGCTTTGCTGCCACTGCAAGCTGAGATAAGCGCGTTCTAATATGAATTGCTGGTGTTGCTGTTTTACCACGAGATTGTGCAAGCGAAAGCCGTCAATAAACAGGTGTAGCGGCAGGCTAAGCTCAGTAAGCACCGGCGGTATATAACTGAAACCTGCATCTTGGTCAGCGTCTGCTGCACTGTCAGGCAGCACAAGTTGCACGTCTTGCCAGTTAGGGCTGGACAGCTGCAGTTTATTGCCCCAGGCGTTTACCCCGCTGCTAAGCTGTTGCCAGCTTAATTGATAGTCATCAATACGGATATCGGCGTCATTAACGCTAAAGCCAGACAGTTTAACCGGAAAGGGTAGCCAAAATGCACTGACTGTTGTGGCTTGGGTGGCGGTTTGACCTGGTTGGGCACTCGCCGCTTCTGCAGCCGTGTGCCAGCTCACCCTCAGGTTATCCAGTTGAAGCTGCTCAGTGCAGACAGAGAGCTGCAGTAAACAGTGGTGATTAAAGCGCAGTGAAAACTGTTTGAGCAGTATGGCATTATTACCTTGCTGCCATTGCACCTGTTGCAGCGTATGGCCACCCAATACACTGCCTTGGCTGGCACCAATGCTAAGGCCCGGCAGCAGCATTTGCGCCAGCGCGATATTCAACCGCAAGCCGGCATGTGTAAACAACAGTATTGCCAACAGCAGACACAACAGCAGGCTGGGTAAAAGTATGGTCCAATTCAGCCATTTCAGGCTAAGCCGGAGTGCAGCTTTTGCGCGCAGCCAGTTCATAACTCAGGCCCCAACGAGAAATGTAACTGAAAGCCGCTGCCGGGTTGGTCCAGGCCGAAGGCAAAATCAAGCCGGATAGGGCCCACGGGTGAAGCCCAGCGCACACCAAGGCCCACACCCTGTTGCCAGTCGGGTTTGTCATCCCAGGCACTGCCGTAATCGGTAAAAGCGGCCAACCACCAATTGCCCTGTATCCGATACTGGTATTCTGCTGAACCCGTAAGTAAGTAACGTCCACCGATCAATTCGCCCTGCTCGTTAGTAGGCGAGAGCGTTTCGTAGCCAAAACCACGAATGCTGTTGTCGCCACCGGCAAAAAAACGCAATGAAGGAGGGAGCTTACGTAGCGCTTCCATTAAAATGGCGCCGGCGTCTAACCGGGTGACAAAACGGTGGTTATCACCGGCGCTACCAATCCAGCCAGCACGTCCGCGCAACCTGACAAAGCTTGCATCCGAGCCCCAGGCCTCGTCTGACACTTCTACCCGTAGGGCTAACCTGTCAGCACTGTGGGGCATGGCACCACCGGCCTGACGGCTGCGGTTATAACTGATGCCCGGCATGATAAGGCTGATATTGTCACGTTGGTCAGCCTGCACAAAGTCTTCATACAACCAGCGCAGTGACGCGGTGCGATACCATTGGTTTCCCATTAACCAGTAGCGCTCTAACACCAGGTTAGACTCGCGACTTGCGGTATCTTCTGTGTCTCGGTTTCGTACCCCCAGCTGTAACTGATAGTAATCTGTTGCGCTGTGCTGTAACGGTAACTTATAAGCTGCTTCAATACTTTGCTCTATTTCTGATAACGCGAGGTCGCTACGCAAGCTGTGGCCGGCGCTGTTTAACCAGGGTTTCAGCCAATTAAGTTTGAGCCTGGCGCCGACATCCGTTGAATAGCCAATACCAGTTTCAATAATATTACGCCGCTCTGGTTCCAGAGTAACATCAATAGGTAAATGAAAATCGCTGATTTGCTCGGTGTCACCTTCAACCAGAATGGAGGAAAACCAACCCGTTGTGGCCAGCACCTGATTAAGCTCACCCAATTGGCTTGCCAGATAGGCATCGCCCGCAGTGAACGGCACCAGTGACTGAAGCATGGAGGTGTCAATCTGACTGCCGCTAAAATTAATCTCACCAAAGCGGTAACGCACATCGCTGTCAAAATGCAACCGCACAAATGCCTGGTTTAATTCCGGCGCCACTTCCAGCCGGTTCACGCTAAAGCGGGCATCGAAGTAGCCTTTACGCAACGCCAGGCTGCGCAGGGCGCTTTTTAAACCCTCGTACTGACCGTGGTGTAATATTGCGCCGCGTTTGGGCGCCTGCTGCTCTAACAAAGACTTAAAATCTGCATCCGTAGCAGCGTCACCCTTTAACTGTATATCGACAGTGTCTATAAGCACCGGCTTGCCGGCCTTAATGTGCAGGGTCAACACCAGTGGGTTATCGGGTTTGCTGTGCACAGCAATCTCGCTTTGGTAATAACCCAGTGCCTGCAAGGCTTTCTCAGCCTCCTGCGTTAGCGCAGCGTGTAAACGGGAGCCGGCGCTGACTTCATCTTCAGTGAATTTTTGCAGGTATACGGTCACATTCTCTTTTAACTCACCTTTAATTCCGGTGATATTCAGTGTTAAAGCCGACTGCGCTATAGCTTGCGCACTGATTGTTAGCAGGGCGCAAAGTAATGCACAGCGGAGTAACACAAAATTAGGCATGGGTGAGATAAAATCCTGCGTGTTGACCATTTAGAAGACCAGATACCAGTTATTATGACCCAGCCGCGTGCATACTGTACACCGCTTAGGTTAAACCTGATCTGAATAACATATTGGTTTACGCCGCAATTTATCTGACCGGCTCAAATCAGGTATACTGATGCCATTCACCGGGCGGTTAGCGTACCGCTGTAACCAAGGTTGTGAAAATGAAAAAAGTCGTCATAAGTGGATCAGGGTTATTTACCCCAAGCGAAACGGTCAGTAACGAAGAGTTAGTAGCCAGTTATAATACGTACGTCGACCAGTTCAATGCCGAGCATGCACAGGCAATTAGCTGTGGCGAAGTGGCTGCGCTGGAGCACTCCAGCTGTGAGTTTATTGAAAAAGCGTCGGGGATTAAATCACGCCATGTGCTGTATAAAGAGGGTATTTTAGACCCTGCAATTATGCGCCCGGTGTTTGCACGGCGTAGCGAAGAACAAATGCCGGAAATGGTCGAAATGGCCGTTGCTGCCGCCCGTGAAGCCATGGTTCAGGCCAATAAAACGGCTGCAGACATAGATCTGATTATTTGTGCTGCGTCAAATATGCAGCGGCCTTATCCGGCGCTGTCCATTGAACTGCAGCAACAGCTTGGCTGTGGTGGCTATGCTTTCGATATGAACGTTGCGTGCTCATCAGCAACCTTTGCAATCAGTAACGCGGTGAACGCCATTCGTGGCGGCACGGCGAAAGTGGTGTTGGTGGTAAACCCGGAGTTTGCTTCGCCGCAGGTCAATTACCGTAGCCGCGACAGCCACTTTATTTTCGGTGATGTTTGTACTGCGACGATTATTGAAGCCGAAGAGAGTTGCACCAGCGACAATGCCTGGCGTATTAACGGTATGCGCCTTAAAACCGAGTTTTCTAACAACATCCGCTGTGACATGGGTTATACCGAGCATTGCTTGCCGGCCGATCCGCTGGTGCCATTTTTTAAACAGCAGGGCCGAAAGGTATTCAAAGAGTTGCTGCCCATTGTTGCGGATGTGATTTTAGATGAAATGGCTGCCCAGCAGCTGGCGCCTGAACAGCTAAGACGCTTGTGGCTGCACCAGGCCAACATCAACATGAATATTTTTGCGGCGAAAAAAATTCTCGGCCGTGACCCTCTGCCTGAAGAAGCGCCGCTGGTGCTGGATACTTATGCCAACACGGCGTCTGCCGGCTCTGTTATCGCCTTTCATAAGTACAAGCAAGGTCTTCAAGCTGGCGACCATGCTATTTTGTGCTCGTTTGGTGCCGGTTATTCCGTAGGGTGTTTGGTGTTGCAAAAATGCTAGTGAGTAGGGGTGGTTAAGATTAAACAGGGCAGCTTCGGCTGCCCTTGTTGTTGGTCAGCTAAGTTCACAGCCGCACAACAGAGTTGTGGTCGTACGACACTGGCGATGGCTGGTAACTGTCTGCCGCCTCGTCATTTAACCAGGTACCGCCGTTTACCAGGTAGCGGAACTGGTATTCTTTGTTTTTTTCCAGGTTCAGTGTTGCAGTAAAATCCCCGCTTTTAGTTTTCTTCATCGGCAAAGCAATCGGATCCCAGTCATTAAACTCACCCAATAATGCAGCTTGCTCTATTTGTGCCAGTCGGTGTGCGGGCAGGGTAAAGGTGACTTTGCACAGCGGTTTGGTTTTCAGATATTGTTTACTGATACTCATGGTAGTTCCCTCATATTATTAAATAGAAAGACGTCTGTGCGCTTGTCCGCTCATCATGCGCTACTGGTGTGATGTTTTTATGATCAGTTTGCGCAAAAAATACCATAGTGAATTTAACCACTAACGGCAAATAACCCTTTTAAAGGTCGTTATAACCAAAACTAAACGGTGTTAATGTGCCGCTTGTTAGCCTCAGTTGTAACAAGATATTACTAACATCTAAAGCGCACTCGCTGGATTTTCACCTATGCTGAGGTATGGCTGATGTCGTAACAGGGTGCTACCCCCCATGGTTTTACGGCATCTGTACCTGATGACAGTGTCAGGTAAACAATAGCGACAGGCCCGTCAGGTCGTGCAGCTTTTTTACACTGATACAAAGCGTAACATTCACGGCATTACTTTAATATTTAGCCGTTTTACTATAAAGCCAGTAAAACAGCATTGTGGAAATCAACATGGCAGCAAAAATTATAAAAATTCTGGTTCCAGTGGGCGTAATTGGTATTGCGGTTGTGATGGCCGTCGGCTTGACCAGTATGCGTAAACCGCCGGAAAAAAAGGATGAACAGCGCCCGGCGGTATTAGTCAATGCCGCGCCAATCGTTGCAGAAGATTTAGTGTATAAAATTCAGTCGCAGGGCACAGTAAAAGCCAAGCTGGAAACCAACCTCAGCTCAGAGGTCAATGGCCGTATCGTTGAGGTATCGCCAAACTTTGTTGAAGGCGGCTTTTTTAACGCTGGCGACTTATTGCTGCGGGTAGAGCAGGCTGACTACTTAACCAATGTAAAAGCCGCAGAGGCCAGCCTAGCCAATGCCAAAGCCGCATTAGAAGAAGAAAAAGCCCGCGGCAGGGTAGCGGAAGAAGAGTGGCGCTCTTTTACTGATGGTAAAGCGCCTGAATTAGGATTGCGCCGGCCACAACTGGCTGGAGCCTTGGCTAATGTGCGCTCGGCAGAGGCAGAACTGGAGCGCGCTAAGCGCGATTTGTCACGTACCGAGATCCGCGCGCCTTTTGCCGGTATGGTAAAAAGCCGTAACGTGAACCTTGGCCAGTTTATTAGCCGGGGCACCAGTGTTGGTATGATTTACGGCACTGACATCGCGGAAGTACGCTTACCTATTACCGACAACGATTTAGCCTTTATGCAGATGCCTGATTTTGCCAGCGATGAGGTTAAGCCTGAAGTAGTATTAACGGCGGTGGTAGGTGGTCAAATAGCCCAATGGCCTGCCAGATTAGTGCGCACTGAAGGAGTACTGGACGAGCGCAGCCGGGTGATTTACGCCGTAGCACAAATTGAGGATCCTTATCAGCGCAATAACAGCGGCAAGGTGCCACTGCGCTTTGGCCGTTTTGTTCAGGCGCAAATACTGGGTAACCCTACAGAGAACGTGGTGGTGGTACCACGGCATTTATTATTGGCTCAGCAACAAGTGCTGGTAGTAGACAAGGACAGCCAACTGCAATTTCGTCCCGTAACGCTAGAGCGGACCGACGATAACTTTGCCTATATCACTGGTGGCTTTGTTGAAGGTGATCGGCTGGCAACCTCGGCTATTGCTAACCCGTTGGCAGGCACTTTGGTGCGCGTTGCCTCTGATAAAGCGCAAACAGAAGTGGCTGATAAAACAGAGGCCGCTGCGCCAGTGCTTACCACCCAGGTGAAGGAGTAACCTTATGGATACTAACAAGGGCCTGATATCCTGGTTCGCACGAAACAGCGTAGCAGCCAATTTACTGATGGCGATTATTCTGGTTGCCGGCGTATTTTCACTGTTTACCATTAAAAAGCAGATTTTCCCTGAAATTGTGCTGGAGCAGGTGAATATTCGCGTGCCTTATTTGGGCGCGGCACCGCAAGAAGTTGAAAGCGGTGTTATTGATAAAATTGAAGAAAGTTTGCGTGGTGTAAATGGCATTAAGCGTATTCGCTCGACGGCAGTAGAGGGGCTGGGTACGGTTCGTGCCGAAATCGCCAGCGGTTACGATGTGCAGGAAGTGATGGACGAGATTAAAACCCAGGTCTCGGCGATTTCATCACTGCCTGAGCAAACCGAAAAGCCGGTCGTTTACCGGGTAAGGTTTCAAAGTAATGTGATGTGGCTGTCGCTGTATGGTGATGCTGGCGAGCATACACTTAAAGAGCTGGCGAAAGATGTACGCGATGAGTTAAAAAAGCTGCCGGGCGTAAGCAAGGTTGATGTTGTTGGCGCGCGAGATTATGAAATTGCCATTGAGCTGTCTGAGCTTAAATTAAAAGAATACGGTTTAACCTTCGAACAAGTGGTTAATGCTATTCGTGGCAGCTCAGTGGATTTACCCGGTGGGTCAATTAAATCTGAAAGCGGTAATATTTTGCTTCGTACCAAAGGTCAGGCCTATTACGCGCAAGACTTTGAAGACATCGTACTACTCACCTTTGCTGATGGCACCCGTTTATCGCTAAAAGATATTGCCACTATCAATGATGGCTTTATTGAGCGTGAGGATTTATCCACCTTTGATGGCAAAAACTCCGTGTCAATCCGAGTGGATGCGGTGGGCGATGACAACACCCTGCGTATCGCTGAGCAAGTAAAAGCCTATGTTGAGCGTAAGCAAAAAGAGCTGCCATCATCTGTGTCGATAGCACACTGGGGTGATGCCAGTTACTACCTGCAAGGCCGCTTAGATTTAATGAGCACCAACCTGCTGATGGGCGCGTTTCTGGTATTACTGGCACTAACCTTGTTCCTGGAGTTTCGTATTGCCTTCTGGGTTATGGTGGGTATACCGGTGTGTTTCCTCGGCGCCATGGCTATGTTGCCGCTGCCGATGTTTAACGTCTCTATTAACATGATTAGCTTGTTCGGCTTTATTCTGGTGCTGGGCATAGTGGTCGATGATGCCATTATCATTGGTGAGAGCGCCTACAGTGAAATTGAGAAGCGTGGTAAATCCGTCGACGCGGTAATTGCCGGGGCTAAAAAGGTTGCTATGCCCGCCACCTTTGGTGTGTTAACCACGATAGCCGCTTTCGTACCTATGTTAATGGTCGGTGGTGCACAGGCGCCTATTTGGGGCTCTATTGCCTGGGTAGTAGTACTGTGTCTGATTTTTTCACTGGTGGAGTCAAAAATGATCCTGCCAGCGCACATTGTTAATATGGATACCAAACCCTGGGATCCTGAGCGTAAAGGGCTGTTTTACGGCATCGGCCGTGGCGGCAGCCGGGTACTAAAAGGCATTCGGGAAACCATTGCAGCGGCAATGCATCGTTTTGTGACTAAGCGTTATCAGCCCTTTGTTGAGCGCTGCATTGAGTATCGTTACACCACCATGGCCGTGTTTTTTGCCATGTTGATTGTGATGTTCGGTGTATTAGGCGGTGGTTTAGTGCGTTGGGTGTTTTTCCCTAATATCCCAAGTGACTTTATTAATGCCAACCTGACCATGCAAGAAGGCGCTTCGGCAGAAGCCACGGTTAATGCACTGCGTGAGGCCGAAGCGGCGCTTATTCGAGCCAACGAGAAACTCAGTGCTGAATTTGACGATGATATCGTTAAGCACCGCTTAATGTTTTTGGACAGCGACACCGGCGGCCAATTAGTGGTTGAGCTGGAAAAGAGTGAAGGACGTGAGGTTGACGGTTTTGAAATAGCCAACCGTTGGCGTGAAGAAATGCCGGAAATTCCGGGATTAAAAGCGTTTAAAATCAATGCGGCGACTGGCGGTGGCGGCGGTTCTGATATTGCCTTGCAGCTGCGTGGCACGAATTTAGACAATCTTAAATTGGCCACTGAAGAGCTTAAGGCCCGCTTGGCTGAATACGCCGGTATCTATGATATTGAAGACAATTTACTCGGCGGTAATGATGAAATAGTGCTTACGCTAAAGCCTGAAGCGCATTTGCTGGGCTTGACCTTGTCTGATGTCGCCCGTCAGGTACGCTACGGCTTCTATGGTGCCGAAGCGCAGCGTGTGCAGCGCGATGGTGAAGAAGTCAAAGTGATGGTGCGCTACCCGCGTGATGAAAGAAGCTCCATCGGTAACCTGGAAAACATGCGCATTCGCACGGCCGATGGCGGCGAAATTCCGTTTAGCCAGGTGGCCAGTTATTCGCTACAGCCAAGTTTTAGTGCCATAAACCGGGTTAACGGTGAGCGTGCGGTAACCATTACCGCTGCGGCAGACAAAAACATCGTCGAGCCGGGCAAAATTGTAGGTGACATGCGCAAAACCGTGATCCCGGAAATTACCGCTAAGTACGATGGTGTTACCGGTGAATTGGATGGTGCTAGCCAGGATGAGATCGATGCGCAGGTTGATTTACTGAAAGCTGGCGTGTTTGCGCTGTTTTGTATCTACGCCCTAATGGCGATACCGCTAAAATCTTACAGCCAGCCTTTGATCATTATGAGTGTGATCCCCTTTGGTCTTGTCGGTGCTGTGGTGGGCCATATGGTGCTGGGCCTGAGTATGAGCATAATGTCTATCTTCGGCCTGGTCGCCCTGGCAGGCGTTGTGGTGAATGACTCCCTGGTGATGGTTGACTTTGTTAACCGCGCGCGTGAAGAGGGCTTTTCAGTGCGTCAGGCGGTATCGCAAGCGGGTGCGCAGCGTTTCAGAGCGATATTGCTCACGTCACTGACCACCTTTGTCGGCTTAGCGCCGATAGTATTGGAGCGCAGTTTACAGGCAAAAATTGTCGTACCCATGGCAGTGTCGCTGGCCTTTGGTATTCTGTTCGCCACTATTATTACGCTGATTTTAATTCCGGCGCTGTATGTCATTCTGGAGGATGTGAAAAACCTGTTTCGTAAGAAAGAGGCAAAACAAGACACACGGATTGGCTCGGCCATGGCAAAGTAAGCTGGCAGTGAAGAAAAAGGCCACGCAATTGCGTGGCCTTTGTTTTGTGCTGCGTTAGCAGTTAATAAGCTTGCGTATGCACGTCACGCACAGCACGCCCAGATGGGTCGGTCAGCTGTGCCATTTTGGCATCCCAGGCCAGTGCTTCCGGTGTGGAGCAGGCGACTGACTTGCCGCCCGGTACACAGGCAATAGCGCCGGCATGCGGGAAGTGCTCTTCAAAGATGACCCTGTAGTAGTAGGCTTCTTTGCTGTCTGGCGTATTTACCGGAAAGCGGAAGCTGGCAGTAGCCATTTGCTGATCGCTGACTTCTTTTGCCGCATGGGCTTTTAAGCTGTCAATCCAGCTGTAACCAACACCGTCAGAGAACTGCTCTTTCTGGCGCCACAAAATTTCATCGGGTAACAAACCGGTAAAGGCCTCGCGCAGAATGTGTTTCTCCATCTTACCGCCACCGCACATTTTTGCCTGTGGGTTTAAGCGCATCGCCACGTCCATAAAGTCTTTATCTAAAAATGGCACCCGGGCTTCAATACCCCAGGCCGACATCGCTTTGTTGGCACGGTTACAGTCAAACATATGTAAGCGGTCTAGCTTACGTAGGGTCTCTTCATGAAACTCTTTGGCATTTGGCGCTTTATGGAAATACAGATAGCCACCAAACAATTCATCTGAGCCTTCACCGGATAACACCATTTTAATGCCCATGGCCTTAATTTTGCGCGCCATCAGGTACATTGGGGTCGAGGCGCGAATGGTGGTAACGTCATAGGTTTCCAGAAAGTAAATCACGTCACGCAGAGCATCCAGGCCTTCCTGCACGGTAAAGTGTACGGTGTGGTGCACAGTGCCAATGGCATCGGCTACTTTTTGCGCTGCCACTAAATCCGGCGAACCCGCCAGGCCCACGGCAAAAGAGTGCAGACGAGGCCACCAGGCTTCACTTTGATCGTCATCTTCTACCCGGCGTTTAGCAAATTGCTGTGCAATGGCTGAGATCAGAGACGAATCCAGACCGCCAGACAGCAGCACGCCATAAGGTACATCTGACATCAGATGGCTTTTCACGCTGTGTTCTAATGCCGCTTTAAGCTCGGGCAAACTGGCCGGGTTGTCTTTTACCGCATCGTAACTTTGCCAGTCACGCTGGTAGTACTTGCGTAGCTCGCCCACTTTGCTGTCAAAGTAGTGACCTGGCGGGAATTCTTTAATTTGTTTACACACCGGCACCAGGGCTTTTAGCTCTGAGGCAACAAACAGCTGGCCATGCTCATCATAACCGTAATACAGCGGAATAATGCCAATATGATCGCGTGCAATTAAGTAACGGTTTTGCTCGGCATCATACAAAATAAAGGCGAACATGCCTTGCAGCATATCGATAAATGCTGTGCCATGCTCCAGATATAAAGGCAAAATCACTTCACAGTCAGACTTGGTTTTAAACGGGTAGGGGCTACCGAGGCCCTTTTCGAGCTGCTTATGATTATAGATTTCACCATTCACTGCCAGAATGTGATTTCGATTATCATTAATCAGAGGCTGGGCGCCATTTTCAGTATCTACAATCGCCAGGCGCTCGTGCACTAAAATGGCGTTGTCGTTATTCCATACGCCAGACCAGTCTGGCCCGCGGTGACGTAATAACTTGGATAACTGCAGCGCCTGCTGGCGCAAGGCTTTAACATCAGTTTTGATGTCAAGCACCCCGAATATCGAACACATGATAACCTCTATTAAATTAATTCGAATAAACCCACTGGTTTAAACACATTGTTTGGCAGTATGTACGGCTAAACGTACCCACTGAATGTGCCATGCCATGCTAAAATTGCAAGCGCTTTTTCGCGCTTTTAACAAGTAAATGCAGCTGAGGCATTTCAGCTGCGACAACAGAACAGACGGTTTATGCAAAAAACAGAAGTAAAAAACCGCTTTACGCCACCAGCACAGTGGCAAAGTGCAATGATGGCAAATAATCCGATTTTTGCCGACTTGTGCCAACGCTTTGGTGTTAACCACTTAGCCCACTGGCCAGATGTTAGCTGGCTTAATGGTTTGGCTGCGCAATCGGCCATTAAGTTTGTCGATAATGACGCCTTAATGGCCGATGGCCGATATTACGAGGAATATATTTATTCAACCAGGCAGGTGCCAACACGAAAAGATAACTGGCATGACTTTTTTGGTGCGCTGATCTGGTGTTTATTTCCTAAAACTAAAAACCTGTTAAATCAGTTGCATATGGCAGAAATAGCAGAGTATGGCCAAAAACAGCGCAGCAAGCTGCGTAATAAGCTGACCTTATTTGATGAGTGTGGTGTGGTTATTTGCCTTGAACCGGATGCGATTAAGCACGCAGACTTGTTACGCCAGCATCAATGGCAACAAAGTTTTGTCACTCACCGCACAGACTGGTGGCAAAGCATACGGCCAGTTATTGTTGGTCATGCCATTTACGAGATGGCCACCGCGCCCTTTATCGGGCTTACGGCTAAGGCACTTTTCGTTGACGTGCCGCAGGGCTTCAGTAGCTGGCCTTTAACAGCTGCTTACAGTTTTGTTGATGATAAATTACATGAACAAATTGCTAACCAGGCACTACTTCTTGATAATCAACAGCTAACGCCTTTGCCAGTATTGGGCGTGCCGGGCTGGTATAACGACAACAACACAGCCAGTTTTTATAACAATACCGACTACTTCCGCCCCCGCCGGCCGCAGTAACGGTTTTGATAACAGGATGCTTGTATGATAGAAATTAAGGATTTAGCCAAGGCCTTTGCGCTGAGTAAAAACAAT
The DNA here is from genome assembly GCF_039871805.1 of Rheinheimera fenheensis. NCBI lineage: Bacteria > Pseudomonadati > Pseudomonadota > Gammaproteobacteria > Chromatiales > Chromatiaceae > Rheinheimera > Rheinheimera fenheensis. The sequence goes on from NZ_JBDPJM010000003.1 coordinate 369,920, forward strand.
AAGTTATCTGATACCGAAAAACAGGATGTGCGCTACAGCAAAGAGGCGTTTCATTCTGTGCGTAACGTAAGTTTTCATTGTGGGCAAGGTGAGGTATTAGGTCTTTTGGGCCCTAATGGCGCGGGTAAAACAACCACCTTGCGTATGCTGTCAACAGCGTTAAAGCCGGATGCCGGCTCAGTGCTGTTAAACGGTGTTGATGTGTTAAAGCAGCCGGTTAAAGCGCGTCAGCAGATTGGTTTTTTATCCGCCGATACTGGCTTATACGGCAAACTGACTGCTTATGAAAATATTGCCTATTTTGGCCGTTTACACGGTATGAGCGAGCAGGCGCTAAAACAGCGTATCGACGAGCTGTTTACCTTGCTGAATATGCACGACTTTGCTAACCGCCGTGCGGATAATATGTCGACCGGTATGAAGCAGAAAACCGCCATTGCCCGCGCGGTAGTGCATAGCCCCAAAGTCGTTATTCTGGATGAACCCACCACAGGCCTGGATATTATGACGGTGCAGACGGTGCTGGATTTTATTAAAGGCCTAAAAGCCGCGGGTACACCGGTTATTTTTTCTACCCATCATCTAGATGAGGTCGCATCGTTATGTGACCGCGTGGTAGTGATAGATAAAGGGATCAGCGCCTTTTCCGGCGATATAGCACAGTTTAAAGCGCTATCGGATAAAGGCGATCTGCGCGAAGCCTTTTTGTCTGTGCTAAATGGGACACAACAATTACAACAGCAAGGAGCAGCATAATGTGGCAGGTGTATTTTAAAGAGCTTACCGAGCTGATGCGGGATAAAAAGACGCTGATTTTCGTGATTCTGTTACCGATTTTTATCTTTCCGGTGATCTTTGGTGTGATGGGCCTGGTGTTATCCAGTACCACCAGCAAAGCCATGCAGGAGCAGCATCGCTATGTCATTATTAATGCCGAACAGGCGCCTAAATTTGCTGATGCGTTGTTTTATCACAAAAACTTTAAGCAGCTAACCACCGACAAAACGACAGAGGAAGAGCTGATTGCAGCTATTCGCAATGACGAGTTCGATGTGGCTGTTGTTATTCCGGCTGACTTTAACGACAAGCGCATGGCGGTGGAGCAAGCGCAGTGGCAGATTATATATAATCAGTCATCGCAATTTGATTTTATGTATCGCTACTTTTCGGAAATCCTTGCTGATTTTAATGAGCAACTACAGCGCGACACCCTAACACAGCTTAATGTAGACCCGGCTAAACTGACGGCGATTATCAAACCGGTGGATGTGCAAAAAGTAGATACCGCGGCTAAGCGGGAAAACATTGGCGAAAAGTTCGGCGCCATTATTGCTTACATACTTATTCCACTTTGCCTGCTGGGTGCATCTTACCCGGCTATTGATATGGGCGCGGGGGAGAAAGAGCGCGGTACACTGGAAACCTTACTTATTTGCCCAATTAGCCGGGTTAGCATCGTACTGGGTAAGTTTTTAACTGTGCTCACCACAGGTTTAGTCGGCGCGCTTATTACAGTAGGAAGCTTTGGTTTGTGGGGCGCGATTATCGGCTCTTTCGCCGGTATGGCGGTGGTGCAGGAAGCCATGTCCGCTATTGCCATTACTGAGCTGGTGCTGATTTTCTCGCTGCTGCTGCCTATTTCTGCTGTATTTGCTGCGCTGTTGCTGGCGATATCGATTTATGCCCGCACCTTTAAAGAAGCGCAAAATTATATTAGCCCCTTGTCTATCATGATCTTCCTGCCACTGGTGGCGGCCATGATGCCGGGCGTGGAGCTAAATACCAAAACGGCACTGGTGCCGATAATGAACGTGGCACTGGCGATTAAAGAGCTGATAAAAGGCACGGCGGATTACACGATGCTGGCGCTGATCTTCGGCTCAACGCTGGTGCTGGCTGCCGTGGCGATTGGCTTTTGTGTGCACTGGTTCCAGCAAGAAAAGGTGCTGTTCCGCTAAGCCTCAGCATCGGTTGTACTTAGCTTATATCCCACAACGCCCGCACACTGCGGGCGTTGTTATTAGGAATGGTTTAACTTCACAAATACTATTGATAATAGTTCTTAATAATATTAAAATGCCGGCGTACTGTTACCGGAGTGCTGTTATGTACGTCTGTTTATGCAAAGCTGTGACTGATAAAACCATCAAGCAAAAAGTGGCTGAGGGTGTATCGACTATGCGTGAGCTGAAAATGTGCACCAGTCTTGGTACTCAGTGCGGCAAATGCACCTGCCAGGCGCAGCAAATTTTGCATAATGAGTTAGTACGCTTAGCCGATAACCGCTTTGATTTGGCCCAGCCTGCCGCCTAGTTGTTATTTAATCTAGCATTTATATTCTTAAAATCTGCATTTTAATTCCTTTGCTATTCTTTTTTTTACTCGTTCTGGTCATAATGCTGGCATTAATTTAGGCTAAGCTCTGGCTTAGTATGCGCATTCGGGGTGGGTAACATGACAGATAAAATACAGCAAGTCGCCATTGTCGGCGGCGTTCATGGCAACGAATTTTCCGGCATTTATTTAGTGAAGCAGTATCAGGCCAACCCTGAACAAGCGCAGCGCAGCAGCTTTACTACACAACTGGTATGGGCCAACCCGGAAGCGCATTATGCCAACAAGCGCTATTTACACAGTGATTTAAACCGCCAGTTTAAAACCGTGGATTTAGCCAACCCCCAGCTTGCCAATTATGAGCAAAGCCGCGCCAAAGTGCTTAATGCGCAATTAGGCCCCAAAGGTAACGCCAAAACCGATTTGCTGATCGATTTACATAACACCACCAGCAATATGGGCGCCTGTTTAATTTTGACGCAGGCCGGGCCTTTTTATAACAAGCTGGCGGCCTATGTAAAAATGAAGATGCCTGAAGCGATAATTTCGCGTGATGAAGATCATTTTGCCGCTGAAGATCATGCCTTAATGTGTACCCTGGGCCGGTATGGCGTCTTGGTAGAGGTGGGGCCACAACCGCAGTCGGTGTTGCGCCAGGATGTACTGGAGTTGATGCACAGCATGACGCAACATATTCTCGATTTTGTGCAGCTGTACAACACCAACAATTTGCCAGCGCTGCCCAAGCACACCGAAGCCTTTCGCTATCTGCACAGTATTAAACTGCCGATGAATGATAAAGGCGAACGTATTGGTATGGTACATAAAAACGTGCAGGATAACGACTATCAACCAATACACCCCGGTGACCCAATTTTCACCCTGTTTGATGGCACAGAGATTTATTACGACGGCGACAGCACGGTATACCCGACCTTTATTAATGAGGCGGCGTACTACGACAATAACCTGGCCATGTCGCTAAACGAAAAGGTCGTTATTACATTGGAATAACACTTTTGTTTAGCTTGCCAGGTGTCATAGAATTTTGATTTCTTTTTAGCAACGGCTGTGTTATTAACTTGTTAGGTTAACCAGAAGTATACCCAAGTGGTGAGACATGAAAAAAAAGCAGGCGTCACGCATACTGCTTTGCAAGGTGTTGTTTATTAAAATCTTATTTAGTTTCCCACTCGGTGCTGAAACGCAATTGCAATGGTTAACTGAGCACAGCCCGCCCGGCCAGTATCTGGACGAACAGGGCAAGCTAAGCGGGGTTACCGTTGCGCTGATCCGCGAGTTACAGCAGCGCTTAGACGAGCCGGCTGATATTCAGTTATTACCCTGGGGCCGCGCCATGATGATGGCAAAAACCGAGCCCAACACCGTGCTATTTGAAACCGTACGCACGCCAGAGCGCGATAGCTGGTTTAAGTGGGTTGGGCCTTTAATGCATTACCACATTAATTTATATGGCTTGCGCCAGCGCATAGGCGTAAATGCGAATACCCTGGCGCTGCCTGGTAAATTAATTGCCTGCAGTTATCGCAATGCCGCAACGGTAAACGATATTAAAGCTTTTGGTTTTGTCGAAGGTCGCAACTTAATCCTCACCAGTCAAACCGGTGAGTGTCTGGATATGTTGATTGCCGGTCGCATCGACGTGTTAGCGATTACCGAATACAGCTTTCCCGCCTATGCCGCCAGAGTGCAGGCTGCCGGCTTTGAGCTTACCACGGTGCATTATTTAACCGAGCGTAAACGCTATATCGCGTTTTCCAAAGATGTTGCTGATGAGCGTATTACTGCCTGGCAGCAGGCACTGATGCAAAGTTACCGCGACGGCACTATGCGTGAGTTTTATCGAGGGGCCTACAGTGAGGCGATTATTAGCCGGCTGGAGCACGCTGCCCAAGCAAAACAACACTAAGTAGGTTGCGCTTAGCGTGTCGCGCTTGGCAGCTTACTTTACTCTGTTACCTGACTTGCCTATAGCGTGTCGTAACGCTGTTTTTTCTGAATCAGTTCAATAGCATAGTTATCAGGATCGCGCACGAAGGCAATTTCCGTCGTGCCGCCTTTTACCGGGCCAGGCTCGCGGCTAATCACACCACCTTTAGCGCGAATTTTGTCACAAGCCTCATAAACGTTATCAACTTCCAGCGCAATATGGCCAAAGGCCGTACCTAAGTCATAGCTGTCGGTGCCCCAGTTGTAGGTGAGCTCCAGTACGGTGTTGTCCGTCTCGTCACCATAGCCAACAAAGGCTAAGGTGTACTTGTACTCGGGGTTTTCTGATTGGCGCAGTAGCTTCATGCCCAGCACTTCAGTGTAAAAGGCGATAGATTTTTCTAAATTACCCACGCGTAGCATGGTGTGTAGCATGCGCATACAGGTCTCCTAACTGGTTTTCTCTTTAAATTCACAAAGATCTTCAATAATACAGCTGCCACAGCGTGGTTTACGCGCCACGCAGGTGTAACGGCCGTGCAAAATAAGCCAGTGGTGTACGTCGAGTTTAAACTCGGCCGGTACTACTTTTAGTAGTTTTTGCTCGACTTCATCGACGTTTTTACCCGGTGCCAGTTTGGTGCGGTTGGATACACGAAAAATATGCGTATCTACTGCTATGGTTGGCCAGCGAAAGGCGGTATTTAACACCACATTGGCAGTTTTGCGGCCCACGCCGGGCAGGGCTTCGAGCGCTTCGCGATTCTCCGGTACTTCACCGCCATGTTGTTCTACCAGAATGCGGCAGGTTTTAATCACGTTTTCGGCCTTAGTGTTAAACAGGCCGATGGTTTTTATATAGTGCTTAACACCATCAACACCTAAATCCAGCATGGCTTGCGGGGTGCGCGCTACCGGAAACAAATGCTTAGTCGCTTTATTTACGCCAACGTCAGTGGCCTGGGCCGATAACAGCACGGCGATTAACAGCTCGAACGGTGAGCTGTACTCCAGCTCTGTAGTAGGCTCTGGGTTAGCCGCCCGTAGCCGGCTTAGCATTTCAATGCGTTTTTGTTTATTCATAATACTTATTGCGCGACGCCGGTAACCCGGGCGCGGGCGATGCTGCCTTTTTCAACAGCTTGTTTTTGTTTAAGTTTGTTGTCGATGCTGTTTTTCAGCGCGATTAACAGCCCCATACCCAAAAAGGCACCTGGTGGCAGTAACGCCAGTAAAAACTGGCTGTCTAGCTGGAATAATTCAACGCGCAGTACTTTGGCCCATTCGCCCAGCAGTAACTCGGCGCCGTCAAACAAGGTGCCCTGGCCCAGAATCTCGCGCATGGCCCCCAATACCAGCAGCACCAGCATAAAACCCAATCCCATCATAATGGCGTCAATAGCCGAGGGGAGCACCGCGTTTTTAGAAGCAAAAGCTTCGGCGCGGCCAATAATGGCGCAGTTGGTAACGATAAGTGGAATAAAAATGCCCAAAGACAAATACAAGTCGTAAGTGTAGGCATTCATTAAAAGCTGTACCACAGTGACCAGACTGGCAATAATCAGCACAAACACCGGGATACGAATTTCACTGGCAACATGATTGCGCACCAGCGATACCGCCACATTAGAGCCTAAAAGCACCAGCAAGGTCGCCAGGCCCAGCCCCAGCGCATTAGTGACAGTAGCGGTTACGGCCAACAATGGGCATAAGCCGAGCAGCTGTACCAAGCCTGGGTTGTTTTTCCATAACCCTTGCAGGGTTAACTCTTTAAACTGGCTCATAGGGTTACCTTATTGTTCCGGGCAATTGGCACTTAATGTCGCAAGTTCAGGGTGTTGCTGAACATACAGCGCAGCCTTACGCACAGCACTGACTACAGCACGCGGCGTGATAGTCGCACCGGTAAATTGGTCAAACTGGCCACCGTCTTTGCGCACCGCCCATTTGGCGCTGTTATCTTCGGTAACTTGCTGCTGCGAAAAGCTTAATATCCAGTTTGAGCGGCGCAGCTCAATTTTATCGCCAAGGCCAGGGGTTTCTTTGTGCTCCAACACCCGGCTACCTAACACAGTACCATCAGGCGTGACAGCCACTAACAAATCAATATTACCGCTATAGCCATCGGGCGCTGTGGTTTCGATAATATAGGCGCTTAGCATATCTTGCTGCCGCCAGCGATATACCGCTTGGGCGCTGTCGCGCCCCAAAAGCTCTGCGTCCTGCACTAATACGCAATCTGCCAGTAGGGTAGCGCCGGCGTCAGTGCCGGGTAACACCTCAGATAAGATGGCCAGCTTGCTGCTTAAACGTTGCTGCGCGATACGCTCGTGAGTAAGTTGGTTTACAAAGCCAAGAACCGCCACACAGAGCGCCGCAGCTGCGCCAAGCGCCAGGGCGTTTTTACTGATAGCACGGATCATTAGCGTTCACTCCGGGTACGATGGCCATAGGTACGCGGCCGGGTGTAATAATCAATCAGCGGTACCGCCATATTGGCCAGTAACACGGCGAAAGCATAGGCATCAGGGTAGCCGCCGAAATTACGGATCAAAAACACCAGCAGACCAATTAAGGCGCCGTAAATTAACCGGCCACGGTTAGTGGTTGACGCCGATACCGGATCGGTGGCGATAAAAAACGCCGCCAGCATAGTGCCGCCGCTAAACAGGTGAAACAGCGGGCCGGCCATAGTATCGGGTGCTGCCAGACTTGCAATAGCAGAAAGCACAAACAGGCTAGCCAGCACCGCTACCGGGATACGCCAGCTGATAATTTTTTGCTGGATAAGTAGTAAGCCCCCCAGCAGATAAGCCAAATTAACCCAAAGCCAGCCAGTGCCGGCAAAGGCGACAAACACCGGTTTAGCCAAGCTTTCATCCAGCGTAAGGCCACGGCTTAAATCTGTACGCAGGGTATCTAGCGGTGTGGCCATGGTAATGCCGTCAACACTGCTTTGTAATTGCGTCAGGCTAAAACCGCTACAGCTGTATTGGCTAAACACTGCACAAACTGCATCGGATGGCATTAAGCTGACACTTTGTAATGATAACGGCGGTAGCCACTGCGTCATCTGCAGTGGAAATGACACCAGCAGCAGCACATAGGCTGCCATGGCCGGATTAAACAGGTTGTTACCAAGGCCACCATATAGCTGCTTAACCATAATGATGGCAAAGGCGGTACCGATGACAATGATCCACCAGGGGGCATAGGGCGGAATAGCAATCGCAAGCAGCACGGCGGTTAGCAGTGCACTGTTGTCTTTAAGTCGCGGTAATATAGGCTTGTTGCGCAGCTTAAGCACCAACGCTTCACAGCACCAGGCCGTAATAATGGCCAGTAGCAGCTGAACAAGCACGCCATAGCCAAACAGCACAGCTTGCACGGCAATGCCTGGTACACAGGCAAAGGCAACCAGACGCATAAGCTGCGCCGTGCTGCGCTGATTGTGCTGGTGAGGTGAACTGGCGATTTTAAAACTCATGAGTTCTCACTGTCGGCTTGTTTTTTGGCTTTAGCGCGCGCTATGGCTGCAGCAATAGCGGCTTTGCGGGGATCGGTGTCATTACCGGCCTGGCTATTGGCCTCTGTCGGGGCGTGAGCAGTGTCTGCCCGTGTTGCAGTTGGTGTTGTTTCGGCAGCCTTTTTCGCTTTTGCACGGGCTAGTGCTGCCGCTACGGCGGCTTTACGTGGATCGGCATCGTTGTCAGGTTCAGTTTTAGCTTCGGCATCAGCGTGAGCCGGCACTGCTGTACCCTGAGCCGTCTCCGCCGCTTTTTTCGCTCTGGCCCGGGCTATAGCGGCGGCAACGGCTGCTGCCTTGCTATCCGCAGTGCTATTGCTGTTATCTGCAGCAGCGCTATCACCTGGCGTTGCTATTTGGCCTGTACGGACGTCAGTCGCTGCGTTTTGTTCTGCAGCCATCGCCGCTGCTTTTTGCTGCTGATATTCCCGTGCTTGCTGCTTTTTTCGTTCGCGCTCGGCCAGGATGCTGGCTTTATCGGTGCTGCTTTGTGTTGCTGCACTGGCGCTTTCGGTTTCTGTATTAGCCACTCCAGTATTGGCTTGCGCCTGTTTGGCTTTAATACGCGCTAAGGCATCAGCAACCGCATTATTGGCACCACTGGCCAACTGTTGTTGTTGCCTTGCAGCAGCTAATTGCTGGTTACGTTCGGCACGCTCTTGCTTTTCACGCTCCAGTCTGGTGTTTCGCGCTTCAAAGCGGGCTTTGGCCTGCTCGGCCTTAAGTGCTTCACGCTGTTGTTCTCTTAGCTCTGCTTTGGCTACCCGGTAGTATTGCACCAGGGGTATTTCACTTGGGCAAACATAAGCACAGGCGCCACATTCAATGCAGTCGGCCAGGTTATATTCAGCGAGTTTTTCGCTGTCTTTAGCTTTGCTGTACCACAACAGCTGCTGTGGCAATAAACTGGCCGGACAGGCATCCGCGCAGCTGCTACAGCGAATACAGTCCATTTCGTTACTGGCTGCCGGCAGCTCCTCTGCGGTAGGCGCTAAGATACAGTTGGTGGTTTTTACCACTGGTACACTTAAGTCAGCCAGGGCAAAGCCCATCATTGGGCCGCCCATTATCACCCTTTGTTTCGGCTCGCTCTGAAAACCACAAAAATCCAGCAGGCTGGACACCGGCGTGCCAATAAGCGCCAACACATTCTGCGGCTGGTTTAAGGTGTCACCGGCCACGGTGACAATGCGCGACAGCAGCGGATGATCGTCCAGCACCGCCTGGGCGATGGCAAAGGCGGTCCCGACATTTTGCATCACGATGCCAATATCAACCGGACGGCGGCCATTAGGCACTTCTTTATTGGTTAACAGCTGGATAAGCTGTTTTTCACCGCCTGAGGGGTATTTAGTCGGCACGGTTCGCACATAATAGTGTTCACGTTGGCTGCAGGCCGCCATCATAGCCGCGGCAGCGATAGGTTTGTCGTCTTCTATGCCAATTAACACCGCTTTGGGGTTTAACAGCTGGCAGAGAATATCAATACCTTTGACAATAGTGGTGGCGGCTTCCTGCATCAGCAAATCGTCGGCCGTAATGTAAGGCTCGCACTCAACCGCATTGATAATTAAGTAATCGACTGGCTGATTAACACCGGCTTTTAAATGTGTAGGAAAGCCTGCGCCACCCATACCGGCAATGCCACTTTCCTGGATCCGGTTTAGCAGGGTCATGTTATCGCAATTGGCCAGAGTAAGCGGCTCGCGCTCGCGCCATTGCTCTTTGCCATCGGGTTCCAGTACCAGCGTCAGCTCTGGCAAAGCAGAAGGATGAGCTCCGGTATGCGGCCTGATGTCAAGCACTGTGCCTGATGTGGGCGCATGTACCGGAACCGCCATCGAGTTATCCGCCTGTGTAAGTGGCTGGCCTTTAAGTACTGTGTCGCCTGCCTTAACCAGCAGTTGGCCGGCCACACCTATGTGTTGTCGCAGCGGTATGTAAAGCCGATCTGGCAAGGGCATTACCGCGACCGGTTTGTGGTTTGTTTGTTGTTTGCGGGTTGGCGGATGAATGCCACCATGGAAGTCCCACACCGTACCGGCTTGAATTTGCTGAAATAAACTTGGCATGCTTAATCCACCATCTTTACCGGTATGCTGGCTAAGTCCCACTTCCAACGCTCAGGTGTTAGGGCCAGGGGCACCATATCGATACAATCGACCGGGCAGGGTTCAACGCAGAGGTCGCAGCCGGTACATTCATCTATTAGCACGGTATGCATTAATTTTGACGCACCGACAATGGCATCGACCGGGCAGGCCTGAATACATTTAGTACAGCCAATACACTCATCTTCTCGAATGTAGGCAACCCGTTTTACGCTCTCGGTTTGGGCTTCGTTCAGTGGTTTGGCTTCAACCCCCATTAAATCGGCAAGTTTGCGGATAGTCGCTTCGCCGCCGGGCGGGCACTTATTAATGTCATCACCGTTGGCAATAGCTTCGGCGTAAGGGCGACACCCGGGATAGCCGCACTGTCCGCACTGAGTCTGCGGCAAAATATCATCGATTTGCTCAACCAGCGGATCGGCTTCCACTTTAAAGCGGATAGCGGCATAGCCCAAAACCGCACCAAATAATAAGGCTAGGGAGCCAACCGCAATTAAGGCAGTAACGAGGGTCATCCTATTTTTACCAAGCCTGTAAAGCCCATAAAGGCCAATGACATTAAACCAGCCGTAATCATACCAATAGCCGCACCTTTAAACGGCACTGGTACATCAGCTGCCGCTAAACGTTCGCGCATAGCGGCAAACAGAATAAGCACCAATGAAAAACCGACCGCAGCACCAAAGCCATATACCACCGAGTTGATAAAGTTGTGGCGGGCGTTCACATTTAACAGCGCTACACCCAACACGGCGCAGTTAGTGGTGATCAGCGGTAAAAAAATACCCAGCAAACGGTAAAGGGTAGGGCTGGTTTTATGTACGACCATTTCGGTAAATTGCACAACTACGGCAATAACCAGAATAAAGGCCAGCGTTTGCAGGTACAACAGGTCAAGCGGGGCCAATAAATAATGATTCACCAGATAACTGCACAGCGAGGCCAGTGTCAGTACAAAGGTCGTCGCCAGTGACATGCCAATGGCGGTTTCCAGCTTGCCAGACACACCCATAAAGGGGCATAACCCGAGAAATTTTACCAGTACAAAGTTATTTACCAGTACGGTACTGATTAACAACAGGAGAAATTCAGTCATCATTACGCCCGGGAAAAATAAGGGCCATATTATGCAATTAAGCGGCTGTAGACACAACCGGATAAAGCTTAGGGGTATTAAGGTGGGGCGCTTGCTTGCGCCCCAGGTGCCTATTCAGCTGTTAGCTTTATTGTACAGTTTACAAGGGGGCCGGTTTGCCGACGTAATAGCCCTGATTACCATCGATAAACAGTGACTCCAGCATATGTTTTTCTTCCTGTGTCTCAACGCTTTCGGCGAACACGCCCACACCGATGCGGTGCGCCAGGTCAATCATTAAACGCATAAAGTACTGGTTATTCTTATCTTCGTTGATATGACGGGTGTAACTGCCGTCCATCTTGACGTAGTCGGGCTTTAAATCCCGGAAAAACTTAAATGACGTAATACCGACACCGAATTTTTCTACTGTGACCCTGGCGCCGGCACGGTGCACCATATCAATAAAGCGTTTGCTGGTTTTTAAGTTTTGCTGCAGGCCAAATTCAGTTACTTCAAATACCAGTTTGGCGGCGATATGCGCATCTTTCAATAAACGCCGCTCCAGCCAGATAACAAATTGATCATCATGCACACAACGCGCCGACAGGTTTAAGCCAAAATACTGATCCTGCAAGTTTTTATTCTTTATGGTGACCAACGCCGTTTCGATAATTAAACGGTCTACCCCCACTATACGATCCAGTTTTTCTGCCATGGCCAAAAACGAGGCGGTTGGCAGAATTTGGCCTTCCTGTGTTTTAAAGCGCACCAGAATTTCTGAATAGGCTTTCGCCGAGCGGTTAGACGGCTGAATAAGCTGTGCCAGTAAACTGATGCGATGATTGGTTAACACATCGTCAATCACATTACGCCAGTTCTGGTTGCCATAACCACCACTGGCCATTTCCAGGCCGGCTGACTCTTTTTGTAAATGCCAGGCATTAGGCTGCTTGGTCTGTGCCAGGCTAATAGAGGTGTCAGCCACCGCCAGTAACTCGCCCAACGCCTTGCCAGATTCATAGGTTACCAGACCGGTATAGGCGACAGAATCTAACTCGGCCATTTTTTGGTATTCATTTAACCGGCTTTGCAGTTGTAGCGCGAAGTTTTCTGCTTCTTTTGGTGTTACCCGTGGCAGTAAAATGCCGAAATCCGAGCTGTTTAAGCGGTATATTTTGTGATCTTTGTAGGTGCCGCTTAGCTTTTTAATCAGATCAGCCACTTCGCGCACATAGTTATCGCCTTCCTGATAACCGCGTGTCTGGTTTAGGTTTTGTAATTCTGTACAACGGGTAATGGCAAATACACCAAACTCATTGTTGTCGTTCTGGCGGATATTCTCTTCATAAAACTGCACAAAACGATTACGGTTAGGCAGCTCGGTTACCGGATCTTTATAAGCCTCTTCGGCAATTTGATGCGCATTGGAGGCCATTTCGTTGTATTGGCTACGGGTGTAGTTGGCCAGTTTTTGTAAGGCAGTATTAATATCAGAAAATTCCGGTGGAATTTTCTGCCAATCGGGCTCAGCCTTTTGTGGATCTTTGATAAAGCGGTCTATTAACTCATTCACGGCCGTTGTTGTGCGGCGGTAGCTGCGGGTAATGCTACTTTTACTTAGCAGCACGGGTAGCCAGCCAATCAGAAAAGGTAGCAGGAACAGCACTAACACCATCAGCTGAAACTGTGCCAGGCGGGCGCTGAAATCCAGCTGATAAGTCACTTGTACATTTTGTTGCTCATTACGTAACGACTGGCTTTTAAACTGTGTGCCAAACAGCTCCAACAGCAAGGTCGCCACCGGCGTTTTATCGCCATTAATATTTTGTTCATGCAGCATAGTGTTATCAAGCTGACTTATTCTTAGACTTTTCAGCCGGAAACTGCGGTCCAACTGTCTGCTAAGCACTTTGCCGTCACCGGTGATATGATGCTCGAGAATTTGAGCAATCGCCATCCTGGCTGATTTCTCGTCGGCTTCAAGTTGTTGCTGAGTGTAGATTGCCAATACTGCTAGGGCCGCCATTGACAGTATGACAGCAGATAATAATTGGCTAATAAGCAGGGTACGTAATATTCTCATAAGCTTTGACCACCAGACATAACTAGTTTCCTTGTCCTAACGCTTAATATAGTTTAGGTATACGCAATAGAAAGCTAATTAAATCAAAAAAATACTGAGAAATATAGCAATAACGACAGACTGACGAAAAAACGCGGGTGAGTGTGGCTCCCCAGACTGGACTCGAACCAGTGACCTACGGATTAACAGTCCGCCGCTCTAACCAACTGAGCTACTAGGGA
>NZ_JBDPJM010000023.1:0-1097 GCF_039871805.1 Rheinheimera fenheensis
CTTTAAAACATCTTTGGCGTTGTATGGTTAAGCCTCTCGGGCAATTAGTATGAGTTAGCTTAACGCGTCACCGCGCTTCCACACCTCACCTATCAACGTTGTGGTCTCCAACGACCCTTTAGTGGACTTAAAGTCCAAGGGATGACTCATCTTGTGGCCGGCTTCCCGCTTAGATGCTTTCAGCGGTTATCCGTTCCGAACATAGCTACCGGGCAGTGCCATTGGCATGACAACCCGAACACCAGCGGTTCGTTCACTCCGGTCCTCTCGTACTAGGAGCAACTCCACTCAATCATCCAACGCCCACGGCAGATAGGGACCGAACTGTCTCACGACGTTCTAAACCCAGCTCGCGTACCACTTTAAATGGCGAACAGCCATACCCTTGGGACCGACTTCAGCCCCAGGATGTGATGAGCCGACATCGAGGTGCCAAACACCGCCGTCGATATGAACTCTTGGGCGGTATCAGCCTGTTATCCCCGGAGTACCTTTTATCCGTTGAGCGATGGCCCTTCCATACAGAACCACCGGATCACTATGACCTACTTTCGTACCTGCTCGACGTGTCTGTCTCGCAGTTAAGCTGGCTTCTACCATTACACTAACCGTACGATGTCCGACCGTACTTAGCCAACCTTCGTGCTCCTCCGTTACGCTTTAGGAGGAGACCGCCCCAGTCAAACTACCCACCAGACACTGTCCGCAATCCCGATTCAGGGACCTACGTTAGAACATCAAACATACAAGGGTGGTATTTCAAGGACGGCTCCACGATAACTGGCGTTACCGCTTCAAAGCCTCCCACCTATCCTACACATGTAGGGTCAATGTTCAGTGCCAAGCTATAGTAAAGGTTCACGGGGTCTTTCCGTCTAGCCGCGGGTATACGGCATCTTCACCGCAATTTCAATTTCACTGAGTCTCGGCTGGAGACAGCCTGGCCATCATTACACCATTCGTGCAGGTCGGAACTTACCCGACAAGGAATTTCGCTACCTTAGGACCGTTATAGTTACGGCCGCCGTTTACCGGGGCTTCGATCAAGAGCTTCGCTTGCGCTAACCCCATCAATTAACCTTCCGGCACCGGGCAGG
>NZ_JBDPJM010000024.1:0-1087 GCF_039871805.1 Rheinheimera fenheensis
ACTTTGGGACCTTAGCTGGCGGTCTGGGTTGTTTCCCTTTTCACGACGGACGTTAGCACCCGCCGTGTGTCTCCCGAGTAGTACTCATTGGTATTCGGAGTTTGCATGGGGTTGGTAAGTCGGGATGACCCCCTAGCCCAAACAGTGCTCTACCCCCAATGGTATTCGCTCGAGGCGCTACCTAAATAGCTTTCGAGGAGAACCAGATATCTCCGAGCTTGATTAGCCTTTCACTCCGATCCACAAGTCATCCCCATCTTTTTCAACAGATGTGGGTTCGGTCCTCCAGTTAGTGTTACCCAACCTTCAACCTGCTCATGGATAGATCGCCCGGTTTCGGGTCTACACCCTGCAACTATTCGCCCAGTTAAGACTCGGTTTCCCTACGGCTCCCCTATTCGGTTAACCTCGCTACAGAATGTAAGTCGCTGACCCATTATACAAAAGGTACGCAGTCACACCACGAAGGTGCTCCCACTGCTTGTACGTACACGGTTTCAGGTTCTATTTCACTCCCCTTACAGGGGTTCTTTTCGCCTTTCCCTCACGGTACTGGTTCACTATCGGTCAGTCAGGAGTATTTAGCCTTGGAGGATGGTCCCCCCATCTTCAAACAGGATACCACGTGTCCCGTCCTACTCGTTTTCACTAAATAAGCATTGTCGTGTACGGGGCTATCACCCTGTATCGCTCATCTTTCCAGATGATTCCACTAACACCTATCTAGCTTAAGGGCTAGTCCGCGTTCGCTCGCCGCTACTAACGGAATCTCGGTTGATTTCTTTTCCTCGGGGTACTTAGATGTTTCAGTTCTCCCGGTTTGCCTCCCAACACTATGTATTCATGTTGGGATAGTGAGTAAACTCACTGGGTTTCCCCATTCGGACATCTGCGGGTCTAACGCCTCTTACCGGCTTCCCACAGCTTTTCGCAGGTTAGTACGTCCTTCATCGCCTCTGACTGCCAAGGCATCCACCGTGTACGCTTAGTCACTTAACCATACAACCCAAAAATGTTTTGTGTCGTACAGTGTGCTTTGCTACACAATCCTTCCGCTTGAGTTCGGAAGTATGCTTAGCTTGTTTTT